>JAYSTR010000137.1:0-25339 GCA_043719555.1 Bacteroidota bacterium | reverse complement strand
TGAACAATCAATGCCTTGTTTTGTTTTTCCGGCGTACTTATAAGGGCTTCCGTACCATTCTTTTATAAAGCGATACAGCTTTTCGTTTTGAATATTTTTTTCGGGCACCGCAAGTTTTGCAGCATATTCTTTTTTAATGGCAGAAAATGATGAGGTTAATTCTGTTTTGTTTTCAGGTTCAGTTTCTTCTGTTTTGGTTATCGTTTTATGGTGCTTACACGCAGCAAAAAATAACAAACAGGCAATAACAAGTGTATGAATTCTAAAGTTTTGCATTTATATAAATTTAAAACTCAGAACTAACTAATTAATTGGGAATTGAAAATGTTATATACAGTAACTTGTTTAAACCGTTGTTTGGTTTACATCAGCATAATAATGCTTCGAGAATTTTGTAATTAAGCGATATGCTATGTATGCAAAAATAGGAGCTGCAATAACATCATAGCTATAGTGTACATGTTGCATCACTACACCAACTGAAACGGCTATTGCCGCAATTAAAAATAGATATTTTAAAGTTTTATTTGTTGTGAAAAAATAAAATAAAAATAAAGTAGCCGCGTGCCCACTAAAAAATAAATCTTTTAAATTTTGACTGCCAGCATAAAACGTATTCGTTAAAAAACCATCATGTAATGGTATAATATTAGTAGGCGGCTCTAGAGGCACAAAAAATAATGTTAATATTCTCAACACGGTAAGTGCACCGTACATTTGAATTAAATGTAAAAATTTATAGGGTGAGGTCGAAGCATAAACTAAACCTATTAAGGCAGTAGTATAAGTTGCAAAGAAAATAAAATCAGAAACATCGCGAGGTTTAATAAAATTTAAAATAGGATCATAAAAAGTGTGACCTTGGCGTGTTTCAATGTAAGCTAATAACCAAGCAAAGGTAATTAGTATTAAAATTAACGCAGATACCGAGAATAAAATTCGGTTACGAAAGTTAGAATTACTAAAAGCTATTTTCCAGTTATAAAACATAATTCACAATTTTACTTATTAATTTTTCGTAAAAGGGCAAAATATTTAAAACTTTATGAACAGGTGAGTGAGTTTAGTCTTTCACGATTTTTTCTCGAAATAAAAAATTGGCGTTACTTTCTAATTCTAAAGTATAAATGCCTTTTTTTAAACCAGATAGGTCAATGGTTGTATTAGCTTGCTCGTTGTTAATTGATAAATGCAAGCTGCCGTACATATCATAAATTTTTATTGTTGAGATAGTGAAATTGTAATTATTGATTGTTAAAACAGATGAAACTGGATTAGGAAATAATGCGATTCTTGGCTTTTCGTTTTCGATAACAGAAGTAAGACTGCAATCTAATTTATTAATATAATCCCATAACACATTATCAAAAGCAGAGGCGGCTAAACTAAAACCACCAGCTGTATTACCTTGCCTAACTATTACTATATTTTTGCTTGGTACCACATAAATTTTCTGATCATTTTTTCCTAAAGCGGCATACATGTCTATTGGTGCATTACTCATTAATGGTCCTGGAAACACAATTTGAAACCCTGGAGCCATGCCACTTATTTTTCCATTAAGCCACCATAAATAACCATAAGCTTTATTTAAACTTTGTGATGTGTTTGTCATAGCTCTAAAATAGGCTGTGTCTTTAAGTAATGTGTCCGTGTTCCAAATTCCTTTATTCAAATTTAACAATCCAAAACGTGCCATGTCTCTTGCTTTGCTGTAATATAATTGCTGAAACCATGTTCCACTCATGCCAGTTTTACTTTCTATCCAATTATTGGTAATCACATTATAATTTTGCCCAACAGCATTACTCACAACATCTTGAACTTTTCGGTAAGCACCTGTATGATATGCCCAACGTGTTCCTGCGTCTGCTAAATAGGTTAAACAGGCTTTTACGGTATCTTCATTATCGCATGGTAAAGCTGGAGCATCGTTTAAACCACTGGTCATAGATATTAAATGCTTAACCGTAATTAAATTTTCTTTTGCTAAGGGCGCGCTTGTCCAACCAGTTCCTAAATATTGCGATACTTGATTATTAATATTGATGTATCCTTTTTGTTGCGCTACTCCTGTAATAAAACCTGCTAAACTTTTACTTGCCGATGCCCAATACCATGTAGAATCTTTAGTATAGGTTCCAAAATATTTTTCTAAAACACGTTTACCGTCTTTTAATAGGATGAACGACTTTGTGTTTTTTGCTTGTAAGTAATTGTATAGCGAATCTATACGTGCTTGACAATAATTTAAATTAGACGGCAAAATCGAATCCCACACGTTGCCAGTAGTTGGAGGAAAATAGAGGCTTTGAGATTTGATAGATTGGTTTAAAAGAGTTACTAGGAGTAAAAGAGTAAATTTTTGTTTCATATACTTTGTATTAGATATGTTTGACCTATTAAATTTACAAAAGTTTAATTCATCTTAAAAATAATTGCAGTATATTTATTAGATATGGAAAACACAACAATCACGAAATGGTTTTTAATTATCGGCAAAATAGAAGGCTATAGTTATTTAATTCTGTTGTTCATTGCTATGCCTCTAAAATACATGTTTCACACGCCAGAGTATGTGCGACCTATTGGCTCATTGCATGGTGTTTTATTTGTGGCTTTTATGGTATTGCTAGCAATTATGTTTTTTAAAGTAAAGCTATCCTTTAAAAATGCTGTTTATGCTTTTCTGTTATCCTTAGTGCCTTTTGGGACTTTTTTCTTGAAGAGGGTACTTTAATTTTTATCAATTTTTCTACAACACCTGTCAGGTTTAAAAAACCTGACAGGTGTAAAATATCACCTTGCTTTTATTTCAACCTCTCCAAAACACCCTTACGTTTTACAATGTTTTTATAATCCCATTGTATGTCTTGAGATTTTTTTAACCAGCGTTTTAAATCTTTTACGTTGATTTGCTCAACAGAAGTATATGTAATAGAAGCATCTTTAAACTTTCCACTTTTACTTGGCAGTAATTGTTCTTCTTCAAAACTTACGCCGCTCCAAAACATTAAGCGTACACCCGCTTTTAATTTATCATAGCCAACAATAGGATTTTCCTCTAAAAACCAAACAGGATGCGCGTGCCATATTTTATTATTGGCTTTAGGCAAATGATTGCAAATTTCATCATGCAATACATCGCAAATGGCTTTATCTTCTAATGTTTGAGAGTTGTTATAGGTTTGAATTTCTTTGTTCATTGGTTTGTTTTGACTATGAGTAATGATGTGTTAGGTGCGGCGTTTCATTTTTTAGGAAAGAATAAGTCTAACCATTTGTTTTTATATGAGGCGTCATGAGCGCCACTTGCACCAATACTAAATTGTCGTTTATTTTTATACTTTTTCGCCTCATTTTTACAAAGTTCAAATGTCCAATAACCATTTGGTTTTTTGATTTCACTGAAATTTGATTTGATTGTTTCTAACCAACCATTTTTTAAAGAAGCACCATAGGCAGAACTGGAATTAGATTGAAATTCTATATAAGATTTACTTTTTTTTGCTTCATCAATGCACTTTTCTAAAGACCAAAAGCCATTTGGCTTTTTAAGTTCATTCATGTGTTGTGTTATTTCTTTTAGCCACTTCATTTTCTCTGCTTTATTATAAGCAGCATTTGAATTTGTTCTAAATTCTTGTTTTGTCTTATACTTTTTTGATTCTTCAATACATCTGTCTTTTGACCAATGACCATGAGGTTGTTTGGGACCAATTATGTGTCTGCAAATTTCATTAAGCCAACCGTTTTTGTGAGCACTTGAATATGCCAATGATTTTTGGAAAGCGCCTCTTGTTTTATATTTAAGGGCTTCGGCTTTACATAACTCAAATGTCCATTTGACTATTGAACCGCCCGTTCCACCACCTTTGTCAGCATTTAATACATTAAATCCTTTTTCAATATGTTCTTTGATTAATTTTTTCTCTAATTCTTGCGCAATTTCAGTTGCTACCAAATTAGGTGTTAGTAATTTAAAGACCGGTTCTTCATTAAGAATCTGTATATATTGATACACTTTACTAAATGGATCTTGTATATGTTCATTATATCTTCTATAGTAATTAGTTGTTAATCCAAAATAAATACTGCCATCAGAAAAAGTGAAAGAATAAACGTATCTTAATTTTTCACTACCTAATACTGTCATGTGACCGCATATTTGGTCTAACCATACACTCTTGTGCGCTTTACTATAGGCAGCGGAACTGTTTTTATGAAAATCTATTCTATGGTTATACTTCAGAGCTTCGATAGCACATTTTTCTTGTGACCAGTATTTATGTGGCTTTTTACTACCCTCCATATGACTGGATATTTTTTCCAACCATTTATTTTTCCAAGCAGCTTGATAAGCCGTATTTGAGTTGTTTTGAAAGTCTTTTTTTAAATTATATTTTTTAGCTTCCTTTTCGCAAGCTTCAAAAGTCCAAGTATGATTATGAGGTTTAGGTTTGACCATATGACTGCAAATATCATCTAACCAACCATATTTATAAGCTACTTTATAAGCTGGAGAATTTTTCTGAAACGCAGTTCTGTTTGAATATTTTAAAGCCTCATGACTACACATTTCTAATGTCCATTTAGATTTATGTATGGCTTTTCCGTTCATTATAACTTTATGAAATATATAAATGTTGTTATATTTCTAGTTTGTGTTGGCTTTGTCTGTATGCTTGCACCTAACTTACTTATTTAAATGACGCTATCACATATCTAACCATAATAGGCGTTCATTGTACGATAAGCATCATATAAATATAATCAATTTTAGAAATTATCTAATCTGGTTTTCTGCCCAACGTTAGTGTAAAAAAAGCCCATTTATTCCCTCAATTTTTCTATATTTAATGCTTATATCTCTTTTTAACTTTTATGAACAAATTACAAAACTACGCTTTAGGTCAATGGGTTGCCGGAGCAGATAACGGACAAGAATTATTTAACGCTATTACAGGCGATGTTGTAGCTACAGTTAGTAGCAAAGGATTAGATTTTGGAAAGATGTGCGACTATGCGCGCACGGTTGGTGGGCCAAAGCTTCGCAAGATGACTTTTCAAGAAAGAGGGATGATGCTAAAAGCATTAGCTATGCATTTGCAAAGTAAAAAAGAAGATTTTTATAAAATCAGTTGGGCTACAGGCGCAACGCGCGTGGATAGTTGGGTTGATATTGAAGGTGGTATCGGTAATTTATTTGCTTACGCATCTTTGCGTAAGTCTTTTCCTAACGAAACATTTTGTTATGATGGTGATGTTGCCAAACTTTCTAAAAACAATACGTTTATTGGTCATCATATTTGTGTACCTAAAGAGGGCGTAGCTATTCATATCAATGCCTTTAACTTCCCTGTGTGGGGAATGTTAGAAAAAGTGGCAGTTAACTGGTTGGCTGGAGTACCAGCAATTGTTAAGCCTGCAGCGCTTACATCATTTTTAACAGAAGCAGTTGTTAAAGAAATTATTGCCTCTAAAATTTTGCCTGAAGGAGCAATTCAATTAATTTGTGGTAGCGCAAGTGGTATTTTAGATCACATCGAAAGCCAAGATATAGTAACCTTTACAGGTTCTGCTTCTACGGGAAAAATGTTGAAAGCGCATCCACGTTTATTACAAGAAGCCGTTCATTTTAATATGGAAGCAGATTCTTTAAACTGTTGTGTGTTAGGTACAGATGTTACGCCAGCTATGCCCGAGTTTGATATTTTTATTAAAGAGATTGCGAGAGAGATTACTACTAAAGCTGGACAAAAATGTACAGCTGTGCGTCGCATCATCGTTCCTGAAAACATGGTAGAAGATGTGCAAATTGCTTTAGGTAAACGCTTAGCGCAAAACGTCATTGGCGACCCGAATGTAGAAGGTGTTCGTATGGGCTCATTAGCAGGGCAATCGCAACTTGTTGAAGTAAAAGAAAAAGTGGAGTTATTGTCTAAAACTCAAAAAATAATTATTGGCAACTTCGAAAACTTTGAAGTGAAAGGTGCTGATAAACACAAAGGTGCTTTTATGCCACCAATTATTTTTTATAATGATAAACCATTTACCAATACAGATTGCCATAATGTAGAGGCTTTTGGACCAGTAAGTACCATTATGCCTTACAAAACTATTGAAGATGCCATTAAGTTATCTAAAATGGGAATGGGTTCTTTGGTAAGTTCTATTATTACAAATGATGCAAGTATTGCTCGTAAATACACAATTGGTGCGGCTTGTATGCATGGTCGTATTTTAGTGTTGAATGCAGAGTGCGCTAAAGAAAGCACTGGCCATGGTTCGCCAATGCCAATGTTAGTGCATGGTGGCCCAGGTAGAGCAGGTGGGGGAGAAGAGATGGGTGGAAAACGAGGCGTGTTTCATTACTTACAACGTACAGCTATACAAGGTTCGCCGAGTATGATTACTTCGATACTTAATAGTTATCAGGTTGGCGCAAAACAAATTATTAAAGATGTACATCCGTTCCGTCAGTATTTTGAGGATTTAGAAGTTGGTGAAACAACGATTACTCCAACACATACTGTTAGTGAAGAAGATATAGTAAACTTTGCTAATTTAAGTGGCGATAAATTTTATGCGCATTTACAGCCCGAAGCGTTAGATGGAACCATATTTAAACGTACGGTTGCACATGGCTATTTCATATTATCAAAAGCAGCGGGCTTATTTGTTGATCCACCAAAAGGGCCAGTGTTATTAAACTATGGTATTGATGAATGTCGTTTTACAAGACCTATTTATCCGGGAATGACAATAGGCGTGAAGTTTACTTGTAAAGAAAAACTAGCAAACGACAAACCATTAACAGCAGCCAACGGAAAAGAAATTAAAGTTGGTATCGTAAAATGGGTTGTAGATATTTATGATGCAAGTACCGAAGATGTATTAGCAAAATACGATGCGCAAGATCAGGCAGGACAAACCGTTGGTATTGCTACAATTTTAACAATGGTGAAATTGAAAAATCAAGACTAGATGAAATCAGTTAAACTATCGTACATATTATTAGTTGTATTCATCAATGTTATGAGTGCTCAAAATAAATTAACTGATAGTTTAATTTCTGTGCTTAATAAAACAGTTGTTGATTCTCAAAAGGTAAAATTGTATGGTGATATCAGTTGGGAATTTATGTCGAGTGATATCAATCAATCATTATTGTACGCCGAAAAAGAATTGGAGCTTGCTGTTAAAATTAATAGCGAAAAAGATGTAGCTCAGGCTGAAAGTGATATTGGTAGTATATACAATCGTAAGGGTGATTTTAGTAGTGCATTAATGCATTATAATAAGGCTTTGGTTATTAGACAAAAGTTAAAGCAACCAATAAAAATTGCGGGAATCTATACAAATATTGCCACAGTATTAATGCGACAAAATAAACAAAAAGAGTCGCTTGAAATTAATTTTAAAACACTCAAAATATTTGAAGAGTTAAAAGATGAAAATAAACAGGCTCTTGTATTAGGTAATATTGGAAACTTGTATTTTAATTTAAAACAAAACAAAGAGGCAACTGTTTTTTTTATTAAAGCTTTAGCGTTGGCTAAAAAAACAAATAATAAAACGTGTGAAGCAAACGTATGTGTAAATATAGCTGATGTTAAATATGAGGCTAAAGATTACTCATCGGCAGAGTACTATTTCAGACAAGCATTAGTTATTTATAATCAAACTAATGATTTATTTAGTAGCGCAGCGGTATATAATAATTTAGGAAATTTATGTGCTATTAAAAATGATTCGAAAAACGCCTTACTTAATTATGATTTGAGTTTAAAAAACAGGATTCTGTTAGAGGATAGTTTTGGTATAGCGCAATCGCATTTACAAATAGGCGAATTTTATGGTAATCAATATCAATTTGCCGAAGCAATTGGTCATTTTAAAATTGCAGAGAAAATTTATTTGAAAGAAAATGCTTTAATGAAATTGGAATCAACTTATAAAAGTTTAGCGAAATCATATGAAAATAAGGGCAATACAACTGATGCAATAAAGTATTATAAATTATATTCTGAAGTAAAGGATTCTATTTATGTTAAAGAATTATCAAATCAATTAGTTGAGATGAATACAAAATATGAAACTGATAAAAAGGAACAGCAAAATGTAATACTATCTACTCAAAATAAATTATCGAACGAAACAATTAAAGAACAAAAAATTGTAACGTATTTTATTATTACCGCTTTATTACTATTAGCAGGCTTAGCTTTTTTCATTTATAAAGGTTTAAAAAATCAACGCCATGCAAATCGTATAATTTCAATTCAAAAACAACAAGTTGAGGTTAAAAATCACATCATTGAAGAAAAACAAAAAGAAATAGTTGATAGTATTAATTACGCTAAACGGATACAGTACGCACTATTAGCACATCAGGATTTTGTAAATAAATTTTTACCGAATAATTTTATTTTATTTAAACCTAAAGATATCGTTAGTGGAGATTTTTATTGGGCTACAGAACATAATAATAAATTTTATTTAGCCGTTTGTGATTGTACAGGTCACGGTGTTCCTGGCGCCTTTATGAGTTTATTAAATATTGGCTTTTTAAGTGAAGCGATTAAGGAAAATGATATAGAAGAGCCAGGAGAGATTTTTAATTATGTACGTAAGCGTTTAATTAATAGTATTAGTAATGACCAGCAAAAAGATGGTATGGATGGTATTTTATTATGTCTTGACAAAACTACAAAAAAGATAACCTACACCGCCTCGAATAATGAGCCTATATTAATTTCGAATAATGAAATTATAGAATTGCAGAAAGATAAAATGCCAGTTGGTAAGGGAGAAAAGACGAATTCATTTACAACGCATACCGTTATCGCTAATGAAGGTGATATGTTGTATTTATATACCGATGGTTATGCGGATCAGTTTGGTGGGCCAAAAGGTAAAAAATTAAAATACAAAACCTTAAATGAATTATTGCTAAAGAATATTGCAAAGCCAATGAATGAGCAAGCAGAAATTTTAAATATAGAGTTTGAAAACTGGCGTGGTAATTTAGAGCAGGTTGATGATGTTTGTATAGTTGGAATTAAACTTTAAATTATGAAAAAAGCTATTCAATTAATTAAATATATATCAATCTTTTTAGCTTTTCCGCTAATTTCAATTGGGCAAGCAAAATCTATTGACTCATTAATTGAATCGCTTAAATACAACCAAATTGCCGACTCTAATAAGCTAAAAAAGTTGGTAAAAATTTCAGGAAATCTTGTAGTTCTTAATTCAGGTAAATCAGAATTTTATATAAAACAAGCATTGGAATTAACCAAGTCGGTTAATAACCCATATTGGAAAGCGTGGACGTATCATACTTTTGCGGAACTCGAGGGAAGAAAAGGGAATTTTTTAACCGCAATTGAATTCATATCAAAGGCATCATTTTTATTCGATTCAATTCATCAACCATTATTCGCCGCCAGGTGTGAATACGGATTAGCTACTCATCATTTAAATATTGGAAATTATAACGAAGGACTAAAACATATAATTGAGGCTGAAAAAAAATTTTTATTGTTAAATAATCTAACTGAAGCATCGAATGCTATGCTGGTTAAATCATCTATTTATTTAGCTCAGAATAAACCTAATTTGCAAGAAAAAGAACTCAGAAAATGTCTTGAAATAAAAAGAACTATCCAAGATTCGAATGGGTTAGTTTGTGTGTATTCAGAATTATCAATACCGCTAATAGGCAAAAACCATTTGGATGAAGCAGAAAAAAGTGTTAATGAGGCATTAAAAATACTTGCAGTTCAACCAAATCCATTTTATTTAAAGGCGTGTTTTGGCAATTTAGGTCAGATATTTATGTCTCGCAAAATGTATAGTAAAGCGATAGAATTTTATTCAAAAAGCTTAGATATAAGCACACAGTTTGAGGATAAAAAAGGAATTTGTGAATCAAGTAATAAACTTGCTGAGGTATTTTTAGCCTTATTAGATGCTCATAAAAGTTTATTATATGCAAATAATGCATTATTAATTTCAAAAGAGAATCATGATTTAAAAGAGCAAAAAACTTCGTATGAAATATTGTCAAAAGGATATGAGTTGAATATGGATTATAAAAATGCTTTGATGTATCATAAAAAATATAAACAAATAGAAGATAGTTTATTAAATAAGGCAAGTATGAATTCGATAAATGAGGTTAATATAAAATACGAAACGGAGAAGAAAGAAACAGTAAATATAATATTGGAATCAAAAAACAAATTGGCAGCGGTAACTATAAAGCAACAAAAAATGACTGGTTACTTTATTACCGCTGGATTACTACTTTCATTACTCTTGGCTTTATTTATTTTTAAAGGGCTTCGACAACAGCGCAATGCAAATAAAATTATTACAGAGCAAAAAAATGAAGTAGAACTTCAAAAAAATTATGTTGAACAAAAAAATCACATCATAGAGGAAACACAAAAGGAAATTTTGGATTCTATACATTATGCAAAAAAAATACAGTATGCTTTGCTTGCTAATAGTGAATTATTACAAAAAAATCTTCCAGAACATTTTGTTTTATTTAAACCCAAAGATATTGTAAGTGGCGATTTTTATTGGGCAACAAAATACGATAATAAGTTTTATTTAGCAGTATGCGATAGTACAGGACATGGAGTTCCAGGGGCATTTATGTCTCTTTTAAATATTGGGTTTTTAAGTGAAGCGATAAAAGAAAAAAACATCGTTAATCCGAGCGAAATACTTAACTACGTTAGAAAAAGATTGATTGAAAGTATAGGGAATGATGGACAACAAGATGGCATGGACGCTATTTTAGTATGTTTTGATAAAACCTTAAATACGATTACTTATTCGGCAGCTAATAATGAGCCTATACTAATTTCGAATAATGAAATTATAGAATTGGCAAAAGATAAAATGCCAGTTGGTAAAGGCGAAAAAACAGATTCGTTTACTACACATACTATTGTTGCAAATAAAGGCGATATGTTGTATTTATACACGGATGGTTATGCTGATCAGTTTGGTGGACCAAAAGGCAAAAAATTAAAATACAAAACCTTAAATGAATTATTGCTAAAGAATATTGCAAAGCCAATGAATGAGCAAGCAGAAATTTTAAATATAGAATTTGAAAACTGGCGTGGTAATTTAGAGCAGGTTGATGATGTGTGTATAGTTGGAATTAAACTTTAATATTTTAGAGCAATTAATGATTAAAAATAATCTACATACTTTACGTTTCGTTTATGCGATTATTTTTTCGTTTTATTTTTGTGTTAATGCGCAAATAGATTCGCTAAAAAAATCATTAATTAATTGTAAAACGGATACTGGAAAGGCTAGTATTTGTTTTAATTTATCTGAAAAATTGATGCATGAAAATGTTACTGAAAGTTTTGGTTTTGCATTCAAAGGTTTAAGTCTTTCACAAAAACAACAAAACGATAAAGGAATTGCTGAGGCCTATTATTTATTAGGTAATCTGCATGATTTTAATACTACTGATTCAGCAATGTTTTACTTAAAAAAATCGTTAAGTATTAAAGCTAAATTAAAAGATTATAAAGGAGTAGCATCATTAAATATTAGTATTGGAACTAGCTACGATAAGGCAGGTAACTCTGAAATGGCATTGCAACATTATTTAACGGCTTTAAACCAATTCGAATCTTTAAAATTAGAAAAAGGAATAGCCAGCGCTGCTCTTGGCGTAGGAAATATTTTCATGACTATTAAAAACTATAAAAAATCTATAGAGTTTTATCAGAAAGCTGTGGATAATTATAAAAAAATCAATAGTCCTTATTTATCTTGGGCTATTAATAATTTAGCGACTGTTTATGAAAAAATAAATGAGATTCCGAAAGCAAAAGCGTTATATGAAGAATCACTGAAATTAAAACTAGAAAACGAGGATTTTTATGGCGCAGTTTTTTCAATTGACAATATTGGTTTATTGTTAAATAGTGAAGGTAAGTATAAGGAAGCATTAATTTATTTTCAAAGAGCTTTAAAAATAAATAGAGAACATAAACTCGAGAAAGAAACTTTTGCTAATTCTTATAAAAATATTTCACAAGTCTGTTTAGATATCAATGATAATATAAATGCTAATCTATACATTGATTCTTTTAAATTAGTTAGCGATCAGGTTAATATGGCTAATTTAAAAATCAGTTATTTAAAACTAAAAAGCCAGTATTTTGAAAATATTAAAGATTACAAAAACGCATTGGTTTTCACGAATATGTTTATACAGCTTAATGATTCGTTTATAAATACTGAAATGCATAAACAAGTTGCTGAAGCAGATGCCAAGTATAAGACAGAAAAAAAACAACACGAAATAGATGGGTTACAAAATGATAAAGTTATTCAAGAAGTAGAAATTAAAAGGCAAAATTCACAAAAAATTGGATTTATTATAGGTATAGTATTTCTGGTTATTCTAATCATATTTATCACTAAAAATTATCATCAAAAGCAAAAAGCCAATATTCTTATTACTAAACAAAAACAAGAAGTTGAAATTAAAAATCACATCATTGAAGAAAAGCAAAAAGAAATTGTTGATAGTATCAATTATGCCAAGCGGATACAATACGCACTTTTAGCACACCAAGATTTTGTAAATAAATTTTTACCTAACAATTTTATTTTATTTAAACCTAAAGATATTGTAAGTGGCGATTTTTATTGGGCTACTGAACATAATAATAAATTTTATTTAGCCGTTTGTGATTGTACAGGCCATGGCGTACCGGGTGCCTTTATGAGTTTATTAAATATTGGTTTTTTAAGTGAAGCCATCAAAGAAAAATATATAGAAGAGCCGGGAGAGATTTTTAATTATGTACGTAAGCGTTTAATTGATAGTATTAGTAATGATCAACAAAAAGACGGCATGGATGGCATTTTATTATGTTTTGATAAGACGACTAAAAAAATAACATATACCGCTTCAAACAATGAGCCTATATTAATTTCGAATAATGAAATTATAGAATTACCGAAAGATAAAATGCCAGTTGGTAAAGGCGAAAAAACAGATTCGTTTACTACACACACTGTTATTGCAAATGAAGGCGATATGTTGTATTTATATACCGATGGTTATGCTGATCAGTTTGGCGGGCCAAAAGGCAAAAAACTAAAATACAAAACCTTAAATGAATTATTAATGAGAAACATTTCTAAACCAATGGATGTTCAATCAGAAATCTTAAACGGAGAATTTGAAAATTGGCGCGGCAATTTGGAGCAAGTAGATGATGTGTGTATAGTTGGAATTAAGTTATAATAAATTATATAAATGAGCTATAAATTTTTTTTAATATTCTTTTGTTTAGTGCCGTTTTGGGGTATAACTCAAAATGCAAAAATAGATTCATTAATAAATTACTGTAAGTTAGCGCAAAATGACACTCATAAATTAACCATACTAACAGCAGTGATTGAGGGAATTAGCGAGGATGCAGTTTGGACAATTTACAACGAAAAATTAGGACCACTTTCTCAAAAATTGATGCTAAGTAATGACATAGCTATTAAACATCGTGCTCAAAAAAGTTATTCTGATTACTTAAATAATATAGGTTACCTGAGTAACAACAAAGGTGATATAGAACAAGCTTTAAATTATTTTCATCAAAGTTTAGATATACAAGAAAAGCTAGGAGATAAGTCTGGCCAATGCTACTCATTAAATAATATTGGGTTCATTTATTATAACCAAAAACAATATACTCGTGCCTTAGAGTGTTATGAAAAAAGCTTATTGCTTTCTCGTGAATTAAAAGATGAGTTAGGAGAAGCTAAAGTATTAGGAAATATTGGCATTATTTACGAAAGAACTGGTAACTTAAAAAGAGCTTTGACCTGTTATTTTGTTAGTTTAAATATCCGTAAAACTATTAACGATAGCCAAGGTATTGGTTACGCTTTGCAAAACATTGGCACAGTTTATCTAAATAAAAAAGATTATGTAACAGCGTTGTATTATTTTAAGCAAAGTCTCGACATTAGAAAAAAAATTAATGATGATCAAGGTATTTCATATTCGTTAAGTAACTTAGGTAAGATATATTTACAGCAAAATAATTTGCCTAAAGCACGCGAATATTCTTTAGAGGCTTTAAGTATTGCAAAAAAAATTGGTTATCCCGAAAATATAGCGACAGCAGCTACCCAATTAGAAGACATTTACCATAAAGAACATCATTACGATTTAGCATATGATATGTTAAAGCTAGCTATAAAAATGCGCGATAGTATTAGTAATGATGAGTTACATAAAAATACCGTTCGCAAACAATTACAATATGAATTTGAAAAGAAAGAAGTCATAACAAAAGCAGATCAAGAAAAGAAAGAACTATTATATAAAGCAAGCGCAAAGCAACAACAAATTATAATTTATGCGGTTTGTTTTGGCTTGTTGCTATGCATCCTTTTTGGAATGTTGATTTACAAACGATTTAAAATTACTCAACGACAAAATGATATTATTCAAAAACAAAAACACGTAGTTGAAGCCAAAAATCATATCATTGAAGAAAAGCAAAAGGAAATTGTTGATTCGATTAATTACGCTAAGCGAATTCAAAATTCATTGTTAGCTAACGATAAACTTATTGGTAAACATTTAAAAGAATACTTTATTTTATTTAAACCAAAAGATATTGTTAGTGGCGATTTTTACTGGGCGACTGAGCATAATAATAAATTTTATTTTGCTATTTGTGATTGTACTGGGCATGGTGTGCCCGGTGCTTTTATGAGTTTATTAAACATTGGATTTTTAAGTGAAGCGATTAAAGAAAAAGATTTAGAAGAGCCAGGTGAAATTTTTAATTATGTGCGTAAGCGTTTAATTAATAGCATTAGTAATGATCAACAAAAAGATGGTATGGATGGTATTTTAGTATGCCTAGATTTAGCTACTAGAAAAATGACGTATACAGCTTCAAATAATGAACCTATATTAGTTTCGAATAATGAAATTATAGAATTACCGAAAGATAAAATGCCAGTAGGTAAGGGAGAAAAAATGGATTCGTTTACTACACATACTGTTAATGCAAATGAAGGCGATACGTTGTATTTATACACGGATGGTTATGCTGACCAGTTTGGCGGACCAAAAGGCAAAAAATTAAAATACAAAACCTTAAATGAAATGTTATTGAAAAACATTGCTCAGCCAATGAATATTCAATCAGATATTTTAAATAAAGAATTTGAAAATAGGCGTGGTAATTTAGAACAGGTAGATGATATATTAATTATTGGTATCAAAATATAATTTGAAATATTTGTATACATATTGGATTATTCTGCTTTTTAACATGCAGAGTATTATAGCACAAAACTATAATATTGATTCAGTGATAAATAATTTGTCGGCGTTAAAAGAGGATACCAATAAATTAAACGCATTAAATATTATAGCTGAAAATGCTGATGATTATATTTGGCCAATTTATAACAATGAGTTAGGTAAATTGGCGGCAAGGCTTCAAAAATCAACTGATCCAAAGGTGGTTTATAATGCTAAAAAAAATGTAGCGGCATCATTAAATAATAAAGGGTTTTATTTTTATAATAAAGGTATAGCGTACAAAGCAATCTTATATTTTAAATTAAGTTTAAATATTCAAAAGCAAATAGGGTATGAATTAGGAACTTCCTATTCCCTTAATAATTTAGGAGCAATTTATGATAATATTGGTGATGTAAATAAGGCATTGGAGTATTATTTAGAAAGCTTAAAGATTCGAGAAAAATTAAACTATAAGGAGGGCTTAGCTGAATCTTATAATAATATTGGGATTATATATAATAATCAAAATGATTATGAAAAGGCAATTGAATATCATCGTAAAAGTTTGGAGGTTCGTAAAGCTTTAAAAAAAGCTTCATCCGTTGGCTTATCTTATAATAACATAGGAACTGCAATTTTTGCTTATTTGGTGTACAATCGGTTTTTGTCGTTAACAGAAAAAGATTCCTTATTAAATATTGCACTTGAAAATTTTAACGCGGGTTTAAACGTTTATCAAAAAGCTAATGATGAGGATGGTATTGGTCTTTCATACTATAATTTGGGAGATTATAATTTGTCTAAAGCAGAATTGGTAAGTGAAACATCTATTGCGAATGATACCTTTATTAATAGAGCTGAAAAATATTTTACCGAAAGCTTAAAAATATTCACGGCATTTGAACGACGGGATATGATTGCAAGTATTCAGTTTTCATTAGCTAAAATTTATTTAAAGAAGGGAGAGATTGATAAAGCTGAAAAGCTTGCCACTAATTCATTCGATATTTCTAAACAATTAGGATATCCCGAAGTTATAGAAAAAGCAACAAGTTTACTTAAAAAAATATACCATCAACAGGGGAATTACAGTAAAGAGGTAGAAGTTACTGATTTGTATTACAGGATGAGAGATAGTGTGTTGAACGAAAAAACAAATCGCGTAACTCTCAATAAATATTTTAAATATGAGAACGATAAAAAGGAGGCTATTTCTAAATTAAAAAATGAAAAAATTGCTTTAGAATTTAATTCTAGGGCGAAAAACCAACGTATAGTTTTATACTTTGTATTGGCAGTGCTATTTATTATTTCTATTTTTTCGTTGTTTTTGTTTAATCGATTTAAAGTTACAAATAGTCAAAAAGAAATTATTACTAGACAAAAACAAATTGTAGAAACCAAAAATCACATTATTGAAGAAAAACAAAAAGAAATTGTTGATTCGATTAATTATGCGAAGCGAATTCAAAATTCATTGTTGGCTAACGATAAACTTATTAGTAAACATTTAAAAGAATACTTTATTTTATTTAAACCAAAAGATATTGTTAGTGGTGATTTTTACTGGGCTACCGAACATAATAATAAGTTTTATTTAGCCGTTTGTGATTGTACTGGCCATGGTGTTCCAGGAGCATTTATGAGTTTGTTAAACATTGGTTTTTTAAGCGAAGCTATTAAGGAAAAAAACTTGGATCATCCAAACGAAATTTTGGATTACGTTAGAAAGCGATTAGAATACACGGTTAGTTCAGATGGGCAACAAGATGGGATGGACGGCATCTTATTAAAAGTTGAATTAGTGGATGATCAATTATTTATTGAGTATGCTGCTGCAAATAACGAACCTATATTAATTTCAAATAATCAAATTATAGAACTACCAAAAGATAAAATGCCTATCGGTATAGGAGAAAAAAAGACACCTTTTACCTTAAATAAAATGAATGTGAAAGCTGGTGACACATTGTATTTATATACTGATGGTTATGCGGATCAGTTTGGTGGAGATAAAGGAAAGAAATTTAAATATAAAAAGTTAAATGAGTTGTTGCTTTCAGTGCAGCAAGAATCCTTAGCGCAACAAAGTCATATTCTAAGTAAACAATTTGAGGATTGGAAGAGTAATTTAGAGCAAGTGGATGATGTATTAATTTTTGGAATAAAAATTTATTGATGACATTTATTCGATATTTAGTTTTATTGTTTTTTTGTCTATTATTTAGTTGTAAGCAAAACACAAATATTAGCCACGATAAGCATTTAACAGATAATTTGTTTAGCGATGCAAAGTCTGTTAAAGCTATTACTCCTTTACCCATTAATTTAAAAAATAGTGCAGTTACATCTGTGGGTGCATATCAAAAACAAAATTCTATTATAAAAGATTGGACTCCACCACAAACCTATACGCCAGTTGGTGGATTAAGTGGTGGGTTATCCCACATCAATTCTTTTAGTAATGAGCAAGGATTATCTTTAAGTAGTATTGCTAGTAGTTACTTAGATAAAAAAGGTAATTTATGGTTTGGTACTTATGGAGGTGGTGTAAATAAATATGACGGAAAATCGTTTACAGTTTATAATTCTTCCAATGGTTTGGCAAATAATATTGTACTCAGTATTCTCGAAGATAAACGAGGAAATATGTGGTTTGGAACACAGGGTGGCGGAGTCAGTAAATTTGATGGTAGAGTATTTACCACCTATAATATTTCAAATGGATTAGCGGATAATATTATATATAGTATCATAGAAGACAAACAGGGTTATTTATGGTTTGCTACTAAAAATGCTGGCGTTGTAAGATATTTGCCAGATACATTACAATCAAAAAATTCTACTATTGAGTTTTTAAATAACAACACGATAAAAAATTTTACTACTACTGATGGGTTTATTAGCAGCACTATTCGCTGTATTTATGAAGCTAAAAATGGCGACTTGTGGTTTGCATCCGAAGGTGATGGCATTTGTAAATATAATGGAACTAAATTCGAAATATTTAATACAACACATGGTTTATGTAGTAATACTATTTGGTGTATTACTGAGGATTATTTGGGTAATATGTGGTTTGGATCCAATGGAAATGGTGTGAGTAAATATGATTTTACTAAGTTTAAAACTTACACCACACGTAATGGTTTAGCGCATAATATTGTTTGGGCAATTTCCGAAGACAAACATAAAAATTTGTGGTTTGGCACAGAAGGTAATGGTGTAAGTGTTTTAAATTATAAAATTAAAGGTGATAGCACATCACTTTTTACATCATACAACACGTCGCATGGTTTATCTAATAACATTGTGTTTACAATAGTGGAAGATAAAGAAGAAAATATTTGGTTTGGAACATATGGTGGCGGCGTTAGTAGATACAATGGGGATGCTTTTGTTACATATAATGCAAAACAAGGCTTAGCGAGTAATGTAGTATTTTCTATTACGCAGGATAAACATAAAAATTTATGGTTTGGTTCTTATGGCGCAGGCGTTACGATGTATAATGGTCAATCATTTACAAAATATAATACTAATCACGGTTTAGCTAATAATACAATTTGGTCCGTATTGTCTGATAGTAAAGATCGTTTGTGGCTGGGTACTAATGGAGGAGGTGTGAGTATGTTTGATGGAACACATTTTGTTAATTATAATACATCATGCGGTTTGCCAGGTAATATTATAAGATGTATTAAAGAGGATAAGTATGGTAATATTTGGTTTGGAAGTGATGGTGGCGGTGTAAGTAAGTTTAATGGGGCTAACTTTATTACTTATAAAGTAGATAACGGGTTATTAAATAATACTGTACGATGTATGTTAGAGGATAGTAAAGGTAATTTATGGTTTGGTACAGAAGGTTCGGGTGTTAGTAAATTTGATGGAAAATATTTTTCGAATTATAGTACATTAAATGGTTTAGTAAATAATGTGGTGCGCAATATTTGCGAAGATAAACAAGGGAATATTTGGTTCGCAACACAAGCTGGAATTAGTTGTTATAATAATCAATTAAATAAAAATAATAGTTACTTCATAAATTATACGACCGAACAAGGTTTGCCTGATGATTATGTAACGCAAATAGAAGCGTTTAAAAATTCTAAAATAATTGCAGGTACTAATAATGGTATTGTAATTTTTGATGCACCAAAATCTATAACGGCAATTAATAACTTAGTTGATTTAGAGGTTTTTAATGTAAGTAATAATTATCCTGTTAAAGATGTAAACATTGGACAGAAAGCAATTTTTGTTGATGACAAAAATATTATTTGGATAGCCACAGGCGATGATAAAGCATCGCTAGTAAGATTTGATTATGAAAAGCTTATCAAAAAATCAAGCATTGTTTTACCAAAAATATTAAGTGTAAAAATTAATAATCAAAAAATAGATTGGTATAGTTTATTGCCAAATAAGGATAGCATAAGTAGTATAGATAGTTTAACAACATTACAACAGCAAATTGCTACGTATAAAAAAACACTTTCGTTGCAAGAGATAGATAGTTTGAAAAAACAATTTAATGGCGTAACATTTAATGAGATTACACCATTTCATTCCGTCCCTCAACATTTAATTTTACCATTCAATCATAATAATATTACCATAGAATTTAGAGCCCCACATTTATCAAAAAGCTTTATGATTAATTATCAGTATTACCTTGAAGGTTATGATAATAGTTGGAATCCAGTTACAAAAAATACTGACGCAAGTTTTGGTAATATTAATGCTGGCGATTATGTGTTTAAGGTAAAAGCTCAAAGTCCAGAAGGAAATTGGAGCGAACCTATTGAATATAAGTTTACGGTATTACCACCCTTCTATCGTACTATTTGGGCTTATTTATTTTATTTGGTTGCTGGATATTATCTACTTCAAACAATTATTAAATGGAGAGTTGCATCATTTAAACGTCGTCAATTAGAACTTGAAAAAGTTGTTGATGAGAGAACAGTTGAAGTTGTAAAACAAAAAGAAGAAGCGGAGCATCAAAAAGAGTTGGTTCAAAAGAAACAAGAAGAAATGCTCGATTCTATTAATTACGCAAAACGTATTCAAAGCACGTTACTTGGAAATAAACAACTTATAAATAGTTTCTTTATTGAAAACTTTATTTTATTTAAACCTAAAGATATTGTTAGTGGCGATTTTTATTGGACAACACATCATAACAATAAATTTTATTTAGCAGTTTGCGATTGCACTGGACACGGTGTTCCTGGAGCATTTATGAGCTTATTAAATATGGGATTTTTAAGCGAAGCAATAGTGGAAAAAGGAATTGAGCATCCTAATGAAATTTTTGATTATGTGAGAATGCGATTGGAAGCAACAGTTAGTTCAGATGGACAAAGAGATGGAATGGACGGTATTTTATTAAAAGTTGAAATAATTAATAATCAATTAACGATAGAGTATGCAGCAGCAAATAATGAGCCTATCCTTATAAAAAATCAAGCAGGGTTAAGTGAATTAATTGAATTGCCAAAAGATAAAATGCCAATTGGTATTGGCGAAAAAATCAAACCATTTACTTTACATAAACTAGAAGTTAATGCAGGTGATACTTTATATTTGTATACGGATGGTTATGCGGATCAGTTTGGCGGACCTAAAGGCAAGAAATTTAAATACAAACAGTTAAATGAGTTACTGTTAGCTAATCAAATGCAACCATTTGCCAAACAAGCTACTATTTTAGATAAACAATTTGAAGAATGGAGAAATAATTTGGAGCAAGTGGACGATGTTTTAATTATTGGAATAAAAATTTATTAATGATAAGAGGGTTTCCGAAATTGGAAAAGAGATTTAGAGCAAGTTGATGATATACTAATTGTAGGGCTTAAGTTTTAACCCTATATTTGCCGAATGTTTAGTGCTTTATACATTTTATTTTTAACGTTTTCAATAACTGATGCCATTGATGTTTTGTTGGTAGCAATTATGCTTTACCAGTTATATAAAATGGTAAAGGGTACGGCTGCTGTTAATGTATTTACTGGTTTAACCCTAATTTATGTAATATGGATAATTGTTCGCGCTCTTGAACTTAAGCTGTTAGGTTCTATATTAGGCAAATTTATCAATGTTGGTGTAATAGCCGTGATGGTTGTGTTTCAGCAAGAGATTCGTAAATTTTTATTATACATTGGTTCTAATGAGTTTTTAAAAAATAGAAATTGGAAAAATTTATTTAATCTAAATCCTCAAACGGAAAACACATCGTATTATAATTTAGATTCGGATGCCATACTTAATGCTTGTTTTAGTATGAGTGATACTAAAACGGGTGCTTTGATTATTGTTTCTCGTAAATCCGATTTAAAATTTTTTATTAATACGGGCGAAATGGTTGATTCTGCTTTAACGGATCGTATGCTCGAAAATATTTTCTATAAAAACAGTCCATTACACGATGGTGCAGTCATTGTAAAAAACAATCGTATTGTAGCTGCTCGTTGTGTGTTACCTGTTACTGAAAAAGAAAATTTTCCTTCTAATTTTGGTATGCGTCATCGTGCTGCTGTTGGTATTACCGAAACAACCGATGCATTAGCAATTACTGTTTCTGAGCAAACGGGAGCCGTATCATTAACGGTTAATGGCGAAATAAATGCTAATCTCAATAAAGATAAATTACGTTATCTTATCGAAAAAAACTTAAAACATTAATTAGGCTTTCTAATTAAATACAATTTATAATTCAAAAAATAGCAATCTAAATAAATGAATCTTCTTTCAGTAAATCAATTAAGTAAAAGTTACGGTGATAAAGTCCTTTTTCAAAATATAAATTTCGGAATTAACTACGGCGATAAGGTTGCCCTCATTGCAAAAAATGGTTCGGGTAAATCAACCTTATTTAAAATTTTACAAGGCATAGAAATTCCTGATAGTGGAGATGTTGCTTTTCGTAAAGAATTACGTATTTCATTTTTATCACAAGAACCAAACTTAAACGAAATACATACTATTGAACAAGCTATATATGCTGGTGATAGTGAAATGGTTAAAACGGCAATTGATTATACAAAGTTGGTTGAATCACATTATGCTAATCCAACTGAAAAAACAGAAAATCAGTTAGATGTTTTAACCAACAAAATGAATGATTTAGAGGCGTGGAATGTTGAAACGCAAATTATGTTGGTATGCGCAAATTTAGGGTTGAATGATTTGCAACAAAAAGTTAGCACGTTAAGCGGTGGACAAAAAAAACGGTTAGCCTTAGCACAAGTTATTTTAAATGAGCCTGATTTATTAATCATGGATGAGCCTACCAATCACCTTGATGTTACAGTGATTGAATGGTTAGAGGAATATTTACGTAGTTATAAAAAAAGTATTTTACTAGTAACCCACGATCGTTATTTTTTAGATGAAGTTTGTGATAGAATCATAGAAATTGATAATCACGAGTTGTATGAATACAAAGGTGATTTTGCTTACTATATGGAAAAGAAAGCCGAACGATTAGTAATGGAAGCTTCTGAATTAGATAAAGCAAAAAACTTATACCGCCGAGAGTTAGAGTGGGTGCGTAAACAACCACGAGCACGTACCACCAAATCAAAATCGAGAGTAGATGCTTTTGTAGATGTAGAAAAAAATGCTCGTAAAAAAAGCATTGATAAAAAAATTGAACTCTCTGTAAAGGTTGAGCGTATTGGTAGTAAAATTATTGAGTTACATAAATTACAAAAAGCCTTTGGCGATAAAAAAATATTAAATCCATTTTCTTACACCTTTATTAAAGGTGAAAAAATTGGTATTGTTGGCCCTAATGGAATTGGTAAAAGTACCTTCATCAATATGTTGCAAGGTATCGAACCACCCGATGCTGGTAAAGTTTCAGTTGGCGATACAATCGTGTTTGGATACTACTCACAAAAAGGAATTCAAGTAGCTGATGATAAACGTGTGATAGAGGTAGTGAAAGACATAGCAGAGTTTATCCCTTTAGCAAATGGTACAACTTTAAGTGCCTCAGCGTTATTAACGCGTTTTAATTTTGCGCCTGAGGTTCAGTATGGTCATGTTGGTAAATTGAGTGGAGGAGAACGTCGTCGTTTATATTTACTAACGGTGTTGGTTAAAAATCCTAATTTTTTAATATTAGATGAGCCTACCAACGATTTAGATATTATTACGTTACAAACTCTTGAGCAGTTTTTAATTGATTTTCAAGGTTGTGTATTAATTGTATCTCACGATCGTTATTTTTTAGATAGATTAGTTGATCACGTATTTGCATTTGAAGGCAATGGGGTTGTGAAAGATTTTCCTGGTAACTACAGCGAGTATCGCCAATGGGTTTATGATAGAGAGGATGATGACGATGTGAGTGCACCCCAAATTGGCGGAACAGAAGAAGTTGGTTCTAGTAGTTCTGTAAGTTCGGATGCAAGTACTGATGTAAGTTCGAGTGTAGTTGAGAGCAAAGCGCAACCATCAACAAAAAAACTATCTTACAAAGAGCAAAAAGAATTAGAAACCATTGATGCTGAATTACCAAAATTAGAAAATCGTAAAACAGAGATAGAAACACTTTTGGCTAGTGGAATTACTGATGTAAAAGAAATTGAAAAATTGTCTGCAGAATTTAATACCGTATCGTCAGCTATTGAAGAAAAGACGATGCGTTGGTTAGAATTGCAAGATTAATTTTAATAAAAATTAAACGCAAAACCGTATATTAGCCTTTCATTATGAAACTATTTTTTCACTTAGGCCGATATTTTATTTTACTAAAACGAGTTTTTAGTAAGCCTGAGAAGTTGTCGGTTTATATAAAACAAATAATTCACGAAATAGATAATATAGGTATTAGTTCCTTACCAATAATTGCTATCATTTCTTTTTTTATGGGAGGTGTAATTACCGTACAATCTGCCTTTGGTTTTACCAGCCCTTTAGTCCCTTTGTATGCAGTAGGGTTTACTGTACGCGAAAGTATGTTAATGGAATTTTGCCCTACCATTGTGTCGTTAATTTTAGCAGGAAAGATGGGAAGTAATATCGCTTCCGAAATTGGCTCGATGCGAATTACTGAACAAATTGATGCATTAGAAATTATGGGAATTAACTCGGCCGGTTATTTAATATTACCAAAAATTGCAGCAGGTTTAATCATATTGCCTTTCTTAATTGCTATTAGTATGTTCTTAGGTATTTTTGGTGGATATGTAATGGGTATTGCAACGCACGCTTGTACATCCTACGAATATATTTTTGGGATTCAAGCTTTTTTCGAACCTTGGAAATTATATTATTCATTTACTAAAGTGTTAACGTTTTCATTTTTAATTACATCTATATCATCTTATTTTGGATATTATACTCACGGTGGTGCTCTGGAGGTTGGTAAAAGCAGCACAGATGCCGTAGTTTACAGTAGTATTTTAATTTTAATTTTTAACTTTCTTTTAACGCAATTATTCTTAACGTGATCGAAATTAAAAACATACAAAAATCTTTTGGCGATAGACGTATCATTGATGATGTTTCTTTTACCTTCGAACAAGGAAAAACCAATTTAATTATTGGCGAAAGTGGAAGTGGTAAAACAACTATTATGAAATTAATGGTTGGGTTGCACGAAATTGATAAAGGCGAAGTATTATATGATGGACAAAATTTTCCTACACTTGGGGTAAAAGATAAACAAGAGGTTCGAAAAAAAATTGGCATGTTGTTTCAAGGCGGCGCCTTATTTGATTCTCAAACATTAGAACAAAATGTACGTTTTCCGTTAGATATGTTTACTGAAATGACGGAAGCCGAAAAAAACGATCGCGTAGATTTTTGTTTAGAAAAAGTACAGCTTGTAGGTAAAAATAAATTATATCCTGGCGAGTTATCAGGTGGTATGAAAAAGCGTGCTGCACTTGCTCGAGCAATTGCTAATAGCCCTCGTTATTTATTTTGCGATGAACCAAATTCAGGTCTCGATCCTAAAACTTCCATTGTAATTGATAATTTAATTCAAAG
>JAYSTR010000136.1:0-9544 GCA_043719555.1 Bacteroidota bacterium | reverse complement strand
TAGCAATTGCCGGAAATATTGGATCTGGAAAAACAACATTAACATCATTATTAGCTAAACACTACAAATGGACTCCTCAATACGAGGATGCTGACGATAACCCTTATTTAAATGATTTTTATGAGGATATGCAACGTTGGTCGTTTAATTTACAAGTATATTTTTTAAATTCACGTTTCGCTCAGGTTTTAGATATTAGAAAAGGCAAACAAAAAGTTGTTCAGGATAGAACAATTTATGAAGATGCGTATATTTTTGCACCAAATTTGCATGCAATGGGTTTAATGACAACGCGTGATTATGATAATTACTTAACGTTGTTTAAATTAATGGATAGTTTAGTAAAAGCTCCCGATTTAGTAATATATTTGCGTGCATCGGTACCAACTTTAGTTAAACAAATACAAAAAAGAGGAAGAGATTACGAAAATTCTATTCGTTTAGATTATTTAAAACGATTAAATGAGCGTTACGAGGCTTGGGTAAGCACATATGAAGGGAAATTATTAATAGTTGATATTGATGAAAATAATTTTTCGGAAAATAAAGAAGATTTAGGTAAAGTAATAAGAATGATAGATGCCGAAGTTAACGGCTTATTTAAATAAAAGCTATTGAGTACTGAATCACATAACGAAACATTAATTGTTACTGAGCAATTTGAACACACGTTAAAAGAAATAGCGCGTGATCAAAGTGTTTTAGTTTCTCACTGTGGCGAGCTTAGTCAAACATTGATTACGCAGCTTGAAGGTGATGTGGAAGAAAAAGTTTCTAATTTAGAAATTGCAAAAAGTCCACTTAAAAAAATATTCTTTATTAGTGTTGAAACTTTGCAGAATATGCACATTCACGGGAATAAAAATAATGCTGGTGAACAACCAAATTTCTTCATTTTATCTAAAAACGGCACAAAAATAAATGTTATTTCTGCTAATTTAATTGCTAATAAAGCAGTTGCGGGTATCGAAAAACAAATTGAGATAATAAATTCTTTTGATGATGAAAAAGCATTAAAAGCCTTTTATTTAGAGCATTTAGAAAACAATACCTTGAGCGATAAAGGTGGAGCTGGTTTAGGATTTATAACTATCGGTATGAAGAGTGGTAATAAGCTTAAAACTGAATTCCTTCCAATAAACGATGATTATTCGTTGTTTATGTTAACATCATCCGTTAATATCGACTAATATTTTTACTGTGTAATTTTCCTTTACTTTTTGAATTAAATTAATCCCTGGATTTTTATTTCTCTCAATTAATCCGAAATCATTTTCTATACCTAAAAATTTTGCTCCATTAAAAGTTGCCGCACGTAATAAGTGCTCTAGTTTAACAGTTGGGAAGGATTTAATAATGGTGTTAATTTCATCAACAATTGATAAATTAGAATTGCTGGCCAAACTATCTGTACCAATAGTTAAATTACAATTCTCTTTTATTAATAAATTAATGTTAGGTAAAGTGTTTTCAATATATAAATTTGCATTAGGACACAAACACCAAAAAAGATTGTGATGTAATAATTTTGCAAATTCAATATCGTGCTTATTGGTAAATGTATTATGAACCAATAGTGTATTCACATCAGCATTTAAATCTGTAATAATAGTTTGTAAACTTGTTTGTTGCACTGCTTTAAAGTAATCTATAGGAATATTTAGTTGTTCATATAATCTTAAATAATCGCCTGTTTTACTTTGAAAGAATTCGTTTTCTGCTACACTTTCTTGATTATGAATTGATGTAGGTTTATTTGCTTTATAACAATAGTCTGAGCATAAAACAATGAGAGGTAATGAGGCCGAGTAAGGTGCATGCGGGGCTAAAGAAGCTGATAACCCATTATAAGAGAAATTAGTCAGCAACTTTTTTCCAGCTTCAAAAACATCTTCTGCTCGATCAGGATTTAAAGAAATTAATTCAACAAACGTATGATAATATAATTTAGATTTCTTTTTTACATTGACTGAAAGCGTCGTATTGCTTATATCTCCTACAGCAACAATTCCTTGCTCTTGCATAATTTTATCAGCTTTGCCCATGCATTCAAGTTGAATTTCTTCTTCTAGTTCATTTCGATGTTTTATGATGCCAAGCCCGAAATCAACAATGCCAGTATTCTGTTTAATTTTATTTTTAAGATGACTTAATTCTAAATGGCAATGGGCATTTACAAAACCTGGGGTTATAATTCCTTCATAGGTTTCAATTTTTGATGGTTCTATAGAATCTCCCGAAATAATATCGGTAATTGTTTTTGTGTCGTCAATAACCAAAACTGTATTCTTATCAAAAAATTCTTTGCCCGAAAAAATCTGAGTGGCTGAAATATAACGCATAATCTAATTTAAACAATTTAAATCTTTAGGTAATATCAATAGTCGAAATTATAGAAAAGTTTTTTTTAACTATGAGCAATGTATACCTTTGCTAAAAAAAATATGAATTTAGAATTTGATATCATTGAAATTTTAAAAGTAACGATGGTGCTTTTTGCAGTTATTGATGTAATTGGTTCAATACCAGTAATTTTAAGTTTAAAGGAAAAAACAGGAGAAATAAATGCACCGAAAGCATCTGTTGTATCATTAGGAATTATGATCGTGTTTTTGTTTATTGGTAATACCATATTAGAAATTATTGGCATATCGGTTGGAGATTTTGCTATTGCTGGTTCTATATTATTATTTATCATCGCCTTTGAAATGATTTTGGGAGTTCAAATTTCTAAAGAAGCGATGCCAGCAACTGCTTCAGTAGTACCGCTTGCCTTTCCGTTAATAGCAGGAACAGGAACTCTAACTACGCTCCTTTCATTACGCGCTGAATACAATATCATATCTATAATAACAGCAATTTGTATTAATGTTATTATAGTGTATTTGGTTCTTAAAAATTTAAATCGTTTAGAGAAAATTTTAGGAATTGGCGGAATTGCAATTTTGAAAAAAGTATTTGGTGTAATTCTATTAGCACTCGCTATTAAATTATTTAGAAAATATACTGGAATGTAATTAGTTTTTATTAGAATACTAAATCATTAAGTAGTTTAATTAATTTTTGTTTTTCTGTTTGCCAATTATTTTCTTTGGCCGCTAAAGTGGTATTATTTTTATAAGTGGTGTATTCAGGATTATTTAAAAAGTCTTCTATTTGTTTTGCAATGTGTTGCGGTTGATGATTTTCAATAAAAGTGCCAATGTTGTAAGTATCGATGATGTTTTGAATTTCGGGTAATTTGGTGGCTAAAATTGGGATGCCTGCGTGCATGTAATCAAATACTTTATTAGGCAACGAAAAATTATAATTCATATTGGAATCCTTATCAATCGTAACTCCTAGGTCTGCATTTACAGTATAATGTCTTAATTCTGATGCTGGAATCTTATCAATAAAACTAACTTTATTTTGCAATTTTAAGTTATTTGTATTTCGCTTTAATTGCTGAATAACATCACCACTTCCAATTATGAGTAATAAATAATTTTCATTCAAATACTGAAAAGCTTCTACTAATTCTTCTGCGCCTCGCTGAACATTAATGCCTGCACCTTGCAAAATAATTATTTTTTTATTGATAGATAAATTTAAATCATTTCGAGATTTTAAATTTTGTAAAGGTGTGTAATTTGGAATGTTTCTGATAAAAATAAATGGCACTTTATATTTATTTGTAAAATACGTAGCAATACTTTGATTAACCGTAATGCAATGTTTTAGTTTTGGAACTATCCAGCCCTCTAGTTTTTCCCAAATGCGTTTTTTGCTAGAATTAGCTTGTAGTTCGGGAACTTCGCAAAAAATTTCGTGACTATCATAAACTAAAGGAATGCGTTTGATTTTTGAAACTAAATAGTTTGGTAATAACGTGTCTAAATCATTAGCTACAAGTGCATGAGCCTTAGTAAATAGCAAAACAAAAAATAATCGAATATTAAAAAATACATAAAATTGTGGACCTTGCTCAAACATTAACTTCATACGTTTGCTTTCGTAATCTCGTTTTTGTAGAGGTTGTGATTTTTTTTGTTCGCGACCAACTAATAATACATCGTAATTTAGTTCTTGCAACACACTACAGGTGCGAGCTACACGTTGATCGGTAACCAAGTCGTTAATAACAGAAACAATTATTTTCTTTTTTTGCAAGTGTTGTAAAAGTAAGTTTATTTTTTCTTATTGTTTTTTTTAGGAGCAACAATTGTTTTGTTAATTAAGTTTGATTTTGCATTGGTGCTTGAAACTACTTTTTTACCCGTTTTTTGTTCTAATTCTTTTAGGGCAACTTTTGCTACATTATCACCTTGTTGAGCTACTACTTTGCTTTCATCAAAAGTTTTAGGTTTTACTGCTTTGGAAATATCTTTAGTAGATGCTTCTGCAAGCATATTTAAAATAAGCTCCGTATTCGTCATATTATCTCGAAGGTTTTCCTTTTTTAATCCTTTCAGTATTTTATATTCTTTAGTAGTTTTATTTGCCCAAGCTTTTGTAATAATATCGGTAAGTGTTGCAAACTGAACACCTTCTTTTAAGCCTCTAGTTTTCCATTCGTCGGTTAATTCTTTTCTTACTTCAATGCTTTTTAGGCGTTGATTTATCCAACTTTCAGAATAACCTAATTGCATATACTGTTCCAAAGCCCTATCAATTGTTAATTCAGGATCTTGCATTTCATCAAGTCGTTCGCTGGCTATTTGTGCTAACCATAATTTAAATGGTTCTGCTTTTGGCGATGGTATGGATTGAATTAAGCGAAATAATTGTTCGGTATCTGCTATATCTGTTATTCGTGATTTTCCATCTTCGGCTGTCATTTTCAACTGTCCGATTTTTTCGGACAGTTCGCTTCCTTCCTTTTTTAATTTTGCTTTTAAATCACTCCAGTATTTTCTAGGCCTATCAGATTCAGTTAATATTGATATAACATCTATTACAGAAAAATACCATTTTTCGTGCTCTTCATTCCAAAGAGTTCTTACTTTTTTATTTTCGAATAATTGTATCGCGTTTTGTTCTTTCATTTTCAGTAATAATATGTTATGAGTAACAAAACTACAAAACAATGGGTTTTACTTTTGCTACAAATTTTAGCAAATTAAACGTGTAACTATATTTTTTTTAATAAATCCATAGCTGCTTGATAAGGATTGATGAGGTTTTTTTCGAGTTGCTTTTCTATTTTTAAAATTTCATCGTTAACGATTGGGTTCGAATAAAAGCGCTCAATTAATGTATCGTTAATGGTTTGATGTAACCATTGTTTAGTTTGTTTGGCACGCTTGGTTTCAAAAAAATGATTGGTAATCGTATGACGTTTGTATTTATCAATCATATCATACACTTCTTTAATACCTTTGTTTTCGGTACTGGAGCAAGTTAATACTTCGGGAGTCCAATTACTTTCGGTTGGTGGAAATAAATGTAGTGCTCTTGCATATTCTCCACGAGCCATTTTTGCTTTATCTAAATTAGATCCATCTGCTTTAGTAATTACCATACCATCGGCCATTTCCATAATGCCACGTTTAATGCCTTGTAACTCATCGCCTGCGCCTGCTAACATTAGTAACAAAAAGAAATCGGTTAATTGATGAACAGCAGTTTCGCTTTGACCAACACCAACGGTTTCAATAAAAATATAGTCGTAACCTGCTGCTTCGCAAATAATAATGCTTTCTTTGGTTTTGCGCGCTACGCCACCTAAACTCCCAGAACTAGGTGAAGGACGAATAAAGGCTTGTGGATGTATGGATAATTGTTCCATACGTGTTTTATCACCTAAAATACTGCCTTTGCTTAACTGACTACTAGGATCAATTGCTAACACAGCTAATTTGTGACCACGATTAATAACTTCTAATCCATAACTTTCTATAAAAGTACTTTTGCCAACACCTGGAACGCCAGTAATACCAAGACGAAAAGAATTTCCATTGTGTTTAATAATAGCATTAATGATTTGTTGTGCTTGTTCCTGATGCTCTATTTTAGTTGACTCTAGCAGTGTAATGGCTTTACTTACATACGTAATATTAGATGATAAAATACCATCTGTAAATTCGTTTATGTTAAAAGTGTTTTTCAATTTAGTTTCTCGCAGAGTTACGCAGAGTTTAACGCTAAGTTACGCAGATTTATTAATTTGATTCAAAAGATTCTATATACAAATCTTCTACTTTTTTACGTGCCCAAGGAGTTTTACGTAAAAACTTTAAACTTGAGTTGATGCTTGGGTTATCTTTAAAACAATTAATATCGATGTGATAAGCTAATCCTTCCCAACGATAACGTGCTAATAATTCTTCCAAAATCATTTGTAAAGTTTTACCGTGTAAAGGATTATTTTTTTGTTCGGCCATTTACTCTGTTTGCTATAAATTATTTCTCATTTTATTAAGAGTTACCTCATCAAGACCTGCTGATTCAACATATATTTCATCACATTCTTCAAAATCGGTGATTCCAATTCCACCTTCAGCTTTTACTTCTGAATTATCACTAAGTATAATTCTGTAGCCTAAATCATCAATATTAGAGATGCCTTTCTTCTCGCAATGTTGTTGAATTAATCGTTTGTATTTTTGATAATTATCAGATTCAATTAATTGTCCACCAATTCCAGCCATACTTTCATCTATTATTGAAAAAAATACTTCTCCAATTTTATCATTGTCAATATATAAATGCGCTTTCAATAATTTATATTTTAGAATAACTCTCTGTTGCTTTGCGCACGCTACCGTGCTTTAATAATAAGCTTTTTGCAAATTCATAATCTTCTAAGCCAGTATTTTTCATTACCATACGTGTGCCTCTATCAACCAGTTTATGATTACTTAATTGCATATCTACCATCTTATTTCCTTTCACTCGTCCCAACTTTATCATCACCGATGTAGAAATCATATTCAGTACTAACTTTTGTGCAGTGCCTGATTTCATGCGTGTAGAGCCAGTTACAAACTCAGGACCAACCACGACTTCGATAGGGAATTTTGAAACCTGAGCAACTGGTGAACCACCATTGCATACGATACATCCTGTTGCAATATTATTTTTATTACAAGTTTCTAAAGCACCAATTACATAAGGTGTTGTGCCCGATGCAGCAATGCCAACAACTACATCGTTTGTTGTAATTGTATATTCTTGTAAATCTGCCCAGCCTTGAGTTATATCATCTTCGGCAAACTCTACTGCCTTTCTAATAGCTGTATCTCCACCTGCAATTAAGCCTACTACACGACCTTGTTCAATACCATATGTCGGTGGGCATTCGCTGGCATCTAAAATACCTAAGCGTCCACTTGTGCCGGCACCCATATAAAATAAACGACCACCTTGTTGCATTTTTTCAACTACAATGGTTACTAATTTTTCTATTTGCGGAATGGATTTTTCTACAGCTAAGGGAACAGATGTATCTTCTTTATTCATACTCATTAATAATTCCTGAATACTCATCGTTTCAAGATTATTGTAGTATGAATCGGCTTCGGTTGTTTTTTGCATAAAAGTATTAGCTCCTCCAACCTCCCCTAAGGGGAGGCTTAGCGAGTATTAAAATTTATTATTTATTAGATTATTCACAAATATTAAGTTAGTTTTTGTTCTATTCCTCCCTTTCGGGGCGGTTAGGAGGGGCTTTTTAAGCAAATTGCTTCACATCTTTGTCTGTAATTTCTTTACCGCACAAAATAATTAAGCGCTCAATCACATTTCTAAATTCACGAATGTTACCTGTCCAATCCTTTTGTTGTAAAGCTTTTAAAGCATCTTTAGAAATTGATTTTAGGGGCATACCATAGTCGGTACAAATTAAATTAATAAAATGATCCGCTAATAAAGGAATATCTTCTTTACGATCGTTTAAGGATGGAACCTGAATAGGAATCACGCTTAAGCGATGAAATAAATCTTCTCTGAATTCGCCTTTTTCAATCTCTTTACGTAAATCTTTATTTGTCGCCGCTAAAATCCGTACATCTACTTTTATTTCTTTATCGCCACCTACACGTGTAATTTTATTTTCTTGTAAAGCTCTCAACACTTTTGCTTGTGCCGATAAACTCATATCACCAATTTCATCCAAAAAAATAGTACCACCTTCGGCTAATTCAAATTTACCTTTACGAGTAGCTATAGCGCTTGTAAAGGCTCCTTTTTCGTGTCCGAATAATTCGCTTTCTATTAACTCGCTTGGTATAGCAGCACAGTTTACTTCAATTAATGGAGCGCCAGCTCTGTTACTTTTATTATGTATTTCGCGAGCTACTAATTCTTTACCGCTTCCGTTACTTCCTGTAATTAATACACGGGCATCCGTTGGAGCTACTTTATCAATCATATCGCGAATGTTATTTAAGGCTTTAGAATCGCCAATCATTTCATACGCTTTACCAATTTTCTTTTTTAATATTTTAGTTTCAATCACTAAGGTTGATTTATCCATAGCGTTACGAATCGTAACTAACAAACGATTTAAATCAATGGGTTTAGCTAAATAATCAAAGGCGCCCTTTTTAACCGCATCTACTGCAGTTTCAATATTGCCGTGCCCACTCATCATAATCAATGCTGACTCTGTGCCCTGTGTCATTAGTTTCGCTAATAATTCGGTGCCATCTAATTTGGGCATTTTAATATCACTTAAAATAACATCGTAGCCACCTTTTAGTGCCATCTCTAAACCTTGCTGTCCATCTTCTGCTTCGTCAACAACGTATTTTTCAAACTCTAAAATTTCTTTTATCGTTCGGCGTATTGCTTTTTCGTCGTCTATGATTAATATTTTTGCCATCTCTTTAATTAAAATATTTTTTTACGTGATTGTTTAATTTCACTTTTTGCTTTTTTGTTATCTACACGTTTTGCTTTTTTCGCTTTGCTTATTTTTGTTGGCTTGCGAATGATGTTAACTTTTAAAGCTTCTGCGAGGACGTTGTAAAATTTTTCAATTAATAATTCTTTGTTTTTTAATTGTGTTCTGTCGCTTTGTTCTTTTATGTGTAGCTGATTATCTTTATCAAGTTTGTTATGCAATTTTTTTAGCAACAATACTTTTTGCTCGTCAGTTAATTTATCTGAATTTAAAATAGGAAAACGCAATTCAACTTTTGTTTCAACTTTATTTACGTTTTGTCCGCCAGCACCACCAGAGCGTGAAGTTTTAAATTCACACTCTTTTATTAAGTCTTTATTTTTTAATTCTTCTATGGTCATTGTTAATTAAACTAGTTAATTCGTTGCTTAACGGCTTCAAATAAAATAATACCAGTTGCAACCGAAACATTTAAAGAAGCGATGTTGCCAAGCATCGGAATTTTAACTTGCATATCGCTACGTTTTAAATATTCGTTAGAAATACCATTTTCTTCAGAGCCCATAATAATGGCTGTAGGCTTTGTTAAATCCGCATTGTAGTGGTAGCTTTCTGTTTTTTCGTGACAAGCAATAATTTGTAAACCACTTTCTTTAAAAAATTCAATGGTGTTTTTTAAATTTTCAACTCTACATACAGGCATTCTGTTTAACGCAC
>JAYSTR010000135.1:0-3794 GCA_043719555.1 Bacteroidota bacterium | reverse complement strand
TCATTTCGTTAATTAAGCTACTGTTAAATGAAATTTCGTTAACTCTATCTGCAATATCGCGGGCTGTAGTTGGCACCGAGTTAATGTTTACCGAATTAATTTTAACTAACACAATATCGTGTAAAGTAGAATTTGTAATTAAAGGAAATATAGGAGGATTACCCATATAACCACCATCCCAATAAAATTCGCCGCCAATTTCAACTGCCTGAAACAATTGAGGTAAACAAGCAGATGCTAAAACTGCATCAACTGTAATTTCTTTATTGCTAAAGATTTTTGCACGATTGGTTTTTACATTGGTAGCACAAATAAATAGTTTCTTTTTGTTGTATAATTGTAAATGTTTGAAGTCAATCAAATCATTCAATATATCTCGTAATGGATTGAAATTTAGTGGATTGAAATTGTAGGGTGATAAAAACTGAGTCATGTTATTCATCAACATATAACTCGGGGTGTTGTGCATATCACCATTACCAAACATTGTATCAAAGGCACTAGGTCTAAACATAGCACCGCTAACCGATACTTTGCGCCACAATTTCTCCAATAATTCTTTTGCTTTTGCAGGACCGCCAACGTGTAAGCCATAAGCACAAGTTACTGCATTTACAGCTCCTGCACTCGTTCCACACATAGCATCAGCTACAATCGCTTCTTCTTCTAATAATCTATCTAAAACCCCCCAAGTAAAGGCACCGTGAGCGCCACCACCTTGTAAGGCTATACCAACTTTTTTTATATTTTCAGAACTACTCATTTGTTTAGTTTACGCAATTTATGGGTTTAAATCGTTTATAAATATAGCATAATTTAGTTGGTAAAAAAATACAATATATCGAAAGAAGAAAGCTCGATTATTAGCTGATTTAAGGGTATAAATAAACCGCAACTAAAGAATTACGTTATATAATTTAACAAATTTTAGCCCTTGTTGGTGTTATCACCAACAAATGCTATTACGTTACATTGGTGATAATACCAACGTTGGCAAACTTTTTTACCACTCGTTTTTTCTTTCTACGACATATTTGTATGGATTTTCAGAGTCATATTCTCCATTATGGTAAATTAAAAATTCCACATATTTATTGTCAATTTTCGTCGTCTTAATTTCCTCAATTCCTATTAAGCAGAGGCTACCTGCATAATGAACTTCTTTATTAAATAGTCCGAATTTATTTTGTGTTATTCTAATTATTTCTCCACAGGATAATAGTCCGCCTTTCGTCACGGTTATTTTTGTATTGTTGTTTACCGTAAATTCTTTAAGTACTTGTCCAAATAAGAGTGAGAAAATACTTAAAATAATCAATGGTGTAAGTAGAATCACCGTGAATATTTTCTTTTTTGTGTTTTTGAATAAGGCAAAGTAGAACATTGTCATAGCTACGAAAGTTATACAGATGATTCTAAAAGTGTAAAAACCTTTTAGTCTATAACCGTTAAATTCAAAAATTGTAAAAGTCAAAAATAAAATTGTTGCGACTAATAATATTCTTAGGATTATTTTCTCTGTTTTAGGAAAATTAGTTTTTGTAATTAGTGGAACACAATTCAGTCCAATTATTAGCCCTATGAATATTATTGAAACTATCATTTTTTCTTTTTACTCTCGTTAATGTTATCACCAATAAATACTATTATTATACGTTGGTGATAACACCAACGTTGGCAACCCTAACGTTGGCATAAAATTTATCGTTATATATTTTCGACTTACAAATTCTCTTTCACAAACTTAAGCATTTTGTTAAATAAGTGCGTACGAGTGTAGCCTCCGTAAATGCCATGGTTTTTGTTTGGGTAAGTCATAAAATCAAACGGGATATTGTTTTTAACTAAAGCATTAGCCAACTCCATACTGTTTTGGTAATGCACGTTATCATCGCCACTACCGTGAATTAATAAAAATTTACCTTTCATTTTTTTAGTAAAATTTACAGGTGAGTTATCTTCGTAACCACTTTTGTTATCTTGTGGTTTGCGTAAAAAACGCTCTGTGTAAATGTTATCGTAAAACTTCCAATTAGTTACTGGTGCTACTGCTATCGTTGCTTTAAAATAATCGGCTCCTTTGCTAATTAACAACGATGCCATATAACCTCCAAAGCTCCAACCTTGGAAACCAATACGACTTTTATCTACGTAAGGTAAAGCGCCTACATATTTTGCAGCATCAATCTGATCAAGCGTTTCTAATTTACCCAATTGCATATAAGTGCTGTGTTTAAATTCGCGTCCACGTCCTAAAGTTCCACGGCCATCTACACACACTACCATATAACCTTCTTGGTTTAAAAGCGAGTGCCACCAAAAATCAGAGTTTTCCCACATATTATTACATTCGTTAGCGCCTGGGCCATTGTAGGCAAACATATATACAGGATATTTTTTAGTCGCATCAAAGTTTTGTGGTTTCATCATCCAACCATTTAACTCCACACCATCCGTATTTTTAAATGTGAAAAACTCTTTGGTAGATAAGTAGTAATCTTTCATTTTTGTTTTAAGCTCGGTATTATCTTCTAATACTTTAATTAATTTGCCATCAGCACTATGTAACTCATATACTGGTGGGGTGTTTGCATTAGAGTATGAGCTTACGTAATATTTTAAGCCCGCGCTAAAATCTGCATCCGAAGTGCCTTGCATAGGCGATAAGCGTTTTTTAGATGAACCATCTAATTTAATGCTATAAATATCGCGGTTAATTTGTCCTTGCTCGGTTGATAAATAAAATAAGGTATTCGTTTTTTCATCGTACCCTTTAAATGAAATAACATCCCAGTTACCTGATGTAATTTGTTTGAGTTGTTTGCCTGTGTTATCAAAATGATAAATGTGATTGTAGTTATCTTTTTCGCTACTCCAAATAAAGCCTTTGTTGTTTGGTAAAAACGTTAAATCGTCTGTTATATCAATATAGGTTTTTGCTTCTTCGGTAATAATTGTTTTGGTTGTTCCATCGGTTGCATTAGCATATAATAACTCTAGTTTATTTTGTAAACGATTCATACGTTGTACAGATAAGGTATTTTTGTCAGTTGTCCATTGAATGCGAGGAATATAGATGTCGGTTTCTTTACCAATATCAACGGTAGTTGTTTTATTACTAGCTACATCATATACGTGTACTGATACGATAGAATTATCTTCGCCTGCTTTTGGGTATTTAAAGGTTACTTTATCAGGATATAAATTATTGTTGTAATTATCAAAACTATACTCTTTTACTTTGGTTTCATCAAAACGAACAAAGGCTAATTTTGTTCCTTCGGTATTCCATTCAAAATAATTGGCTTTGCTAAATTCCTCTTCATAAACCCAATCGGCCCAACCATTTTTAATTTCGTTGTTTTTACCATCAAAGGTTACTTGAGTTTCGATATCGGAATCTAAATTTTTAATGAATAAATTGTTAGCTCTAACAAATGCTACGCTATTACCTTTAGGCGTAACGGTTGCAAACATTTGTTTACCATTTTTAGATAACTCCACAGTTTTACCAGATTTAATATCGTACACAAAATTATCGGCTGTAGATGAACGGCGGTAGATGCTTTCGGAGTTTGTAGAGAAAACCAGTTTAGTTTCGTTTGGACTAAATGTATAGTTTGTAATGTCAATTGTTTTATCTCCAACTTTAACGTTTTCGCCTTTAACGATAACGCCTACTTTTTTACCCGTTTTTAATTCGTATTTGCAAATGTTATTAAAGTTCCCATCGGTTTCAATATCGGTATAAAACATGCCGTCTTTTAAGGCATTAAACCCACTAGCGCTTTTGG
>JAYSTR010000134.1:0-9626 GCA_043719555.1 Bacteroidota bacterium | reverse complement strand
GCTAATACTTTAAATTGTGTTTGGTTATTTTCTGAAGTAAACTCACAGAGGACCAAATCCAAGCCATCGAGTGAGGTTCCACTCATTACACCTACTATTTTTATTACCGCTGAACTCATTAAAGTAAAAATAAACATTATTACATTATTCACTACACAAAACCAGTATATTGGGTAAATAACCTTTAAGAAAACCGTTTGATAATCAAAATGTATACTAATTCATACATTGCAATAATAAAAATAGGTTTTTAAAGTAGTTGAAGAGTTTTTAATTTCAAATTTGTCCGTTCATAAAGCGAATGACCAATCTCAGTTATTTTATTTTAACAAATCGTCTAAAACCCTTTCATAATACAAAATATCTTATATTTTTGTTGAAGATATTTTTCTATAAATTTTAAACATAAATACTATGCAATTCCAATTAACAGAAGAGCAATTAATGATTCAAAAAGCAGCACGTGAGTTTGCTCAAAATGAATGTAAACCAGGTGTTATAGAGCGAGATGAAAAACAAACCTTTCCAGCAGAACAAGTAAAAAAGCTTGGTGAGTTAGGCTTTTTAGGTATGATGGTTGATCCTAAATACAGTGGTGGTGGAATGGATGCTATTTCATACGTGTTAGCGATGGAAGAAATTAGTAAAATTGATGCCTCTGTAAGTGTAGTAATGAGTGTGAATAACTCTTTAGTTTGTTGGGGTTTAGAGCACTATGGAACTGAAGAACAAAAACAAAAATATTTAGTGCCTTTAGCACAAGGGCAAATAATTGGTGCCTTTGCCTTATCTGAACCAGAAGCTGGTAGTGATGCAACATCACAAAAAACAACCGCTATAGATAAAGGCGATCATTACTTAGTAAATGGAACTAAAAACTGGATTACTAATGGTAGTACAGCATCATTTTATTTAGTAATGGTTCAAACTAATGTTGAATTAGGCCACAAAGGTATTAACTGTTTAATTATAGAAAAAGGAATGCCAGGATTTGTGGTTGGTCCTAAAGAAAATAAATTAGGTATTCGTGGTAGTGATACTCACTCTTTAATGTTTACAGACGTTAAAGTTCCTAAAGAAAATAGAATTGGCGAAGAAGGTTTTGGTTTTAAATTCGCTATGAAAACCTTAGGTGGTGGCCGTATTGGTATTGCATCGCAAGCATTAGGTATAGCTCAAGGGGCTTACGAGTTAGCATTAGCGTATTCTAAGGAGCGTAAGGCATTCGGGAAATTAATTTCGCAACACCAAATTATACAATTTAAATTAGCTGATATGGCAACTCGTATCGAAGCAGCTCGTTTATTAATTTATCGTGCAGCTTGGTTAAAAGATAAAGGTTTACCTTGCGAAAAAGAAGGTGCACAAGCTAAAGTTTTTGCATCAGAAACCGCTATGTGGGTTACTACAGAGGCAGTTCAAATACATGGAGGTTATGGTTTTGTTAAAGAATACCATGTTGAGCGTTTAATGCGTGATGCAAAAATTACTCAAATTTATGAAGGTACAAGTGAAGTACAACGTATTGTTATTTCTAGAGCTTTACTTGCCGAATAATTATATAAACATCTTTTAACAAAAAAGCATACGAAAACTTCGTATGCTTTTTTGTTGCACCAAATATTACCTTACTTTTACAATACGATAAATCCTATGAAAAAACTTCTAACCCTATTAATTGTAATGTTAAGCATTGCTATTAATGCGCAAAATAAATTAGAGCAAAGCTCAATGCCCGAAAAATACATACAAATATCGGGTGTGGTATTAGATGACAGTTTACAACCCCTACCCTTTGTATCTATTATGGTTAATGGCACACGACACGGAACAGTAAGTGATTATTATGGTTTTTTTACTATTGTTGCTAAAGCAGGTGATGATATGAATTTCTTTTCGGTTAATCATAAAAAAAGTTCATATAAATTAGCAGATACCTTAACTGGTCGCCACTACTCTATTATTCAAATTTTAACTAAAGATACTTTTCTATTAGAACAAGTAAATGTGTATCCTTGGCCAAGTAAGGAACAATTTAAACGCGCCATTTTAAATTTAGATTTATCGGATACCGATATTGAACGTGCTTATAAAAACATGGAAAACGAAGATGTTCGCGCTTCTATAAAAGGTGGAACAATGGATGCTGCAGCTAATTACAGAGTACGTATGCAACAACAATACACACGTTTATATCAAGCAGGGCAATACCCGAGTGTAAATTTATTAAACCCAGTTGCGTGGGCTAAATTTATTGATGCTTGGCGTAAAGGAAAATTAAAAATACGTTAGTCGCTTATTTTGAAATGCTCATAAATTTTGCTAAAGAATCCTGAGCAGTTTTTTGAACTTTGTTATTTAAAAAGCTCGTCCAACCTAATACGTACCCTATAGTTCCTAGGGCTTGCTTAGCCCAGCTATAAAAGTTAAATGTATCGGTATGTTTAACGATTTTGCCATTCTCAAAAACAAATTTAGCATCAATGCGATTAATAACTTTTTTACCTGTTTTAGAAAATGTGTAATAAGCATCCCAATGTGCTGACCCAGTTGTATCATCTGCTACTAAATCTTTAAATTCTAAACGCAAATCTTTACCGCTAGTAATCAGCATTTGCCACATAGCTTTTACCTGTTTTGAATTTAAATTTTTAAATACAGCATCCGAAAAAGTGGCGTTATCAGCATAACATGCTTGCATACCCTTATAATCTTTATTCTGAAAACACGTGTAAAACGTTAGTATTAATTGTTGATTAGGATGCATACAATTATTTTTAAGAGTTAAATAAACTCATACTAAGGAATATTCATATACTTATGAGTTTGCAAAGATACCATCCATTTAGGATTTGTCATAACGTAATCAACAATCATCGGCATAATTTCATCACGCTTACTCCACTCAGGTTGCAAGTATAAATAACAGTTACCTGAAACTTTTTTCGCTTGCTCTTCGGCAAATATAAAATCGTGTTTGTTAAATACAATGATTTTTAACTCGTGTGCTTTAGTATATATTTCATCCTGAGGCAACATCGTTTTTTTAGGAGATAAACAAATCCAATCCCAATTTCCGCTTAAGGGATAAGCTCCCGATGTTTCAATATAGGTTTCTATTTGTTTTTCTTTTAAGATAGAAGTGATATAATCTAAATTATAAATTAAAGGTTCTCCACCAGTAACAACAACTGCAGGAGTTTTACTATCAATAACACGTTTTAAAATAACATCAGAAGTAGTTAAAGGATGAATCGTTGCATCCCAGCTTTCTTTAACATCGCACCAATGACAACCAACATCGCAACCACCAATACGAATAAAGTAGGCTGCTTTACCAGTGTTATAACCTTCACCCTGTATAGTATAAAACTCTTCCATTAATGGAAGAGTTTTACCAGCTTGTAATAATATTTCTTGTTCGGAGTTTAAGCCGCTTAATTTGTAACCCATTTTTATAAGCTCCAGTATGTGAAGCTTTTTATTTTATTTTTATACATCCCTTTGATATCAACAAGTACACCTTTAGTAGATAAAATAGTTTTAAAGTATTTTTCATCTAGTGTTTTGTATTCTTTATGATTAACTGCTACAATAACACCATCATAACCTTTACCTAATTTATTTAAACCAAAACCATATTCATGTTTTAATTCTTCGCTATCAGCATGCGGGTCAACAATCTCAACTTTAACACCAAAGGATTTTAATTCTTTTACGATATCAGCTACTTTACTATTACGAATGTCGCTCACATCCTCTTTAAATGTAGCGCCCATAACTAATACTTTTGATTTTGAAATATTTTTTCCAGCAGCTATAATTTTCTTCACACACGTTTTAGCTACATAAAAGCCCATGCTATCATTTACATAACGTCCGCTATTAATTACTCGTGCGTGGTATCCTAATGACTCTGCTTTGTAAGTTAAGTAATATGGATCAACGCCGATACAATGACCACCTACTAAACCAGGAAAAAACTTTAAAAAATTCCATTTAGTCCCAGCTGCTTCTAAAACATCATAAGTATTAATATTCATTTTATTGAAAATGATAGAAAGTTCATTCATTAATGCAATGTTAACATCACGTTGCGTATTTTCAATAATTTTTGCAGCTTCAGCTACTTTGATGCTTGATGCACGGTGTGTTCCAGGTTCCACAATAATTTCGTAAACTTTAGCAATTTCATCTAAACTTTCTTTATCACAACCGGATACAATTTTCAAAATTTTGGTAATAGTATGCTCTTTATCACCTGGATTAATACGCTCAGGCGAATATCCTACTTTAAAATCTTTTACGAATTTTAATTTAGAATCCCTCTCTAAAACGGGAACACAATCATCCTCGGTACATCCAGGATATACCGTAGATTCAAACACTACGTAATCACCTTTTTTAAGCGCTTTACCAACAGTTGTTGAAGCACCCAATAATGGTTTTAAATCTGGCAAATTATGTTCATCAATTGGAGTAGGAACGGCTACTATGAAGAATTTTGCTTTTTTTAAATCTTCTAATTTTGCAGTAAATGTAATGTCAGAATTTTTAAAATCTTCTTTCGTTAATTCCTGGCTAGGATCTATACCATTTTTCATCATATCAACACGTTTAGCGTTAATATCAAACCCTATAACTTTTACTTTTTTTGCAAAGGCTAACGCAATTGGTAATCCAACATAACCTAAGCCTATAACAGCTATTGATGCTTTTTTGTCTAAGATGTCTTTATAAATTCCCATAATTTTAATTTATTATTTTAATGTATTTTTATTAATGTTTTAGAACAGAACTAGGTCGTAATGCATAAATGCGCTCAATAATATCAACTACTTTTAAACCTTCAAGCGCATTAGTTGTTATTTTATTGTTACCTTTTATGGTTTCTACCACATTTTCAATAACGTTGTGGTGGTTGTTCGCAGATCCTTTATAAGCACCATAATCATTAGCCGGATTCGTTGCATCTAATACAGGCATCGTGTAATCTTTAATATTACACACATCAATCTGATCCATATATTGTCCGCCCACTTTTACGCTGCCATTACTACCAACAATAGTTAAAGAAGATTCTAAATTTTTATCATATACGGCTGTAGAATAATTAATACTTCCCATACCACCATTTACAAAATCAAAACTCACAAAGCCACTATCCTCAAAAGTTGTAGATGCCTGATGATTAAAATCAGCAAACTTTGCTTGTATATTTTTAATATCGCCAAACAACCAGTACAAAATATCTATCCAGTGACTAAACTGTGTAAATAATGTACCGCCATCTAAATCTTGTGTTCCTTTCCAACCACCTTTTTTATAATAACGGTCATCACGATTCCAATAACAATTTAATTGCACCATGTATATATCGCCCAATGTTTTATTAGCTATAATATCTTTTAACCAAACGCTTGGAGGTGAGTAACGATTTTGCATCACACAAAAAACCGTTTTGCTATGAGATAAAGCACTGTAAATAATTTTTTCGCAATCTGATTTTGATAAAGCCATTGGTTTTTCAACAACCACGTGCTTATTAGCTTCTAATGCTTTTAACGAATGAGTTGCGTGTAATCCGTTTGGTGTACACACATTTACAACTTCTACTTCAGGATGATTTTTTAATAACTCATCTTCAGAATTATAAAATTTTTCTTGTAAATTATCTAGCGCCAATTTATCTAGAGGCAATACATCGCATACGGCCACTAATTCACAATCCGTATTTCTACGAATCATTTCAGCGTGACGCTTACCAATGTGTCCTTGACCAATAACGGCAAATTTTATTTTACTCATACTCTTTTTACTGTGCCGTTTTCTAATTTATATAACTCGCCACTTTCTTCACAAGTTGCATTTCCATCTTTATCAAATATTAACTTATTACCAAACTCACTCATCCAACCTGTTTGGCGAGCTGGGTTCCCTATAACTAATGCATAATCAGGAACATTTTTTGTTACTACAGCTCCTGCGCCAATAAAGGCAAATTTACCTATATCGTGTCCGCAAACAATAGTTGCATTAGCACCAATACTTGCTCCTGTACCAACATGTGTTTTAGCATATTCTGCTTTGCGATTAACAGCACTACGAGGATTAATAACATTTGTAAAAACCATCGATGGCCCTAAAAACACATCATCATCACAAGTTACACCTGTATAAATGGAAACATTGTTTTGAATTTTTACATTGCGACCTAATACAACTTCGGGAGATATAACCACGTTTTGACCTATGTTACAATTTTCGCCCATTATACAATTAGGCATAAGGTGGCTGAAATGCCATATTTTAGTTCCTTTTCCAATTGTACACCCATCATCAATAATAGCAGTTGGGTGCGAAAAATAATTTTTTTCCATAGTTATTTACAACTAACAAACATAATAAATATTGCTGAAAGTGCCAATATTTATAGCACAATAATATGCTTTGCGATAAGAAAATATATTACATATCTTACAACTAGATTTAAAATCATCTAATGGACCAAAAACAAAGAATTTCAGAAATAACTGTACAAGCAGAATTTAATAAATCTACCGAAAAATTTCAAAACATAGCTTGTTGGATTGGAATTGTCTTAAATATAGTTTGGTTTGTAGGGGATTATCTCGGTATACCTGAATATTGGATTCCATTTTTAGAATTTAGATTGGCAGTTTCTTTAATAAGCATGATTGTTTTATTATCGAAAAAACAACTAAAATTTAACATCAATCATTGTCTTTTTATTTTAGTATTCGGTATATCTATACAAAATGCCTATATGTGGAGCGTAATGGATATTCCTCATTTACAAAAACATGCATTTGCTTATACAGTTTTATTTATTGGTGTTGGAATGCTTGTATTATGGGAAACAAAATTATCTTGGATTTTATTACTATGCACCATTATTGCAAACATTATTTTTTATAAAATAAATAGTCCATTAACAGTAGATGAATTTATTACTAATGGAGCATTACTAACCTTTACTGTGGCGATATTTTCAGTATTTTTAATTAGAACGCGAGTGCGATTAAGTATGAATGAATTACGTAGTCGTTTAGAGCTATCTCAATCAAATAATTTACTAGAACTTGAACATAAACAAGTTGTATTACAAAAAGCAAAAATTACCGAAAGTATTAACTATTCTTACCGTATTCAATCGGCTATTTTACCAACGGAAGAAATCATAAAGCCCTATTTTACTGATGCTTTAATGATATATGAACCAAAAGATATTGTTAGTGGTGATTTTCCGTGGATGTACGTAAAAGATGATGTGTTATTTTTGGCTGTTGTAGATTGTACTGGGCATGGAGTACCTGGTGCTTTACTATCAATTATCGGGCATTTTATTTTAAATGAACATGTAACAAAAACAGATTATTTAAATGCAGCTTTGTTATTAGATGGACTTCATCATGGTGTTAAAAAAACGTTGAAACAACACGAAAATAAAGATACTCGCGATGGTATGGATGTAGCGATGTGTATGTTTGATTTAAAAAACAATACACTTGATTTTGCTGGAGCTCACAGGCATATGTACCTTGTGCGTGATAATGAAATTACAGAAATTAAGGGGACTAAACGACCTATAGGCGGCACACAATATAAAGACCACGAAGGCTTTATTAATAATAAAATGGAATTAAGAAAAGGAGATACCATTTATTTTTATTCAGATGGAATGCCCGATCAGGTTGGTGGCACAGAAGGTAAAAAGTTTTTCAATAGTAAAGTAAAAGAGCTTATACAAGAAAATAATTTATTAGAAATTGCAACTCAAAAAAGTAATTTTTTAGAAGCCTTTAATAATTATAAAGGTAATTACAAGCAAGTTGACGATGTATTGTTTTTAGCTATTAGAATTTAAATTAATCCTCATAAATTCAATTATATTTTACAATATTTGTCGTAGTTATCCGTTATTGGTCTTGTGCAATTAAAACACCGTTATACATTTATTTTAATTCTGTTTGCTTTTATTATTAAAGCTCAAACGGGTGTTATTTCAGGTACAATAAAAGATGAAGATGGCGTGGGAATTCCTGAAATTCAAATTGCAATTATTGAAAAAAGTAATCTGCATACACTTACAGATGCTAAAGGACAATACTCTTTAGAAATTCCTTCAGGCAAGGATTTAACGATTTCCTTTTATAATATAAGCTATAAGCAGTATTCTCAAAAAATAAATTTAAAAGCTAACGAGCAATTTAAACTCAATAAACGCCTCGATTCTAAAAATAATATTACTGAAGTAAACATAGTTTCCGAAAATCGCACTCAGGAAATGTCTCGTATCGATCCTAAAAACATTTTCTATATCCCAAGCCCAAGTGGTAATTTAGAGGATATTATAAAAACACAAATTGGTGTCAGTAGTAATAATGAGTTAAGTAGTGGTTACTCTGTTCGTGGTGGTAATTTTGATGAAAATTTAGTTTATGTTAATGATATTGAAGTGTATCGTCCGTTTTTAACTCGCAGTGGGCAACAAGAAGGATTAAGTTTTGCTAATCCTGATATGGTTAGTGGCATCAATTTTTCGGCAGGCGGGTTTGAAGCAAAGTATGGTGATAAAATGTCGTCGGTTTTAGATATTACTTATCGTAAACCATTAAAATTTGCAGGTACGGTTAGTGGTAGTTTATTGGGAGGAAATATGCATTTACAAGGAGTTTCCAAAAATAGAGTTGTAGCTTGGAGTATTGGTTCACGTTACAAATCAAATGCCTATATCTTAAAAAACATTGATACTAAAGGCGAATACAGACCTAAGTTTTATGATGTACAATCGTTTGTCACTTTTACCCTAAACGAAAAATGGAGTGTAGAGTTTTTAGGAAACATTGCTAACAATACGTATTTAGTTATACCCGCCACTCGCGAAACAACCTTTGGTACCGTTAATAATGCATTAAAGCTAACTGTATATTTTGATGGACGAGAAGTAATGCAGTACAATACTTTTTTAGGAGCTGTATCAACTACATTTAAACCGAATTCCAAAACAAAACTTAAGCTAATAGCATCTGCATATAAAGCTAAAGAAGAAGAAAAATACTCTGTGCAAGGTCAATATTATATTGATCAATTAGAAGCTGATTTTAGTAAAGAAAGTTTTGGGCAGGTTGCTTTTAATAGAGGTGTAGGAACTTTTTTAAATTATGGCAGAAATAGAATTGATGCACAAGTGTATAATATAGAACATAAAGGAACACGTTACATCAATTCAAAAAACGATTTATTATGGGGCATAAAATTACAACACGAAATTATTGATGACAAATTAAGTGAGTGGAAAACAGTTGACTCTGCTGATTATAATAGCCCCTACTCTTCCAATCAAATTAATTATACTGATTTATTAAAAACAAAAATACACATACAAAGCACTAGATTACAAGGTTATGTGCAACACGTATTTAATAAACAATTACAAGACTCTTCTTTATTAACCATAACAACTGGAGTTAGAGCCAACTTCTGGACATTTAATTCTCAAACAGTTGTTTCTCCTCGTATTACAATGGCTTACAAACCAAACTGGAAACGCGATATTGTATTTAAAGCATCGTGGGGTTATTATTATCAACCACCTTTTTACC
>JAYSTR010000133.1:0-9650 GCA_043719555.1 Bacteroidota bacterium | reverse complement strand
TTGGTATTGCTGTTATTGGATTAGAAGTTCCTCATGCTCATGTCCATCTAATTCCAATTAATACTGATAATGACATGAATTTTAGTAATTCTAAACTTAAGTTATCTCCTGAAGAGTTTTCTGAAATTGCAAAAACTATTTCGAGTTATTTGTAATCTATTTCTTTTTTAATTAGCAAATATTATCATTTCGTAGAGGTTATTTCTACTATATTTGCACCCTATTATTTATATCCCAAATGGACAAAAAATCGCTTATAGGCTTAGGATTAATCGCCTTAATATTAATCGTTGGTTTAGCAATATCTGGACCTAGTAAAGAACAAATTGCTCGCAATAAATTTATAAAAGATTCTATTGAACAAGTTAATGTTCAACTTCAACTTGCTGAGCAAACTAAACAAGCTGAATTACAAAAAACAAACGCACAATTAACATCAGCTATTCCTGACTCAATTAAGCAAATTCAAAACGCGAGTATTTATAAAGACTTAGCTGTTTCAGTAAATGGAACTTCAGAAGTATTTAAGTTAGAAAACGAAAACTTAATAGTTTATATAAATTCGAAAGGTGCAAAAGTTGAAAAGGTTGAATTAAAAAAATACAATCGCTATAATAAAACAGAACCTTTAATATTATTTGATAAAGATTCAACAGTTCAAAATATACAATTTGAAGCATTTGCGACTAAAACAAAATTCTCTACAGATAGCTTTTATTTTAAATCTACTGGAATAGTTGGTAATACTATTCATTTAAAACTTGAAACATCATCACCTCAAAATTATATCGAATACGTTTATACTTTAAAACCTAACGATTATATGTTAGATTTTGATTTAAACATAGTTGGTATGCAAAACATTATTTCTGCTGGCGCATCGCAATTAACGTTTAATTGGAAACAAGCAATGCCATCTCAGGAACAGCACATTACTAAGGAAAGAGAAGCTGCTACTGTTTATTTTAAAGATACTGAAGACGGTGTAGATTATATTAACGCTCGTAAAAGCGAAGAAAAAATATTTGAAGAAGGGAACATTAAATGGATGTCGTTTAAACAACATTTCTTTAACTCCACTTTAATTGCTAACACTGAATTTTTAAAAGCAGGAAGTTCGGTTGTGACTTATGAAGATCCAAAATCTACCGATATTGTAAAATCAATCAGTGCAAAATTAGCCGTTCCTTATAAACATTTACCAAACGAAAATTTTGGAATGAAATTTTATTTTGGCCCAACTCATTATAATACATTAAAAAAATATGACGATTTAGATTTACAACAAATTATACCAACAGGATGGAGTGTATTTAGTTACATTAATAAGTGGCTGGTTATACCTGTAATGTCAAACCTATCAGGCATGAATATGGGTATTGTTATTTTAATATTAACCTTAATTATTAAAACATTATTATTTCCTACAGCTTACAAGGCATATATGAGTGGTGCAAAAATGCGCGCATTAAAACCTGAGTTGGATGAGTTAAATGCTAAGTTCGAAAAGAATGAGGATCCAATGAAAAAACAACAAGAGCAAATGGCATTGTATAAGAGAGCTGGAGCAAATCCCTTATCTGGTTGTTTACCAATGTTATTGCAAATGCCAATTTTAATGGCATTGTTTAATTTTTTCCCTGCATCAATAGAGTTACGTCAAAATGCTTTTTTATGGTGCCCAGATTTATCAACATATGATTCGGTTTATAATTTTGGATTTGAGGTTTGGGGTTTTGGCGATCATATTAGTTTATTTGCAATGTTAATGTTTGCATCAACCATTATTTATACTTGGATGAATAGTGCAATGATGATGCAACCACAACAAAACCAGCAAATGCCAGGCATGAAATATATGATGTATTTAATGCCAGTTATTTTCTTAGCGGTAATGAATAGCTATGCGGCAGGTTTAAGTTGGTATTATTTTTTGGCTAACGTAATCACATTTTTACAAACTTGGATTATGAAATTAGTAATTGATGATGGTAAAATAAGGGATACTTTATTAGCTAATATGAAGAAACCAGAAAAAAAGTCTACGTTTCAAGCTAAGTTAGAAGAGATGGCTAAGCGTCAACAAACACTTACAGCCAAAAAATAAATATTTAAAGAAGTATAAAAACAAAAAACGCACAATATATATATTGTGCGTTTTTTGTTTTTAAGAAATTGCAATTATAAATTTTTCGGTAACAAGCGCCATCTTTTTTTCGATTTCAGCATACTCAATAATTTCGTTACTTAACATAATATACATAATATCGTATTTTTTGTTTTTGACTTTAGAATAGAGATCGTGTTTATGTAATCTGTAAACTTCACGCATCCTGCGTTTAAGCAAATTTCGTTTATTTGCTCGCTTGTGTTTTTTTTTAGGAACAACAAACATAGTACGAATAGGAAATTCACTTTCAAATTCACTTTCGATATAAATTAACTTAAGGGGAAATTGATTGATTGACTTACCTTTTGAAAACAAAACGTCAATAGCTGTTTTGCTACATAATCTTTCTATTTTAGAAAAAGTAAACATTTTATTGATTGCTTAAAAACAAGCCATCATTAAAAATAGCTGTAATGATTATTAACGTTTGTTTGCCTCTTTAACATACTCATCAATTGCTCCCGACATACTTGGGTTTTTAGGATTAGGAGCATACACATCTAAACGGTAACCATGATTTTTTAATTCGTTAGCTGTAGCTGCACCAAAACAAGCAATACGAGTATTATTTTGTTTAAAGTTGGGGAAATTTTGTTTTAATGATTTTATACCTGCTGGCGTAAAAAACACTAACATATCATAATCATATAAACTTTTTATATCTGATAAATTTGCACTAACCGTGCGATACATAACGGCTTTTGTATAGCGAATATTTAAGGCATCTAAGAAATCGCAAATTTGTTCTTTTTGAATATCAGCGGCAGGTAGTAAAAACTTCTCTTCTTTATTTTTTTTAATTACATCTACTAAATCTTGAATGGTTTGATGACCAAAAAATATTTTACGTTTACGATACTGAATATACTTTTGTAAATAGTAAGCAGTGGCTTCATTAATGCAAAAATATTTCATTGTTTCTGGAACAGTAATGCGCATTTCGTTACACATTCTAAAGTAATTATCCACAGCCAAACGGCTGGTTAAAATAACTGCTTGATGTTCTAAAATATCAATACGCTGTAATCTAAAATCTTTTGATGGCAAACCTTCAATTTTAATAAACTGCCTAAAGGTTATATCTAAATTATATTTTTTTGCTAAGTCGTAATAAGGATTTTTATCGTTTTCGGGCTTAGGTTGAGATATTAATAATGTTTTTGCTTTTGATTTTGGGTAATTAGAAACTTCAATAATTGGTTGAGGAATTACAGGAACTAATTGTTTTTTTGTTTTAACGCCAATCTTAACTAATTTTTCGGTACTTAACACCTCTGGTTTAGCTACAGTTTTTTGTTTAGGTGCAACAATTACTTTTTCAACAATTGGTTTTTTAATAAACGGCTTAATAATTTTTTTAGCAGCAATTTTTTTTACTGGCTTTGCAACTATTTTTTTTACGACTGCTTTTTTAGCAATCACCTTTTTTAAAATTGCTTTTTTAGCAACTACTTTTTTTACAACTTTTTTTGTCGTAGAAGATTTTGCAACTGTTTTTTTAGCAACTACTTTTTTTGTAACCTTAACATTCTTTTTTGTAACTGTTTTTTTAGCAACAGGTTTTTTTACTGCTTTTTTAGGAGCGGCTTTTTTACTGCTTTTTTTACTGGTTGCTTTTTTCACTGCTTTTTTTTTAGAAGCAACTACCTTACGAGTATTTTTTTTATTTACAGCCATATGATGCTTAAACTACAATTAAAAGTTTGTTAATAGAAATTTTACTATTATTAATAATGGTAATATTTCAAGAGCGCAAAAGTACAATAAAATATACACAATTCCTATGTTTTGTTCAGTAGCTAAAGCCATAAAGCTTCTAAAAAAGCGAATAACCGAAAACAATACAATAAATATCATACAAGGGTATAAAAACCACGCATTAGGATATTTACTTAAAAACAAACAAATGGTAAAAGGAAATAAAACAATGCCTAGCAATTGCTTGAAGGTGGTTTCTGTATAAATCGACTCCTTTGCTGCCTCTTTACTATCAGAAACAAATGCTATTAATAAATTAATAATTAATTTAAACACAAAGATACTTGCAACAATGAGTGCGAAATTCGCAAACTGAAATAAGCTACTTTTATCTGTAAATATTAAATTAAAATAAGCGTTTAGCGATGTTAAAAAAAGAGCGATAACAAAAACGTAACAAACTAATAATACAAAAGACGTTCGCCTGCTTATTTTATTTTCGTCTCTATAATTCTGCTTAAAGTTTTGCAAACTTAACATCGAGTCAAATAATCGCATGTATTTTTTACTGTCCGATATTTTAATTAAAACATATAAACTCAAAATTGCAAATAATACAATACCCGTCCAATACACCTCATGATTACTATTAAATATAGGCGTTTTGTGAGTGGGTTTTAGCAAATGCGATTTAAACAATAACTGTGAACTGTCGGTTGGCATAAAAGCTATTGAATCTTTTACCGAAAGAGTAGGAGTTGTTACAGGCACAGGCTTTAATTAGTTTAAGAATTTTAAAAGTAGTAATTAATACAACTTTAAACAAGTGCATCGTACAGGAGTTATAAGAACTAAAAAGTTAAAAGAGCAGGTTGTATTTTATTTTTTTATCAGCAAGATCTTCAAGAAAAATTTCTCGTACTAAAATAAAATCTTTAATGCTTTTTATTGCAGTATATACATTGTAATTATGAGAAACGCGATTTTCTCCTTTTAATAACAAAAAATAATCGGTGTTTTCTAGCTCGCTTATTAATCTAGCGTTTTGTTCAACATTTCCACCAAATAAATCAAAGTTATCTTTATTATGATGTGGCGGTTGAAACGTGGTTTGATTAGGCAACAAATGAAACTCTAAGTTTAAATCGGGATGAAGAAATGAGTACAATGGAAAGTAAAATTCTTCGTCGTTTTTTAGTTTAAAATCTAATAAATCCGCCTGTTCTAAATCTATTGCAAGTTCACTGTTAAGTAAGTGAACAACTCTGTAAACACTTTCGGTACTTGTAATTGAGAATATATCGAAATCAAATAATTCGTCCGATTGATTGTTTAAAGTATGAACAGGGTTTTTTTTCAAAGCGATTCCCTAGTTATAAGTAAAATTAAATCTTTGGTTGCCCGTTGTTATATTTACTTGGGCATTTCATTAAAATATCATTTGCATGAAATTGGTCTCCTTGCATTTTTCCTATTAGTACAATTTGTTCAGATTTGTCAAAATCTTGTGGTACACTTTTATGCAACACTACTTGTTTTTCTATGCCTTTGTTATCATACATCATAAAGGAACACTCATCGGCATTTAATTTAGGGTCGTATTGAACAGGAATGGTTTTATTTAGCTTTCCTACTACATGATATTCTGTATTTGGGTTTGATTGTGCTTCTGAAAAATCAGAATAAGTGGCATTGCTTTTTAATGAAGTCAAGATAACGCCAATAGCTACAGCAATAACAATAATTCCTATGATGTGTAATTTTTTCATTTTTTGTTTATTTTTTATTCTCTAATTTTTTTACCTTAATATCGATGTAAATTAAATAACCAATGATGCAAATAAATGCAATTGCTAAAACAGAAATTACAATGTAAATTTTTCCGTTTGCTCTAAAATCATCAGCCATTTGAGGCCCAGCCATAGTGTCTTGGGCAGAAGCTATTATTGTAAAAAATAAAAATCCAAGTAGTGCAAAAAATCTAGTCTTCATTGTTTTGTAAGTTTAAAATTGCAATGCGTTTTTTAACATCAAATATCCAGCAACTTAATAATATCCAACCTATAATTGCAGGATAAAAAACGGTGCGCATGTTGTTATCTAAATCGTATTTACCAAAGGCAGGATTTCCACCATTGCCAGGATGTAACGAATCTGTTAGGCGTGGTAAAATCATAATAAATACAATCATCATCACAAAGGCAAAAATATTATATACGGCCGATATACGAGCGCGTTTTAATTCATCAACGATTGAGTTTCGTAAAATAAAATAGGATAGATAAATTAAAATGGCAATAGCAACTCCATTAAGTTTTGGGTCTTGAAATGTCCACCAAGTTCCCCAAGTATATTTTGCCCACAAGCAACCGGTTAATATACCTGGTATTGCAAAAAACAGTCCTGTTTCTGCTGCTTGTGTACTTTGTATATCTGTTATAGTATCATTTTGAGATAATTGTTTGATGGCGAAATAAACCGACACACACATTTGAAAAAGCATGGCAAACCAAATTGGTACGTGGTAATAAACATTACGAATCGTTTCGTTTAAGATATCTAAACGTGGCACTACATTTAATAAGCCCCAAATTATAGTATATAAAATGAGCACAGCACCTGTTATTTTCCACCACTTTATCATTCTTTCCAAAGGTAATTAAATAAAATCGTTGATAGCGCAATTACCACAAAATTTAGCATGACTAAAATCAGCAAATAATTATAGCTCACACTCCAAGCAATATCATCAATAGAGTATTTACCCAGTTTAATGGATACAATTAATAAAGGCATTAACACAGGAAAACTCAATATAGCCATTAAACTTAGGTTGTTTGCTTTTGAGGCGATGGCACTCATTAAACTTAACACGCCCGAAAAAGCCGATGAACTAAACAACAGGGTTAAACAAAACATGCCAAAATTTTGAACAATATTACCTACAAACCAACTATAAAAAAAGAAAGTAATAAAACTTAAAACAACCATCAACAACATGTTGTAAATAATTTTACTGATGATGAATTGTTGTGGTTTGTAGTATAAATAATTATATAATCCCTTGCCTTTTGTTTCGTGGCTAAAACTTTTACCTGAAATATTAATAGAGATGAATACAAAAATTACCCAAAAAAGGGCATTCCAAACAGTAGGTTCTATAATTCGTTTAAATGATAATGCTGAAATAAAAACAGTAGAAACTATATAAACTAAAATTCCGGCAAGAGTAGCCTTTTGCCGGAATTCTAATAAAAACTCTTTTGATATTAAGGCAGATAATGATTTGATATTCATGAGATGCAAATTTACACCCAAATCATTACAAACGCAATATTATCTTATAACCTGAACAAAGCCATTGTACTTTTTATCGCCCGGCACATCTAGTACATAAAAATAAGTTCCATCGCTTAAGTTATCCGCTTTCCACTCGTTAGCGTAATTTGATTTATCGTAAACTTTACGTCCCCAACGATCAAAAATAGTTAAGGAAGTATTCGGATAATACTCAATATGTTTAATGGTAAAGAAGTCATTAGCACCATCGCCATTTGGAGTAATGACATTCCCAATTTCAATAGTACATGGAGGTAATACTGTAATTAATTGTGTATCAAAATCGCTAGTTCCACAAGCGTCTGTTGCTGTAACCATGATGGTGTAAGTTCCTTCTGTACCAGGTGCTGTTGTGTTTAAATCAGCGCCGCTTCCAATAGATGTAGTATTGGGTGATATACTCCATTTATAAGCATAACCCGGCAAACCACCAGTTGTATTAGCGTGTAATACTAAATCAGTGCTAGCACATACAAAAGCAGAGTCTAAAATAGATGTACTCACATTTGTATTATAATTATCAACTACAACACTTGCAGTGGCTGTGTTTGCACAAAAGGCGTTAACAGTTACAGTTAATGTTTGTGTACTACTTGCGCTGGTTGTATATGTTGCATTTGTGCTAGTTCCAACTGCTGGTATCCAGTTATAAGTATATGGTCCATTTGATGGAGAAGAAGCATTTGCTGTTAATGTTGCTGTGCTATTTATACATTTAGTAACATTAGCCATTGGTGTAATGGTAATTGTTTCTTTTTGTTGAACAGTATAGTTTCCAACAAAATCTTTTACTGGAGCGCCACAAGTTCCCTGAGCACTAATTGTAAAAGTATTATTAGTAATTAACGTATTCGCATTAAAAGTTACTCCAGCTCCACCTACATTAAATGATGGAGAAGTTACATTACCTCCGCCATTGTTATATGTAATTGTATAAGTAACAAACGTTCCTTGATTTGCTGTTAAAGTAATTGGTAAACCAAAACACGCTATACTTGGAGTAGAAACTGGTATAGCATTGGTTGTGCCTTGTATTACAGTTAATGTATTTGTAAACATTACTGGGTTTGCACTACAAGGGCCTTGAGCCATTACAGAGTAGGTGTAATTTACAGGATAAGTTGCAGATACTGCTGGAGTAAATGTAATAGCCGATGTAGAAGTATGTGGTCCAGTTCCATCAACATACATAATCGTGTAAGTACTTAACGTTGTTGGAGCAGCTGGCACATTTAATGTAATAGCGGTTCCTTTACAAACCGGCGCTGCATTTTGTGTACCATTAATTTCTAGAGTTGCTTGAGAAACACCTTGTTCTACAAAAACAGAATTTGTATAAGTTACTGGTAATGCAGAGCAACTACCTTGTGCGGTTAATGTATAAACATGCGTTCCAAAAGTAGGAGTTGTTAAACTTGTTGCTATAAATGTAGTTGAAGTGTTTACAGCGTTTGTTAATACACCCGCACTATTAACATAACTAATAGTATAAGAAGCTAAACCGTTTAATTGTGTTTGAGTTGCCGATAAGGTTACATTTACACCAGGACAAACTGTGGCATTACTAACTGTTAAGCTTGCTGAGGTTGTACCAATATATATTTTAACCGAATCTGTAAAATTTGTAATTGGACCAGCACAAGCACCTTCCGCAGTTAAGGTATAGGTTTGATACGAACCAGCAACAGTTGTGGTTGGTGTTACAGCTACACTTGTTCCAACAACTGTATGTAAGCCCGTTGCATCTAAGTAACTAATTGTATAGGTTGGTAATATTGAACCACTTGCGGATAAATTAATAGATGTGCCAGGGCAAATGCTATCTTGTGAGATATTTAAATTTGCTATAGTTACGCCTGTATAAACCGTTAAAGTATTAGTGTAAACGGTTAGTGCACCACCACAAGCCCCTTCTGCTAATAAAGTATAAGTATACGCTCCAATAGTTGCTGGCGCACTAAATGTTGCACTACTAAGTGTTGTTGTTTGAGTTCCAACGTTATCAGTATAAATTAAAGTATGAGTTGCTAAAGCTCCTATAGCATTAATGGTTAGAGTTTGGTTAGGACAAACAGATAAGGAGCTAATGCTTAAAGTTCCTGAAGTTGTTCCTACATTAGTAGTAATACAAATGACAGTATCTTTAGAACAATTTCCAATAGGATTTATAAGTGAAACAGTATAACATTGAGTACCAGCCGTTGATGGTAATGGAATGTTAATATTAGTGTGGGTAGCTGGCACTGAAACACCTGCTGATGGCGTAACAACAACATTAAATTGAGAACCGGATTGTTGCCCTAAACAGTTTCCGAAAATTATATTAGGACGATTATTTGAGCTTGCATCAACTGTTGAAAGAGGGCATTGATCAATTATATCTGCATCAACTTCTAATGAGGCATTATACCCAACATTTGTATATTCAACAGATAAATTACCA
>JAYSTR010000132.1:0-25997 GCA_043719555.1 Bacteroidota bacterium | reverse complement strand
AAAACTGAAGGGTTTTTAGGTGGAAGTTCGGGGGCTATCATACAAAATGCCGATAAATCATTATTAATTGCTAATTATTGTAATAATATTTTTCAATTTAAAAACAATGAATTCCATCGCTTTGATGTAGGTAAAGATGCCTGCTTTTGGTCTCTTTTAAATGATAAGCAAGGCAATCTATGGACTGGTTCATTTGGCTCAGGTGTTTTAAAATATAAAGACAAAAAGATAGAACAACTTACTCCTAATAAAACGATTAAAGATGATAAGGTTTTTGCGATTTATGAAGACAGTAATGGTAAAATATGGCTTGGTGGTGAAAATGGGATTTATTATTATAAAGACGGTGAATTATTTTCTTTCGAGGACAAAAAAATACACGGTCCAATTACACAGTTTATTGAAGATAAACATAAACACATATGGTTTTGTTCGAAAACTGGCTTGGGTAAAATTGAAAACAATAACGTAAAATTATATACAACAGCCGATGGGTTATCCGATAATAATGTACGATCCATATACGAAGACAATGATGGCGCTTATTGGATTGCAACCTATGGTGGCGGAATCAATCGATTAAAAAACGAAACTTTTTTTTCGTTTAACAAACAAGCGAAATTTATGGATGATTTTACGTCTTGTATTTTAGAAGATGATAATGGTAAATTATGGATAAGTTCAAACCACGGTATTTATTCAGCTCTTAGAAGTGATTTAGCAAGTTACGCAGATGGAAAATCACCTTTTTTAAATATCAACTATCATGGGAAACAAGATGGGATGACAAGCACTGAATGTAACGGTGGTTTTCAGTCATCAGGATTAAAAGATATAGACGGATATTTGTGGTTTCCAACAACAGATGGTATAGTGATGATTGACCCCAAAAAAGCAACTGCATTTGATTATACGCACGAACTTATTATAGAAAAAATAGTTGCAGATAACGTAACTCAAAATATTTCTGATTTGCACCTTTCTACAAACACAACTAAATTAGAATTTCAATATAATGTGCCATTTTTTAATGATTCTAAAAACTTATTGTTTCAATATAAATTAGATGGAAAGGATAGTGAATGGAGTGAACCAACCAGTACAAAAATAGTATCGTTTCATAATCTTGATCCTGGCAATTATATATTTAGAGTAAGAATTTATGGCAGTTTCAATACAAATTTAAATAAAGAGAAAAAAGTTTTATTCATTATCCCATTTCCATTTTGGAGAACTAACTTATTTATATCGATAGTCTTTATTTTATGCATTTCACTCATCTCACTAATTATTTATTTAAGAATTAGACACATCAAACTAAGGGAACTTAAGAAAGTAGAAATAAATAAAAACTATGCAACACTTGAACTAAAAGCGTTACAAAGCCAAATGAATCCACATTTTATATTTAATTGTTTAAACACTATTAAATATTTTATTGCTATCGACGATAAAGCATCAGCTAATAAATACCTTGGAAAATTCTCAAAACTCATACGTATGTTTTTAGAGCACTCAAATAACAATTACATTTCATTAGAAGCCGAAATAAATCTTTTAACTTTGTATATAGAATTAGAACAGCTACGTTTAGAAAATGGTTTTGAATATACTTTAAGTATTGATCCTCAACTAAACCTCAATGAAATTGAAATCCCAGGAATGTTATTTCAACCTTTGGTAGAAAACGCAATTCATCACGGACTAAGAGAGTTAACTCATAATGGAATTTTAAATTTAATATTTGATAAAAAAGAAAATAAATTAGTTGGCACTATACGTGATAATGGCATTGGCAGATTAAACTCATTAGCAAAAAAAGGACAAGACTTAACGGAACACACCTCTTTAGGATTAAAATCAATAGAAGAACGTATAAAAACTATAAATTACATTAAAGGTGATGAAATAAAAATTAATGTAATTGATGAGATAAATAACAATAATGAGCCTATAGGGACATCCATTACAATAACAATTCCACTAAATACAAACTAATATGATAACCGCAATTATAGTAGATGACGAAAAAAAAAGCAGAGAATTGCTTGAAATTTTGTTGAGAAATAATTGTCCCAACGTAACCGTAATTGGTCAAGCTAATTCTGTTGAACAAGCATTAACTTTAATAAATAAAACTCCTCCTGACGTAATTTTTTTAGATATAGAAATGCCAGGGGGATCTGGTTTTGATTTATTAGAAAAAATAAAGCACCAAAAGTTTTCAGTAATTTTCACAACAGCCTATCATCAGTATGCTATAAAAGCATTTAAGTTTTCAGCTATAGATTATTTATTAAAACCATTTGACGAGGATGAATTAATACAAGCTGTAAAAAGAGCAGAACTACAATTATCAAAACATCACAAAATTCCCACAGTTGAATTAGAAAGTGCAAAAAACAATTATACGAATTTACTTTCTGGTAATAGTAAGCTTGCGCTTACTACACAAAGCGGTTTAGTATTTGTCGAAATAAAACAAATTGTACGTTGTGAAGCTGATGGAAAATATACGATGTGTTACTTATCCAATAATACTCGAATTTGTGTAACGAAAAATTTAAAAGGATTTGAATTAATTTTAAATGATTATGATTTTGTACGATTACATAATTCTCATTTAGTAAACATCCATTTTATAAAAGAGTATCATCAAGGAAGAGGTGGCTATATCTCTATGCATGATGGTTCGACAATTGCAGTGTCTCAAAGAAAAAAAGAAGAGTTTTTAAAAAGGATCAATAAAATTTAGCGACTGTTTTTTAATCAAAATAAAATAATAAAAAATGCTACCTTAGTATATAATTAAACTTATTAGTTATGGCTATCATCAACTCAATTGCATCGTGGTTAATGAAAAAACGCATGCATCAAATTGAGTTATTTATGAAATATCCTCATGATGTACAGAATGAATGGCTTTTACAATTAATAGATAAAGCCAAGGACACAGAATTCGGAAAACTACATCAGTTTAAATCCATCACAAACTACGAGCAATTTAAAAATCAAGTTCCTATTCAGGATTACGAATCATTAAAATCAATGATTGACAGAACACGCCGTGGTGAACAAAATTTACTATGGCCAAGCGACATAAAATGGTTTGCAAAAAGTAGTGGAACAACCGATAAAAGTAAATTTATTCCTGTTAGCAAAGAGTTTTTAGATGGTTGCCATTATAATGGTGGTCGCGATATGATTACGTTTCATTGTGTGAATAATGAAAATACACAATTATTTACTGGTAAAAATTTAGCTTTAGGCGGCAGCTATAAAACCGATTCGTTCGGTGAATACAATTCATTTCACGGCGATGTGAGTGCAATTATTATTCAGAATTTACCAATGTGGGCTGAGTATTTTAGAGCACCTGCTGTTGATATTGCTTTGATGGATAATTGGGAAGAAAAACTAGAGCGCATTGCACAAAGTATGGCTAACGAAAATGTAACCAGTTTAGCAGGAGTACCAAGCTGGATGTTAGTTTTATTAAAGAGAATTTTAGAAATAAAAAAAGCATCAAGCATCGATGAAGTTTGGCCAAATTTAGAAGTATATTTTCATGGTGGTGTAAGTTTTGAACCGTATAAAGATTTATTTAAAGATTTATTTAATAACGATAATACCTCATACATTCAATTGTATAGTGCTTCCGAAGGTTTTTTTGGAGTGCAAGATTTATACAATAGCGATGAAATGCTATTGATGTTAGATTACGGAATCTATTACGAATTTATCTCTGTAACTGATTTAGATAAAGAAAATCCGCGTGTTTATAATTTATCCGAAGTACAAAAAGGAAAAGACTACACTTTGCTAATAAGTACTAATGGAGGTTTGTGGCGTTATCAGGTTGGTGATACATTAAAGTTTACTAGTACAAATCCATATCGATTTATTATTACTGGTCGAACAAAGCAATTTATAAATGTTTTTGGTGAAGAATTAATGATACATAATGTTGAACATGCTATAAATATAGCATGTGAAAAAACACATGCTCATATTATTGATTACACAGTTGCGCCAATATTTATGAGTAATGAAACGGGAGCACACGAATGGTTAATTGAATTTGAACGTGCACCAAATAATTTAGATTTTTTTATTAATGTACTTGATGAAACCTTAAAACATATTAACTCTGATTACGAAGCTAAACGATTTAATAATTACGTTTTACAAATACCGAAAATCACTACACTTAAAAAAAACACTTACTATAATTGGTTAAAAGCCAATAATAAATTGGGAGGGCAATTTAAAGTACCACGGTTGAGCAACGATAGGAAAATTATAGAAGAAATTTTAAAATTTAATGCAACTCAATAAAATACATTTGGTGATGTTGATCCATTTAAAAACAGTTTAGGCTTTTTTATTTTCTGATTGGTTTTATACAAAAATTGTTGTCCGTCTCTATCCACCATAGGGAGGTGTAAATTTTTAGCCTTGTTGTGTTTTTTAGGAATAAAAGGCATATCATGTATTAATTTATTTTGTAATTCATTACGAACTTGCTCCGCATCAATACCAACATTACCTTGTAAACACAAGCCATCACGATTTGCATATTTTACCTGCGCGCTTAATAATCCATGTGATAAATTACTATACAATCCTCTATCTGTATTTACGTATCCATATCCCGGAAACAACGAATCTGTTTTTACTGCTTGCCCCATTTGTCCAGTCCACATGGTGCAATTAATTGCATATTGCCATTGCTTTGTTTGATACTGTAATAAAAAAGCGCCAGTTCTAAATCGATCTAAAATAGGCTTTGCTAATAAATCGTTTTCTGAAATAATAGAAAAATGATTGAATTGTAATGCAATGATGCCAGTTACCTGAGAGGTTTTAATTTTATTGCGCCAAATATTATAACTATATGCAACAGAGTTTTTATAATGAGTTTGATTACCTATTGAACTAATGAATATATTTCGCTCCTTTATTTTTTGTCCGTAACCTAAACACAACCCTAAAGCACCAGTAAATTCAGCATGCTCACCCATAGGGCCTAAATCTTTAAAATTATCGTACAATCTAACACTTGCATTTATTTGAGCAAACTCGTATACATAATATCCCTGAACAACAATACCGAAACGTTGTGTATGTGTACCCAAAGTTGATACAACGCCAACATTAAATCCATAGTTTTTATATTGCTCAAATTGAGAAAAAGCGTTAGAATAAAATCCTATCAAAAAAATGAAACAAAATTTTAAACAACGCATTTCTTAAACTAATTATTTAATACTTTATTTTTCAATCCCTCAATATCCACTGTTACACCATCTGTAATAATATCAGCTTGTTTATAAAATACTTCACGTACTTTCAATAAATTTTCAATGTACAACAACATCTCTTCATTACTCTTATCGCGAACTAATGGTCTATCTTGTTTAGCTGACGGGTTAAATAATCTATTGTATAAAGCCTCCGCTGTCATTTCTAAATAAATTATTTTACCACTCGATTTTAATAACTCTATATTATTATTAAAACAAGGAGTTCCACCACCCAAGGCTATTAAGGCTTTCAAATTATCATTAATACATTCTTGCAATGCAGCTGTTTCAATCTTTCTAAATTCTTCTTCTCCAACCTCAGCAAACAATTCCGTAATCTCTTTATCTTGTTGATTAGTTATATAATCATCTAAATCTATAAAATGATATCCAATTTCCTTAGCCAATTTTTTTCCCTGAGTTGTTTTTCCACAGCCCATGAATCCACACATAAACACTAATTTCTTCTCTTCCATAATTTTATTTTATATTCATTAAACGAATAACTTTTTCAATATCTTCAGGTGTATCAATACAATGACTATCAAATTGTGTGATAGCACATTTAACTTTAAAGCCATTTTCTAACCAACGTAATTGCTCTAAGGACTCTGCATTTTCTAAACTCGATGGCTGCAATTTTGTAATTTGTTCTAATACATCATTTCTGTATGCATACATTCCAACATGACGATAATACTTATGACACTTATGCCATTCCTCTTGTGGTTTCCCTTTTATAAATGGAATTACCATGCGACTAAAATATAGCGCTTCCATATTTGTATTCAAGGTAATTTTTACTTCGCCCATATCAAATAATACTTCGTGTGAGTCAACTGGAATCATTAGAGTAGCTAACTCTGTTTTTCCATCACAGATATTACACAGCAAATCTATTTGTGATGGATCAATAAAAGGCTCATCACCTTGTATATTAATTATATAATCGTATTGCGTGCCTATATTTTTTAACGCTTCAAAACTTCTATCTGTTCCGCTTGGGTGATTTTCTAGTGTCATCACTGCTTTTCCTCCAAACGACTTCACGTGATCAAATATTCGCGCATCATCTGTTGCAACAACAACATCACTTAATAATGTTGATTTTTTAGCTTGCTCATAAACTCGCTCTATCATACTTTTACCAAGTATGTTTATTAATGGCTTCCCCGGAAAACGTGATGATGCATAACGTGCTGGTATTATTCCTAAAATTGAACTCATAATGAAAATTTAATCTCTAAAAATACAAAAAAGTAAAGATAGTTTTTGAAAAGTATTTAGCATCAAGTATATTTACAATATATGCGCCACTTTGCACTTATTTTCATATTCTTAGGAGTTATAATTTATGCTCCTGCGCAAACTATAAAGGAGCATTACAAAGATTTTAAAATTATTGCTGATATGATGGATTCTGCCAAAAATCTGCGTTATGTCCGTTTTAATTTAAAGGCTATCGAACGCATAGAAAGTGGTTTTTCAATGGCAAGTTCAAAGGTTAAACTACAATCCAATCCACGAAAAGTTTATTTAGTAAATCCCGAAAAAAAATTAGAAGTATTATATAATGAAGGCGCTTTAAACAATAAATGTTTAGTAAAGCCTCATGTGTTTCCTTATTTTACATTAACACTAGATCCACGTGGAAATTTAATGCGTAAAAATCAACATTTCACCTTACATGAAATCGGCTTTGATTTTACAGTTAAAACTATTGCTATTGCTTTAAGTAAAGAAAAAGATCAGATAGCAAAACACTTAATTTATATTGGCAAGGCAGATAAAAACAATATGAAATGTCACTTATTAATTTACGAAAACAATTCATTTTCTTACTTCGATCATATTGTACAAGCCAAGGAAACTGTTGCCAGCATCTCAAATAAATTTGTGGTAAATGATTATATGGTTCGTACAAAAAACGATTTGTATAATGATTATAGTTATTTGAAAATTGGGAGCATTGTAAAAATCCCCAACTTCTATTGCAAAAAAGCCATTTTTTATATTGATGAAAAAAGCATGCTACCAGTAAGCATAAGTATTTTTGATGAAGTCGGTTTATTCGAAAGCTACGACTACACGGACTTAGATGTTAATAAAACCATTCCACCAATTGAGTTTACACGTAATTTTAAAGCTTACGGTTTTTAATACGATACTCCTAAATTATAAAATACAAAACTCCATGTATCAACTGCTTCATCTATTTGTTTAGAAGTAGGTTTTCCTGCGCCGTGCCCTGCATTTATATCTATTCTAATTACCGTAGGATTTTTACCTTTATTGTTTTCTTGCAAAGTAGCTGCAAATTTAAACGAATGAGCAGGCACTACTCTATCATCATGATCTCCGGTAAGTACCATCGTTGCTGGATATTCAACAGGTTTCACATTATGCAAGGGTGAATATTTATACAAACATTCAAACTCCTCTTTATTATCGCTACAGCCATAATCACCTGTCCAGGCTCTACCTATTGTAAACAAATGAAATCGTAACATATCTAAAACACCAACTGCGGGTAAAGCAACTTTGCAAATATCAGGGCGCTGTGTCATAATAGCTCCAATTAGCAAACCGCCATTACTTCCACCGCTAATAGCCATTTTATTATGCGTTGTATATTTATTAGCAACTAAATAATCACAAGCCGCTGTAAAATCATCAAATACATTTTGTTTTTTACACTTAGTACCTGCCATATGCCAATCTACTCCATACTCTCCTCCACCGCGTATATTTGGCACGCAATAAATTCCACCTGCTTCTAAAAACAACATCACCTTGGGTGAATAATTTGGCGGCAATGAAACATTAAAACCACCATAACCATAAACCATACACGGATTTAGACCATTTAATTCTACACCTTTTTTATGTGTTATAAACACAGGTATTTTTGTGCCGTCTTTACTTGGATAAAATACTTGTTCCGTCACGTAATCTTGACTTTTAATAGGCGTATTAGCTTTAAATACTCGTTTACTTGTTTTTGTTCGAGCGTCATATGCAAATACTTCAGTTGGGCTAGTAAACGAAACCGTTGAGTAATAAACATATTTTTCTTCACGAGATGAATTAACTTCCATTACCTGACAAATATCTGGTAATTTAATTTCGTTTTCAGTTTCTCCTGATTGATTATATACAACAAGTTTAGAAGAAACATCGTGTAAATATTTTGCTACTAAATGTTCACCACAAAATGTAACACTTTCCAATAAATCTTTTTGTTCAGGAATTACATTTGACCATATTGGTAGGTTCGGATTTTTTAAGCTCACTTTCGCTAATTTAAAAGTAGGCGCATTCATATTTGTATATACATAAAAATCACTACCTACATTATCTATCACCGAATACTCACTGTCAAAATTATCTATCAACGTTGCAAAATTATTATTAGTAGATGTTAAATCTTTTATCATTAAAGTACTGCCACTTGTAGTTTCGCTACCATATAAAATTAAATAGTTTTCATCAATCGTTGTTTGAGCCGTAAAATTTCGGTTACTATGTTTTACATCTTGATAAACTAAAGTATCTTCTGTTTGATTTTTCCCAACTGCATGAAAATAAATTTTATGGAATTGATTCAAATCTGTAAAGTCTTTTCCCGTTTTTGGTTCGTCATACCTACTGTAATAAAAGCCATTTCCGCGCCATGCCATACCCGAAAATTTAACCCATTTTACCACATCCGACAAATCATGTAAAGTGGTCAAATCCCTAATTCGAATTTCTTCCCAATCGCTTCCTGCCTTTGAAATTGAATACGCCAAATATTTTCCATCTTTCGAAATCGAAAAATTTGACAAAGCCACTGTACCATCTGTTGATAATACATTTGGATCTAACACAACTTCAGGTTTATCCAATAAACTTGTTTGGCGATATAATACCCATTGGTTTTGTAAGCCATCATTTCTATAAGAAAACAAGTAATTTCCTTTTTTAAATGGAGCATTCATTTTCTCGTAATTCCATAATTCAGTTAATCGGGTTCTGATTTTTTCCTTATATGGGATAACAGATAAATACTTTTGCGTAACCTTATTTTCCTCAGTTACCCAAGCCTTAGTTTCTTTAGAATTATCATCTTCAAGCCATCTGTAGGAATCATTAACTTTTGTGCCATGATAATCATCAATTTGTTTTACTTTTTTAGTGACTGGGTATTTCAATTGACCGCTCATATTTAAACATTGGATTGTGAAAACAACAACAAGAATTGCATAATAATTAACCTTCATAAGTGTTAAATTTATAGTATAAAATGAAATCTAAAGTAAACAAATATACACAAGAAGTAGAGCAAAAGTTAAAACACGTTGCATTAAAAAACAATAAAGCTAACGCGGAAAAACTACAAAAATATTTAGGTACAAAATTTGATGTTTTAAACATTGCAACAAAACTTCAAGTTGATATTTGCAAGCAAGGATTTAATTTTTATACAGACGATAAAACATCTAACTTTTTAATATTTGATTCCATTTTAAAAGAATCCAAAATATTTGAATGTAAAAATCAAGCATACATTTACTTAGATAAAAACTTTAAACATTTACCAGATACTACTTTATTAAAGATTTTACCGACTTGGGTTAAACATATTGATAACTGGGCACACTCAGATACATTATCGAAATTTTTAACCCGTTTTTTAGAAAACGAAAACACATACGCTGATATTACTACACTAATAGAAAAATGGAATACGTCGAAAAAACTATGGGAACGCAGACAATCCATCGTATCATTGTATTATTATTCGCGCACAAAAAAACAACATATTGATTTTGATTATGGCATTACCTTAATTGATAATTTATTATTAGATAAAGAATATTTTGTACAAAAAGCTGTTGGCTGGGCCATTAGAGAAAGTTATAATGTTTACCCCAAACAAACGTTTAATTATATCGAACAAAACATAAAGCAAATACCTTCTGCCGCCTACGCAGCTTGCACCGAAAAATTATCACAAAAAGAAAAAGACTATTTAAAACAATTACGAAAATGATAGTAAAGTTTATCCATACATTTTGTATCCTGTGTTTATGCAATTTTTTATTAGCTCAAAAATCAAGCATGCCTGATGATCCTGATTTAAAAACATTGTCACCAGAAGATTATATTTCATCTTTTAAAGATGATGCGATAAAAGAAATGTATTTACATAAAGTTCCGGCATGTATTACACTTGCTCAAGGAATGTTAGAAAGTGGCAATGGGAATAGTAATTTATCTCGTCATGCTAATAATCATTTTGGAATTAAGTGTCATAAAGAATGGGGCGGTGAAACCTATACAATGACAGATGATGAGGAAAATGAATGTTTTAGAAAATATGACAATGTTTTAGATTCGTATAGCGACCATAGTATGTTTTTATTTTCACGTTCACGTTATTCGCAATTATTTGAGATACCTATAAATGATTACAAAGCTTGGTGTTATGGTTTAAAAAAAGCAGGTTACGCTACAGATCCTCGATATGCCGAACGATTAATAGATTTAATTGAGCGTTATAATTTACAAGATTTAAATACGATAGAATCCACACCAAAACAAAATTTCCCAAGTCACGAAGAAAGTGCAAAACCAGAAATGGTATTGAGAGCAGTGTATCGTTTTAATCATATTAAATTTGTGATTGCAAAAAACAACGATTCATTTTATAAAATTGCTCATGATTTTAATATTGAATTAGATGATTTATTAAGCTATAATGATTTATCTAAAAGTGATAAATTACAATATGGTCAAAAAATTTATATCGAAAAAAAACGCCGTAAAGCTTTAGAGCCTTACCACGTTGTACAAAAAAATGAAACATTAAAATCCGTATCCCAACTGCACGGCATTCGATTAAGTATGCTTTGTAAAAAAAATAAATTAAAACCAACAGATAGTTTAAAAATTGGTGATGTTTTGTTTTTAAGACAAAAGAAAACAGTCTAATTTATTTCCCATCATATAGTTGCCATTTCCAAGCACTTAATATCATATCATCTAAATTATATTTTGGCAACCATTTTAATTCTTGTTTCGCAAAATCATTATTCGCATAAATAGCAATCACATCGCCTTCTCTGCGTGCACCAACTTTGTAATCTAGTTTTCTTTCTGCAACTTTTTCAAAAGAATTAATAGCCTCAAAAACGGTAACGCCAGTGCCAGTACCCAAATTAAAAATTGTTGTAGGTTGTTTTTGTTTATTGTCAATTAAATAATTTAAGGCTTTTACGTGCGCATCGGCAATATCTGTAACGTGAATATAATCTCGAATACAAGAACCATCACGTGTATCGTAATCACCACCAAATACCGTTAGTGGAGGCAGAATTCCCGCGGCACTTTGTGTAATAAATGGAACTAAGTTATTTGGTTTATCCTTAGATAACTCGCCGTTTTTGCCACTAATGTGCGCGCCTACCGGATTAAAATAACGTAATAATACGGACTTAAATTTCGGATAACTTTTTGTAAAACTCTTTACTATATCTTCACCAATTTGCTTAGTATGTGCGTAAGGAGATTCTGCTATTTGAAAAGGCGTTTCTTCTGTTACAGGTAATTTATCTACGTTACCATAAACAGAACAAGATGATGAAAAAATAAAATTATGAATATTAAATTGCTCGCATACTTTTAAAATATTCACAAGTGATGCCATATTATTATGGTAATAACTTAATGGGTTAGTAACCGAATCACCAACCGACTTATAAGCCGCAAAATGAATAATACCAATAGGATTTGGAATGTCAGCAATACATTTTTCCAATAATGATAAATCACAAATGTCAACATTATAATTTTTGATATCTTTTCCTGTAATTAATTTTATTCTATCTAATGTTTTAGATGTGGAATTAGAATAATTATCAATCGAAACAATATTATAATTTGTGTTTTCTAATAACTCAATAATAGTATGAGATCCGATATAGCCTGCGCCTCCTGTAACAATAATTGTTTGCATGCGTGTTTATTTTGTAAGATGTTTATAAATAGTTATATAACGTTTTATGGCAATAGTTGTATCAAAGTATTCTGTTGCCAAATGCCTGTAATCATTTTGTTCTTTTAATAATAGTACATAATAATCACAAGCCTTATTGTATTCCGCTTCATTAAAAGCGTTTAACAAAATGCCTCCTTTATGTTGATTGAAATATAAATCATTATCTCCAATACCTTGATTAGTAATAATAGGCAAATTCATAGCCCAACACTCAGCCATTTTTGTAGGTGATGACGCAATTTTAGAATATGCAGGTTTAATAAAAAATATTGATGATTTTGCTAAACTTAAATACGATGGCATTTGATTGTAGTTTGCAGAAGCAATTACGATTATCTTCTTTTGCTCAGGTGTATAAGATTCGATAATGTGATTAAGCTCGAATGTATCCTTAGTTAAAATTAATAATTTAATGTTTGGAATTTTCCGCCTCCATATTAAAATACAATCAATCATTTCTCTCGTATAATACCAGGTTCCAATAGAGCCAGAATAAACTATAACGTGATCATTTGCATTTATATTTGGCAAACTAATACTTTGAGATGTTTCTTTATCAAATACAGATGTATTAGTGCAACACGGAATAATGGTTGTTTTTTGTTTAATATTTAAGTCTGGATGTTTTTTTTCTAATTCATTTAATCCGGCTAAAGTTAAAGAAACAATAGCATCAGAATGTTTTAAAAATTGAATTTCCTTCTTTTTAAAATACTGATAAAATAAATTCTGTAGAACATGTCTTTTACTCCAAATGTTTCCGTCAATACGTTCATCAGCCCAAAAACCACGCATATCAAATAAAAATGGAATATTGTTTTTTAATTTAAACTTCAACCCAATTAAGGATGACAAATAACTACGGCAATGAATTAGCTCAATTTTTTTAGTGGCAACTAATTGTTTAACTATAGCTGTAATTTTTTTGATATAACTGAATCGAGAAAAGAAACTCCCATTTTCATCGTATATAATATATTCCCACGTAATATTGGTGTTTTTTAATTGTTTTAAAATCGTGTCTTTTTCTTTATTTAATCTAACTTGTTTTTCGCAGGATATAATATGAATAACATAACCGCTTTTCTCTATGCCTAATAAATACGGCAAAATTTGCGATTGCCCTAAAGGATCACTTAAACCATCAAATGTTATATATACAGTATTTTTTATAAAAACTACGTTTAAACTATAAATTTAAAACAAAACTACTAATGGCAATCATTTAATAGAAATAATAATTCATAAAAAAAGCCTCAATTAATACTAATTGAGGCTTCAAATATTTTAAAAAATTTATTTTACAATAACTATTTTTTTCGTAGAAACCGATTTACCAGAATACATACGTACAAAATAGCTTGCTGAATTCATATCAGCTAAGTTTAATTTAATTTTAGACTCATTACTTGCAGCATTTGTTAATACTACATTACCTAAAATATCTAACACTTCAATTTTAGAAACTTCTATAGCATTTTTGTTTTCAATAAAAACAACACCATTATGACTAGGTACTGGATAAACATTTAAGTTTGAATTTAAATCAAAGTTAATTTTTCCTAAACCAGTTGACAATGCAGTTGAACCGTTAAAAATAACAGAATCAATACGGAAAGACCCAGATGTTGCTTCTGCATTCCATGCATAAAAACGAACATTCATAGGGGCTGTAAAAGCAGTAAATGAAGGCCCACTATACGTAATGGTATTCCCTGTAATTGTACTTGTACTTCCATCAGTTGTAAAGAAAAATTCATTGGTATTTATAACAGAAATTAATGTACTAGTACCCACAGTTGCTGGTAAGTTTGAAGTGTAATTATCCGTTCCTGAACGAACTGAAAATTGACGAGTCCCTGTGCCTGAGCGACGAGCAGAAAAGGTCATATCGGTTAATGTCACTTCATAACCAGTCACTGGTGTAATAGTTACATCATAATATTTTCCCATATCAATTGCTCCAGTAAAACTTGTAGGAGTGTTTATGCCAGTTTGTGCACCTAAACCCCAAGTATCGTATGTAAAACTTCCGTTGGATGTAGAAACTGTTCCAACGCCAACTGCCGAAAAGGAACCAAATGTTACTCCAGTAGCTGTAGGAGGAACTGTTGGGTCAGTTGTACCTGAAACTGTAGTTGTAGCAGCGAAATTATATTTTGCAGAAAAAGATTGTGCATTCGCTAAAAAGCAAGATGAAATTAAAGAAATTGAAAGTAAATGTTTAATCATGTTAATTTATTTTAGTTTAAGTACCAAATGTACAAAAAAAATTCGATTTTTACATTATGAAAGCGTTAAAAATTACTTTACTACTTATAGGTTTTACTATCACTTTAAAGGGTCAGCACGATAATGGCCTCGTAAAATGGTTAACTATTAAAGAAGCTCAAGAGCAATATAAAACGCAGCCAAAACCTTTTATTATTGATGTTTACACTGATTGGTGTGGATGGTGTAAACACATGATGAAAACCACCTACTCTAACCCAAACATCGCTAATTATATTAATACTTACTTTTATCCTATAAAATTTGATGCGGAAACAAAAGATACCATTGAGTACAATGGCAAGATATATAAACCTACTTCAAAAGAGCCGAAAACACCGCACGAATTAGCCATTAAATTTTTAGGCACAAGCATGAGCTACCCCTCAACTATTTTTGTGTCAAATAATTTTGAGTATAATTTACTATCTCAAGGTTTTTTAGAAGAAAAAAAAATAGAACCACTTTTAGTCTATACAGTTGAAAACGTTTTCAAGTCTTGTCAGTTTGAAGATTATAGGATCCAGTTTGAACACACCTTTTACGATACTACATTTACTAAAAGTTATATTAAATATAAATCGTTAGCCGAAATTGAAAAACTTGCAAAAAAGAAACCGAAAAAAATATTAGTAAATATTGGTGCAAGTTTTTGCAACTCGTGTAAAGTAGAAACCGCAACAACTTTAAAAGACACTGCCATAGTCAATTACATAAATAAACATTTTTATATGATAAATTTTGATGCAGAAAGTAATGACACTATCTTATTTAAGGGAGAGAAATGCTACAAAACATTATCAGGAGGTTATCCATTAAATACATTTGCTTTAAGGGTTAGTAATAATCGTTTACAGTTTCCAACCATTGCCGTATTAGACGAAAAACAAACAACACTTGATGCATTGAATGTATTTTTAACGCCTGCTAGCCTAATGCCGATTTTAAAGTTTTATGCCGAAGATAAATACAAAACAACGCCTTGGCAAGATTACTATAAATCCTATTTAGAAAATAAGAAATAGAATTTATTTTTTTGTTTCAATTTCAAAACCAAGTTTTTTCCAATCTTCAAAACCTTTGGTTAAATCTACTACGTGAGTAAAGTTAAGTTTAGTCATTAAATCAGCGCAATCACCACTACGACCACCACCTGCACAATAGATTAAATACGTTTTTTTCTTATCTAATTTTTTGATAACAGCTTCAGCATTTTTTCCAAAAAAATCTAGTTGCTTTGACCCTTTTATAAAACCTTTACGCGCTAGTTCATCATCTGTACGTAAATCAATGAGGATGCCTTTTTTTTCATCAATGTATTTTTTAAATGTAATCGCATCAACTTTTTCAACTTTTGTTTGACTATAAATAGCGGTTGTAAAAATGACGCTTAATATTAAAAATAGTTTTTTCATAGTTCTTGTTTTTAAAGTTTTAAAATATAAAATTACGAATTACGTTTTATTAATGCCATATAAAACCCATCATAACCCTCGCTTGGCAAAATAGATTTATCTTTTATTAACGAATAATTTTTATGACTCGCTAAAAAAGTATCTACTTGCTTTCTGTTTTCGCTTGGTAAAATACTACAGGTAGAATACACTAATTGTCCGCCAACTTTTGTCATCACACTATATTCGCTTAATATTTTTTGTTGTAACTCTTTTGTACGACTAATAAAATCTTCATTCAACTTCCACTTAGCATCCGGGTTACGCTTAATCACACCTAATCCGCTACAAGGCACATCTAATAATAATCTATCGGCAGTGTTTTCTAGACGCTTAATTGTTTTACTTCCTTCAATTAAACGAGGTTCTACGTTACTGGCGCCTGCTCTACGAGCTCGTTTTTTTAACTCATCTAATTTCCATTGCGTTACATCCATTGATAAAATACGACCTTTATTTTGCATTAAAGCCGCTAAATGCAATGTTTTTCCACCACCACCAGCACAGGCATCTATTACACGCATACCTGGCTCTACATTCATAAATTCTGATATGTGTTGCGAACCAGCATCTTGTAATTCAAATAAACCTAATTTAAATAAGGGATTCGAGAAAATATTCTGACGCTGCACTAATTGTAACGCATCACTAAATTGTTTTAACTCTTCCACTTCAATTTCTTGTTCAACTAAAAACTTTTTTAAAATATCTTTTTTAGTTTTCAGCGTATTAACGCGTAACACAACATTAGCTTGTTGATTTAATGCTTTCGCTTCTTTTTCCCAAACATCTTTCCCTAGTTCACTTTCACAAATATCCCATAACCAGTCTGGGTAAGCTTGTAATATTTTTTGATTACTTAAGGCTTTAAACTGTTCAGCAACATCACGCTCATTTAATCCCCTAAACTCACGTTCATCGGGCATAGGTAAATGCTGCATCATAAAATAAGCGCCTACAATTTTCCAGAAATCATTTTCGGTATTCGCTAAATGCGCCAATAATCGATAATTACGAACAACATCATACGTTGTTTCAGCAACAAATCGTCTATCTCGTCCGCCAAATTTCGGATTTTCCTTTAGTGTTTTTTCAATTACTTTATCGGCATATTTATTATCTGTAAATATTTGTGTAAGGGCATTAACAACCGCTTGTAATAATATACGATGTGGTTTTGCCGATTTTGGTTTCACGTTTTTCATAACGCAAAGCTAAACTTTTTTTGAGTGATATTTTGTTTATATTTACCTATTATCAAATTCATTATGGTGCATAAAATTTCTCTATTATTCATTTTTATTTCATCAGCATTTATTGCGCAAAATAAAAAGCATTTATTACTTGCAAATGGTATTGCGCATATTGGTAATGGCTCTGTTATTCAAAATAGTTTAATTGCTTTTAAAGATGGAAAAATAGAATTTGTAGCGGACGCAACTGTTACACGTATTGATCCATCTGCATTTGACACTACTATTAAAATTGCAGGTAAACATGTATACCCAGGATTAATTGCTCCAAATTGTATTTTAGGATTACAGGAAGCTGAAGCTATACGTCAAACAAGTGATTTTTCTGAGGTTGGTGATTTTAATCCTCATATCCGTAGTTTAATTGCCTATAATGCCGAAAGTAAAATTTTAGAAACCGTTAAAGCTAATGGTGTTTTATACACACAATCTACACCTCGTAGTGGCATTATTAGTGGCATGTCATCCATATTAGCAACCGATGGCTGGAACTGGGAAGATGCTGTTATTAAAGCAGATGATGGCGTACATTTAAATTTCCCTCAATCTATTAAAAAAAATGGGTGGTGGGCAGAACCAGTTGCTAGCGAAAAAAATACGAAATACGAAAATCAATTAAATGACTTAACGAGTTTTTTTAATAATGCGTTAGCGTATTCTAAATCAGAAAACGTTACAGAAAATAATTTACGTTTTGATGCTATGAGAAGTGTTTTTAATGGCACTAAAAATCTATATATACACGTAGATTACGTTAAGGATATTATTAGCGCCATCAATTTTGCAAACCATTATGCTATCAAAAAAATAGTAATCATCGGGGCAAAAGATTCTTATAAAGTTACTCGTTTTTTAAAAGAAAATCATATTGCAGTTATGTTAAATCGCTTACACGATTTACCAGATTTACCTGAAGCCGAAACTGATTTACTTTACAAATTGCCTTATTTATTGCAAAAAGATAGCGTATTATTTTGTTTACAAAACCAAGGTGATATGGAAGCTATGAATGCTCGTAACATAGCTTTTTTAGCTGGTACTGCGGCAGCTTATGGCTTAACTAAAGAACAAGCCTTACAAAGTATCACGTTAAATAGTGCTAAAATTTTAGGTGTTGATGATTTAATCGGAAGTATTACTGAAGGGAAATTAGCTTCTGTCATTATTTCGGAAGGAGATATTTTAGATATGAAAAGTAATAACGTTGTACTTGCATTTATTAATGGCAGAAGAATCAATTTAAATAATTTTCAAAACGACTTACGTAAAAAGTACAGTGATAAATTAGGGATAAAGGAATAAGTCATTAATTGTAAATTCTTTAAAAAAATCTTAAATTTGGTTATGCGATCATCTAAAGTTAAAATAAAAAGAAACTTAGCTATTCCAGGCGAACCTATGAGTCAAGAGGAATTTAAGTCTCTTGTTAAGGAAGCCGAAAAAGGGCCATTTTATTCTCTTGAGGAAATTGTAACTAAAATGAATTTATGGAAAAAGTCATTAAAAAAGTAATTTATTCAAATGCTTTTTATAAGGATTTAACATCTATTTATAGTTATGGTTCTGAAACATTTGGAGACGTAATGGCAGAAATTTTTCAAGAAAAAATTCTTCATTCCTCAAATGGTTTATCATATATGTATTTGCTTTACCCCGAATGCAAACACTTAGAAACAACCACTCAAATTTATCGCAATATTATATTAGGTAAATACTTAATTATCTACCGCATCAAAGCAAATAAAATAGAAATTTTACGAGCCCTGCACGGTAGCCAAAGTCCAAAAATTATAAAAGCAATTAAAAAAATAAAGATTAAATAAAAAACAATGGAAGGAACAATAAAATCAACTATCGAAAATGGAATAGGCACTATTACTTTTTTTCACCCTCAAAGTAATTCAATGCCTGGTTTGCAACTAAGAAACTTAGCTGCCGAAATAGAAAAATTAGGAAAAGATGATACTGCAAAAGTCATCGTATTACAAAGTGAAGGAGAAAAAGCCTTTTGTGCTGGTGCTAGCTTTGACGAATTAATTTCAATTAAAGACATAGACACTGGATTAAAATTTTTCTCGGGATTTGCTATGGTTATTAATGCGATGCGTAAAGCTCCAAAATTTATTATTGCTCGTGTGCAAGGTAAAGCTGTGGGTGGTGGCGTTGGCATTGCATCAAGTGCCGATTATACGTTTGCGGTAAACGATGCGTCTATAAAATTATCAGAATTAGCTGTTGGTATTGGCCCTTTTGTTGTTGGCCCAGCAGTTGAGCGTAAAGTAGGAACTTCTGCATTTTGCCAATTAACCATTAATGCTACCGAGTGGCAAACGGCACAGTGGGCAAAAGAAAAAGGCTTGTATGCCGAAGTATTTGAAACAACTGCGGAAATGGATAAAGGTATTGCAAGCTTAGCAAACAAATTAGCAACAAGTAATCCTGAAGCAATGATGATGCTAAAAAAAGTAATGTGGCAAGGAACCGAAAATTGGGACACCTTATTAATTGAACGTGCTGGTATGAGTGGAACGTTGGTATTATCAGAGTTTACTGTAAATGCAATCAATAAATTTAAACAGAAGGCTTAATAGGATTAAACTTATATAAAAAGGTTCGCAGTTTTATTGCGAACCTTTTTTGTTTAAATAAACATTATTTTTTCTCTATCCATTTTTTCGCATTTACAAATGCTTCAAGCCATGGAGTAACTTCATCTGTTTGATTTCTTTCTGGATAATGTGCCCAGTTCCAAGTAAAGGTTGAACGCTCAATATGAGGCATCGTTACTAAATGTCTCCCCGTAACATCACACATCATCGCTGTATTAAAATCAGACCCATTTGGGTTTGCAGGATAACTATCGTAAGCATACTTAGCAACAATGTTATATTGATCTTCTTTATACGGAAACTTAAATTTACCTTCTCCATGCGAAATCCAAACACCTAAGGTTGCTCCTTCTAAAGTAGACAACATCACCGAATTATTCTTTTGAACTGTTACTGATGTAAATCCACTCTCATGTTTGCGAGAGGTATTGTGTTGCATCTTTCCATGTACGTCGTGTTCTGGATTAACTAATTCCAATTCCATAAACAATTGGCAACCATTACAAATACCTACAGATAAAGTATCTTCACGTTTAAAGAAATTTTTCAATACGGTATTTGCTTTTTCGTTATACAAGAATGCGCCAGCCCAACCTTTAGCCGAACCTAATACATCAGAGTTTGAGAAACCTCCCACCGCACCAATAAACTGAATGTCTTCCAATGTTTCTCTACCCGAAATTAAATCCGTCATATGTACATCCTTCACATCAAAGCCTGCTAAGTACATTGCATTTGCCATTTCACGTTCTGAGTTACTTCCTTTCTCGCGGATGATGGCTGCTTTAGGGCGCATTTCGCCACCTTCGACTCCGCTCAGGTTGACAGGAAGTTTACCATCAAAATGTGCAGGGAAGATAAATTGCAACGGTTGGTTTTTATAATTGTTATAACGCTCTTGCGCCATTCCATTTTTAGATTGTTTAGAATCTAATAAGAATGATGTTTTGTACCACGTATCTCTTGTTTCTGTAACATTAAATGTAAAAGCATCAGCATGGTTTTTCACAGAAACCGAATTACCATCTACTACCGAACCAATTTTAAAAATTTGAATATCGTTTTGTGCAAAAACAGATTCAACAGTTGCATCTGCTTGAAAAACAATAGCGATGTTTTCGTTGAATAATGTTTTTACGGTGTCGATTTCTCCTAAAGAAGATAAATCATAAGTAGCTCCTAAGTTCACATCCGCAAAACACATTTCTAATAAGGTTGTAATTAAACCACCGCTACCAACATCGTGTCCAGCTATAATTTTACCAGCTTTAATTAATTCTTGTAATACATTAAATGATTTTTTGAAATAAGCCGCATTAGTAATTGTTGGAACTTCTGTTCCAATTTTATTTAATACTTGAGCAAATGATGTGCCTCCTAATTTGAATGTATCTTGAGATAAATTTAAGTAATAAATATTTCCACCATTACGTTTTAAAACAGGCTCAACTACTTTTGTAATATCATTACAATTACCAGCTGCCGAAATAATAACGGTGCCTGGTGCAATCACTTCATCATTCGGATATTTTTGTTTCATTGATAAAGAATCTTTTCCTGTTGGAATATTGATTCCTAATTCAATAGCAAATTCAGAACAGCTTTTTACAGCTTCATATAAGCGAGCATCTTCGCCTTCGTTTTTGCAAGCCCACATCCAGTTAGCCGAAAGTGATACTGATTGTAAACCATCTTTTAATGGAGCCCATACTAAATTTGATAACGCTTCTGCAATAGCAGTTCTTGAACCGGCTGCAGGATCAACTAAAGCCGCAATTGGCGAATGACCAATAGTTGTAGCTATACCTTCTTTACCTTTAAAATCTAAGGCCATTACACCTACATTGTTTAATGGTAATTGTAAAGGACCCGCGCATTGTTGCTTAGCAACTCGTCCGCCTACACAACGGTCAACTTTATTCGTTAACCAATCTTTACAAGCAACTGCTTCTAATTGCAATACTTGATTTAAATAGGTTGGAATATTTGCAACTGTATAAGTTAAGTCAGCATAATTTCTAGTAACTGTTTTATCAGTCATAATCGTTTTTGGAGAGCTTCCAAAGAAATCTTCCAAAGCGTAATCCATCGGTTTTAAACCAGTTGATTTAGATTGAAAAGTAAAACGATGGTCGTTTGTTACATCACCCACCTGATACATAGGAGAACGCTCGCGATCAGCAATACGCTGTAAGGTATCCATATCTTTTTCTCCAATCACTAAACCCATGCGTTCTTGTGATTCGTTTCCAATAATTTCTTTAGCCGACAAGGTTGGATCGCCCACAGGTAATTTATCCAAGTCAATTAAACCACCAGTTGCTTCTACTAATTCCGATAAACAATTTAAGTGTCCACCAGCACCATGATCGTGTATTGATACGATTGGATTATGATCACTTTCTACTAAACCACGAATAGCATTAGCAGCACGTTTTTGCATTTCGGGATTAGAACGTTGTATGGCATTTAATTCAATACCCGAACCAAAAGCCCCTGTATCAGCAGACGATACCGCTGCTCCACCCATTCCAATTCTATAATTTTCTCCACCAAGGATAACAATCTTATCACCCTTAGTTGGCGTTTTTTTAATAGCTTGATTTAATTTACCATAACCAATACCACCTGCTTGCATAATTACTTTATCGTAACCAATCTTACGAATGTTCTCAATTCCGCTCGCACTGACAGTTTTCTCTTGATGCTCAAAGGTTAATACAGAACCCGTAATTAAAGGCTGACCAAATTTATTACCAAAATCAGAAGCACCGTTTGATGCTTTGATTAATATATCCATTGGAGTTTGATACAACCATGCTCTTTCATTCACTGCACTTTCCCACGCTCGTCCATTTTCTAAACGAGAATAAGAAGTCATATAAACTGCTGTTCCTGCTAATGGTAAAGATCCTTGTCCACCTGCTAAACGATCACGAATTTCGCCCCCCGAACCTGTTGCAGCTCCATTAAAAGGTTCAACTGTCGTTGGGAAATTATGTGTTTCTGCTTTTAAAGAAAGAACTGAATCAAATTCTTTTTCTTCATAAAAGTCGGGTTTATCGGGTGTTTTTGGCGCAAATTGCGTAACCTTTGGGCCTTTTACAAAAGCCACATTATCTTTATAGGCAGAAACAATTTCGTTTGGATGTGTCTCAGATGTTTTTTTAATTAATTTGAATAGAGATGTTGGTTTTTCTTCGCCATCAATAACAAACGTTCCATTAAATATTTTATGGCGACAGTGCTCTGAATTAGCTTGAGAAAAAGCAAAAATCTCAGAGTCTGTTAATTTTCTTCCTAACTTATTCGATAAACTATTTAAATAATCAACTTCATCCTCACTTAATGCTAAGCCTTCTGATTTGTTGTAAGTCGCAATATCGGTAATGTCTAAAATCGGTTCTGGTTTAACATTAATCGTATAAATCGTTTGATTTAACTCGGTATACTTTTGAGAAATCATTGGATCAAAAGAAGTATAATCTTCGGTTACTTTTTCAAATTCTTCAATTCTAATAATTCCACTGATACCCATGTTTTGAGTAATCTCAACAGCATTAGTACTCCAAGGTGTAATCATTGCGGCACGTGGACCAATAAAAAAATCCGCTATAACGGATTTCTCTAATTTATGGGCGCCGCCAAAAAGCCAGTTTAATTTATTAATGTCTTCTGATGATATTTCGTTGTGAGCTTGAACAGCAAAAACAGTGTTGGATTGGTTTCCGAAGAAATGAATCATTGTGCGTTATGTTTAATTTTAATTAAGTAAAGCTGCAAATGTAACTAGTGTGTAAAATTAAAAAAAGCCTCGAATTAAGGCTTAAATTGTTAATGAGAATTGATAAAAATTTTAAGTACTATAATCATCAATTCTTAATCTAACTTATCTAAAACAACTTTTAAATCATCCATAGAAATAGGCTTAACACAAAAGGAAATCATGTTTGTTTGTTCGGCTCTTATTTTAGTTGCTGGTTCTGAATTTCCAGATATATAAATAACTCCCACATCCGAGAATTTTCGAATTTCTTCCATAGCCTCAATTCCATCCATTTCACCTTCAATACGAATGTCCATAAGGATAATATCAGGACTGTGTTTTTTCACGGCTTCAATGGCCGCTAAACCATTTCTCACAGACTGCACAACTTGATAACCTAAAGTCTCCACGTAACGCTTGTTTACCATCGCAATAATCATGTCATCCTCTACAATCAAAATTTTTTTTGCCATAGTTTAGTTTTTCTGTGCAGGAAATTTAAATTGAAATATCATTTCACCATCCAAGCATTTATAAACAAAATTACCATTTAATTGTGTGCAAAATGATTCAATTAAATTTAATCCAAGTGATGTTTTTTCAACTTCTCTATCATATTCAAATCCTGGTCCATCATCTTTATATTTTAATATATATTCGCTATTCTCTTCAAAAATATTTATCCAAATATTACCATTATCTTTTAAAAGAAAAGCATATTTATAAGAGTTTGTAATTAACTCATTTAACAGTAAACCAAATGGCATTGCCTTTGTCATGTCAAGATTAATTTCATCAATTTGAGGATGAATAAAAATTTCTTTTTCCTTAATATTTAAAGATTGTTTAATAAATTGAATTAGATCAGTAACATAAGACGAAACATCCACGAATTGTAACGATTTATTTCCATATAATTTCGCATGCAATAAAGCAATAGATTTAATTCGATTTTGACTGTCTTTTAGTATTTGGATAGTTTTTTCGTCGGAAACATAAACGGATTGAAGCTCAATTAATGCAGATACTACAGCCAAGTTATTATTTACACGGTGATGTACTTCAGATAACAATATTTCTCTATCAGATAAAGAAGAAATAGCCTGTTCTTCTGCTGATTTTCGTATATCGTTTTCTTCTTTTAATAATTGTTGCTGATATAATAATTCTTCATTTTTTAAAAGTAATAACTGATTTACTCTATTATTGTTGTAAAAAAAATAAAGAGAAAGCATTATTAAAATAAAACTACTTAAAACAATATTAATGATATAAAACGCTTCTGTTTGCGAAGCATTCAAAATCAAAAAATCCACTTTAAATACCTTTTCAATTAGAACAAGAATGATGAAATTTAACACATAAGTCATCATGGCCATAGAAATAAACAAAATGCTTTTGTTATCAAATAAAGTTAGAACTATTAATGGCGAAGTAAAAAGATATAGATGTATGCCCGACCCAAATCCTAAATAAGTAGAAAAAAATAGGACGCAATAATTGGTATTAAATAATATTAAATAACTAGAAAGAGTATATTTTTGAAATTGATTAAGAACAATAGAAATAGCAAATAATGTTGTTGCAAATATGATAGCTAAAAACGGCAAAAAATGTCCATTAGCAAAAAAGAAAGTAACATAAATTAATGAAAAAACAATACACGAAAAAGATAATTTGTTTCTGGCCTGAAGTTTATCTGAAAACGTATGAGTATGCTCAGAGTTTACTCCAGCCAATATTATGCCATTATAATAACTAATTATGCTCATGTATTACAAAGCTATAATTATTTTTTTCTTATTACCATTAATCCATCTCTAATTGGTAATAATATATTTTCTACCCTCGTATCTTTTTGCACAAATTGATTAAATTGATGTAAAGCAATTGTTTCTTTATCCATTGTGCTTTCCGGCATCGTAATTTTACCACTCCACAATACATTATCGGCAATAATTAATCCACCACTTTTTAATTTTTCAATAACTAAATTATAATAGCTTAAATAATTTTTTTTTTCCGCATCAATAAATACCAAATCTATTGGTTCCGTTATAGTAGTAATGTAACTTTTCGCATCATTTACAACCAATTCAATTTTATTAGCAAATTCAGTTTCGTTAATAAAAGTTTTTGCAAAGGCTGATGTTTCTTCGTTGACATCAATGCTGATTAATTTCCCTTCTTTATGCAATCCTTCTGCTAAACATAAGGCCGAATAGCCCGTATAAGTGCCGATTTCCACAATTAGTTTTGGTTGCTGAAGCTTTGATATAAAGCTTAAAAAACGACC
>JAYSTR010000131.1:0-9872 GCA_043719555.1 Bacteroidota bacterium | reverse complement strand
TTGCAGATCGTTTAGTAGTTAACCGCGATGGCTCTATGGCAGCTGCTTGGACTATTGAATATACTGATGCTACTACAGCTTACGCTAATCGTGGTACTGGTTACAATTATAACAATGGCACAGGTTGGGCTGCAGAACCAACTGCTCGTATTGAGAATGTACGTGTTGGATGGGGAAATATCGTAAACACTCGTGCTGGTAAAGATTTAGTATTAGCACATGCTGGTGGTGCAGCTAAATTAAATTTAGCTTCTCGTACTACTAAAGGTACTGGGGCTTGGGCTAATAGCACTACAGCTGTTCCTACAGCTACAACTGGTGGTAACTTTTGGCCTCGTATGGTTTCTTCTTCAGTAGGTGGTGGAGATACTATTTATGCAATTTCATTAACTTACCCAGTTGGTTCTGGTGGTGCATTATGGCAAGGTTTAGATGGAGCTGTTGTATTTAGCCGTTCTATTAATGGTGGTGCAACTTGGGATATCGTTAATCAAGTTCCTACTGGTTTAACTTCTGCATCTTTTAAAGGTTTTGGTGGTGATGCTTATGCTATTGCTGCTAACGGACCAGTTGTTGCAATTGTAGCTGGTGATACTGATAGAGATGTTGTTATGACTAAATCTACAGATGGTGGTGTTACATGGTCATCTCGTACTATTTACAAATGCCCTATTACTAAGTGGGATCATACAACTACAACATCTGATGTATATCCTGATGGTAATGCTGACACTTTAGAAACTAACGATGGTACATTTGCTATTACTTTAGATAATAATAACATGGCTTATGTATTTTTTGGTAGAATGAGAATTTTACAAGATGCAGTAGCTACAACTCAAACATACAGCTATTATCCAACTACTGATGGATTATATATGTGGAATGAATCAATGGCTGATGGTGTTGTTGGTGCAAATGAAACAGATAATGGTTCAAGTGCAGTTATGATTGCAGCTATTGAAGATGTGAATAATGATAACTGGATTACTTTCCCTGCAACTACAACTCCTGCTGCAGATAATCCTTTTGGTTCTTATGGAAATTCATTAACTTCTTTCCCAAGCGCTGCATTTGATAATAATAATATATTATATGTATCTTACTCTTCAATGGTTGATAGTTTAGATAACTTAGTTGGTTCTGGAAAAAACGTTAGACACGTTTATGTTATGAAATCTTGTGATGGAGGAGCAAACTTTGGCCCAACTATTCAATTAGATAAAGTAGTTGATCCATTAAATGATTTACCTTACGAATCAGTTTATGCATCAATGGCTAAAAATGTAGATGGTAAAGTTCATTTAATTTATGAACGTGATTTATATCCTGGTTATGGTGTTGGACAAACTGCAACTGATATTGACAACCAAGGTGATTTAAAAGAAATCGTTTATGCTGAAATACCTACAAGCGATTTATTATGTTCAGTTGGTATCAAAGAAAACAAAAACACTTTTGTATCTAAATTAGGTTTCTATCCTAACCCTGCTTCAAGCAATGGTACTTTAGAAGTTGTGTTAGCTGATAAAGCTGATATGAATGTAGTTGTTACTAATGCAGTTGGTCAAGTTGTTTATACATCTAATGTTGCTGGTAACAACGGATTAAACAAAGTAAACTTAAACTTAAGCAACTTTAACAATGGTTTATACTTTTTAACTGTTAATGCTAACAATAGCAAATCAGTTGTAACTAAATTTGTTGTATCTAAATAATTTTAGTTTATACTATTACTAATAAAGGCGGCCATCTGGTCGCCTTTATTGTTTTATAAAAGTGCCATTTATTTAGTATATCTTTATAGCATGCTATTACGAATTAATTACGATAATCCTCACGAAAAAGACATTCAATTAATTATTGATTGCTTAAAAAATGATGGGTTAATTATTTACCCAACTGATACTGTATATTCTATTGGTTGTGATATTACAAAACCAAAAGCCATTGAAAAATTGTGTAAGCTTAAAAACATTAAACCCGAAAAAGCTAATTTTTCTTTTGTTTGTAGCGACTTAAGTCATTTATCTAATTACACCAAGCCTATACCAAATGCGTTGTTTAGGGTAATGAAAAAAGCCTTACCTGGCCCATATACTTTTATTTTAGAAGCTAATAATAATGTACCTAAATTATTAAAACAAGATAAAAAAACGGTTGGTATACGAGTTCCGGATAATAACATCTGCAAAACAATTATTGAAGCTCTTGGAAATCCAATAATTACAACGAGTTTACATAATACGGATGATGAAGTGATGGATTATTATACTGACCCTGAAAACATACATCAACACTACGAAAAAAAAGTAGATATTGTTATTGATGGTGGGTTTGGTAATCTATATGCGTCAACTGTATTAGACTGCACTGCTGATGAAATTATTGTGTTGAGAGAGGGCTTAGGATCACTGGATATTTTATCTTAAAATTTTATTTTTCATAAAAAACAGATTTAAAATTTATATATTTAAATCTTACAATTACTGTGTATGACAATTAAATCTATTTTATCATTAGCCTTTTTACTTTGTTTTTCATTAAAAACATTTTCGCAAATTACCAATACTAAAAAATGGCGTAAAACAGAAAATGACTCTATGCGAAATGCATTGATTTTATTTGACGAAAAACGTTATGCCTTAGCTTTACCTATTTATGAAAAGCTATACAACAATCACCCAAAAGAAGTTTATTTAAAATATTGTTATGGAAAGTGTGCTTTATATAGAAGTGATAAACACGAAACTGCCTTAACACTCCTGAATGAGATTTACACAAAAACTCCAAAAATTGAAAACATACAATATGATTTAGCTCGCGCAAATCACTTAAATTATAAGTTTGATGAAGCATTAGCTTTAATAGAATTAGCAGTAGCTAATAAACATACTTTACCTCAAGAAAAACTTGATTGTAAAATATTAAAAGAGTATTGCATTAATGCCAAGCAATTTTATAACAATCCTACAAGTGCAAAAATTACCAATGCTGGTAATGTTATAAATTCTATTTATGAAGAATATTCGCCAGTAATTAACGCTGATGAAACTGTAATGATTTTTACTTACCGAGGTATTGAAAGCCTAGGTGGTTTGCAAAATGAATTTATGCAACCAGATAAATACGGAAGCTATTTTGAAGATGTATTTGTTTCATACAAAGAAAACGAACTATGGACGAAGCCTAAATCCGTTAGCTCATCAATCAATACGAATTTACATGACGCACCAATTGCATTAAGTGTTGATGGGCAGGCCTTATTTACATATAAAGATAATGGTGATGACCATGGTGATTTATATATTAGTACACAACAAGATACCAGCTGGACAGTACCTCAAAAATTAAAAGGAGAAGTTAACTCATACTCGTGGGAAGGCAATTGCTCAATGACAGCCGATGGAAAAAACCTATACTTTAGTAGTGAACGTGGTGGTGGTTATGGCGGCAAAGATATTTATCGTGCTACACTTTTATCAGATAGCGTTTGGGGTAATGTAGTTAACTTAGGAGATAGTATTAATACAGCCTTTGATGATGACGCTCCTTTTATTCATCCTGATGGCATAACATTATTTTATAGTAGTAAAGGGAAAAATAGCATGGGTGGTTATGATATTTTACAAGCTAAGCTAAAATGGCAGGACTCTACTTTCAGTAAGCCAATAAATTTAGGTTATCCAATTAATACACCTGATGATGATATTTACTATGTATTGTCGGCAAATGGGGAACGCGGCTACTACGCATCAGGAAAGAAAGGTGGCGAAGGCTTAAAAGATATTTACTCGGTAACTCCAGGTTATGTTGGAAAAAAACCTTCTGCCTTTATTTTAAAAGGAAAAATCACTTATAATAATGAGCCGGTAGAAGCTGATATTATTGTTGAGTTTATAAATAAAAACACGGAAAATAAACAGTTTGGGCAATTTAACAGCAGGGTATATAATGGAAATTATTTGGTATCATTACCATCAGGTGCAGAGTTTGTGGTAAAATACAAATACAAAAATTTTCCTTACAAAACGTTAGACTTAAGCACAGCAAATCTTGACGGTTATGATGAAAAAATATTTGATGTAAATTTCACGATACCTGATACTTTAGCAACTATTGCCAAAGTTGACTCGGTAAAAAAAGATACGGTTATTGCCGTAATTGAAAAACCAAAACCAGTTGTACCTGCTTTTGTTCCTAAAAATAATATCCAATCTAAAACAATGGATTACGCTGCTAAGTATGGCGATATTAGTACCGAAGGATTAATATTTAAAGTGCAAATTGCTGCTTACAAATATCCTAAAAACTATGTTTACAAACACTTAAAAGGATTAGGGGAAGTAGAGAATTTATTACTAGATGGCATTACACGTATTACCATTGGTGGTAATTTCGAAACGCTTAATAAAGCCTTTGATCATAACAAAAAGGTTATAAAAGCTGGTCAGCCAGATGCCTTTGTAACTGTTTTATATCAAGGTAAGCGAGTGTATTTAGAAGATTTAGAGAAAATGGGAATATTTAAATAGTTAAAAAAACTATTTATTTTAATGCTATAGCTTTTATAGTATTAACCCAGTCATCTCCACTATTTAAACTTTCTACTAATTGAATTTTTTCGCCACCATGTTCGTGAAAAATTTCCTGATATTCGGTGCCAATTTCATAAATAGTTTCTAAGCAATCAGCTGTAAAGGCTGGCGAAAACACCAAAATGTTTTTAACACCACTTTTAGCTAACTCTTCAACCACCTTATCACTAAAGGGTGTTAACCATTTATTATCTAACCTACTTTGAAAACTAACTGTGTATTTTCCTTCAGGAATATTCATTTTTTGCACAATTGCTTTTGTTGTTTGATAACAACCTGCTTTGTAACAATAATAATTTGTTTCTGTTAATTCATCTTCGCAATGATGATCCTTACATAAGTATCCATCGTTATAAACCTTATCAACCTGGCGTTCAGGTAATCCGTGATAACTGAAAATAATGTGATCGTATTTTGAAAAATCGTGTGCTTTACCCCTATTTACAATACAATTAATATAATCATCATTATCAAAATATTGACTTATCATTTTTATTTCGGGTATAACCCACCATTTGCTTACAATACGCATAAACTCTTGTAATGCACTGCCAGTGCTACTTGAAGCATATTGTGGAAAAAGAGGAAACACGATTATTTTATGATATCCCTCTAAGCGCATTCTTTCTAAAACACTTTCCATACTAGGGCTTTGATAGCGCATAGCCATCTCTACTTTTATATCATCGCCAACGGCTGCCTGTAATTTTTTTTGCAAATCAAGGGTATGCTTTAGTAATGGAGAACCAGTTTTATCGTCCCAAATAGCTTTATATAGTTTTGAAGATTTACCAGAACGGAATGGAACAATAATACCATTTACAAGCAATGTTCGCGCTAACCACGATATATCTATAACTCGAGGATCATTTAAAAACTGTGTTAAGTATTTTCGAACATCAGATTTTTTTGGGCTATCGGGCGTACCTAACTGAAGAAGTAATATGGCTGTTTTTGGTTTCATGTTATTTTAATAATTACCACAGATGCAGAGAAACGGATTTAATAAAACACCCAAAACAAATACAATGTGAGATTGCAAATTTAATTAAATATTAATGGATTTAAAGGTGATTTTTCCAATGTATAGGTAGTGAAAAACTTATTTCATAAATCCTAAAATTATCGCCACTTTTGCACGCTAAATGAATCAACCTAAAAACCAAGAAAAACAACCAAAACGTATTGCCATTATGGGTAGTACGGGTAGTATTGGCACCCAAGCATTAGAAGTTATTAAAGAAAATCCAACGGAGTTTGAAGTGGAGGTTTTAGTAGCAAATTCTAATGCCGATTTATTAATACAACAAGCGATAGAATTTAAACCCAATGCGGTTGTTATTGGTGATGAAACAAAATATCAAACGGTTAAGGATGCTTTATTTACACACGATGTAAAAGTATTTGGAGGTGCTAAATCTATTGAGCAAATTGTAGAAATGGAAACTGTGGATGTGGTTTTAGCGTCTATAGTTGGTTATGCGGGCTTAGCATCAACCATTAATGCCATTAAGCATAATAAAGTTATTGCACTTGCTAATAAAGAAACCTTAGTAGTTGCTGGCGATATTGTTACCAAATTAGCATACGAAAATGCGGTTAATATTTATCCTGTAGATTCTGAACACTCAGCTATTTTTCAATGTTTAGTTGGCGAGTTTGAAAACGAAATAGAAAAAATTTATTTAACTGCTAGTGGTGGTCCATTTAGAGGTAAAGACAAAAACTTTTTAGCCTCTATAAAAAAAGAACAAGCGCTTAAGCATCCTAATTGGGTAATGGGCGCTAAAATAACTATAGACTCGGCAAGCTTGATGAATAAAGGCTTGGAAGTGATTGAGGCTAAATGGTTATTTAATTTAAAGCCTGAGCAAATTGATGTGATAGTACATCCTCAAAGCATTGTGCATAGTTTAGTACAATTTACTGATGGTAGTATGAAGGCTCAAATGGGTTTACCTGATATGAAGTTGCCAATACAATATGCCTTCACCTATCCTAACCGAATTAAAACCAATTTTCCGCGTTTTAATTTTTTAAATTATCCGCAGTTAACTTTTGAGAAACCTGACACAGAAACATTTGCAAATTTAGGCTTGGCTTTTATCGCCATGAATAAAGGAGGAAATATGCCCTGTGTGTTAAATGCTGCAAACGAAATAGTAGTGCAAGCTTTTTTAGAAGATAAGATTGGCTTTTTACAAATGAGCGAGGTGATAGCATCTGCCATGGCTAAAATGCCTTTTATAAAAACACCAAGCATTGAGGATTATATGCAATGCGATAAAGAAACACGATTACTTACAACTGAACTTATTAAAAAATAATTATGGGAACATTCATTAATATAGCACAATTTATTACAAGTCTTGGCTTACTTATTTTGTTACACGAAGCTGGGCATTTTATTGCTGCAAGAGCATTTAAAATTCGTGTTGAAAAATTTTATTTATTTTTTGATTTTCTATTCCCTCTACCAGGTGTATTAAATTTTGCTTTATTTAAAAAGAAAATTGGCGATACCGAATATGGTATTGGCTGGTTCCCAATGGGCGGTTATGTGCAAATTGCAGGTATGATAGATGAAAGCCTAGATACAGAGCAAATGAATAAACCTGCTGAGCCTTGGGAATTTAGAGCGCATCCGGCTTGGCAACGTTTAATAGTAATGCTTGGTGGTATTATTGTGAATGTATTGCTAGCCTTTGTTATTTATGCTGGTGTACTTTATACTTGGAATGATTCTAAAATTCCAATGGCAAGTTTAAAAAATGGAATAGAGTGTGTTGATTCATTAGGAATGGCAGTTGGCTTTAGAACAGGAGATAAAATTAAATCAATTGATAATGTTCCAATAAAATATTTAGATGATTTAAAATTCGAGTTATTAGTTGGAGAATCTGTGCAGCTTGAAAGGCAGGGTGAATCAGTAGAAATTATTTTACCTAAAAACTTTTTAGATCAAATTGCAACGTCTGAAAAATTCGGTTTTGGCATGCCAAGACAACCTTCAACTTTTATAGAGTTTGCAGAAGAATCTATAAATAAAAATATTGGATTTAAAAAAGGAGATAAAATTATTTCTATTAATGATTCAATTCCAGTTCAATTCAGGGATGAATTAATTACTAATTTAAGATTATTCCCAGCCCAAACAGTCACTCTAACTGTTTTAAGAAACACTGAAAAGTTATCTTTTCCTATAAAAGTATCAAAAAAAGGAAGAATGGAGGCTGCTACTGGTGCGGAAACATTCTCTGATTTAGAAAAAGCTGGAGTTTTAAAAATTCAAACAACACATTATAATCTATTAGAAGCTTTACCTGCTGGTGTATTGTTATCTTTTGAAAAACTAAACAAATATTACAAGCAATTTAAATTAATGTTTAAACCTTCTACAGGAGCTTATAAGCATATGGGAGGGTTTAAATCGATGAGTAAAATGTATGGAAAAAAATGGGTTTGGGAAGATTTTTGGAATCAAACTGCATTTTTATCAATAGTATTAGCCTTTATGAATTTATTACCAATTCCTGCATTAGATGGCGGCCACGTGGTATTTACGTTATATGAAATGATTACTCGCCGCGCACCAAGCGTTAAAGTATTAACCTTTGCACAATATGTTGGTATGGCATTTTTATTAGGACTCATGTTGTATGCAAATCTTAACGATTTTTTACATTTTTTTAGATAGGTTTTAATTAACTTTATAATGTCTTCGACTCCACTCAGACTGACACGAACTGTTATTTGTCAAATTGAGCGGAGTCGAAGTGTAAATAACCGATATGACAATTATCTATCATTCAACTATTAAAAAATCGCACTGGCTGTTAATCCTATGTTTTATGGTGCTTGGTTTTAATTTAAAAAGTCAGGATAAAACCATAAACACCGATAAACCTGAAGCTACTCGAACCGATAATAAAAAGCATAAAATAATGATTATACCATTCGAAAACAGAATGTATATGAGTGAAATAGATTATGCGATTAATAAAGAAACCAAACTTAATGCTAGGCAAATTAAATCAACCATGCGCGATGGTGTTAATGAACAACTTTATAAAAAACTAAAAACAAAATTTGAAGTTGTTGATTTATTAGATGATACAACTAAAACCAAAAAAGATTTAGAAAACATTTATCAATATTTATCGTATCAATATCAAAAAGTACCAAATCAAGATAATTACAAAGCGCCAGGAAAAGAAAGAGACGGAAAAAAAATAGAGAAAGGTCAGTTAATGATAGAGAGTAATAGCGATGTGCGATTTATGAATGCAAAAATAAAAAATGCAACGTTGGTTCCTTATCTCTATAACAAATACAAAACCGATTTATTTTTATTTATAAATGAGCTTGACATTAAAGCGTTAACTGGTTCTCCAAGTGAGTTTAATGCGAATTCTGCACGTAAAGTATCTGTGCATTATACCGTATTTACTTATGATGCCAAAGAAATAAACTCAGGCTTAGCTGAAATTGATTTGCCTAAAAATATTAATAATCCATCAAAAATTATATCTGCTTACTTTTCTCAAATTGCAAATACTTTAACCTTGCGCATTGATAAAGCAATAACACCAATGGTTAAATAGATTTTAACAACATTTTATGTATAAATGATTGCTATAGTTAAATAAATAACTATATTTTTGTTATTCAGAAAATTAGAAAACCAGATATGAAAAAAATAATTGTACCAATAACCCTGTTAGCTTTAGTAATAAGCTCATGCGTGCCACAACGTTTATTAGAAGAAACAAAAAATAAATTAGCTACTTGCGAAAGTGAATCGAGTGTGGCTAAAAAATCTGCTGCCGAATCGGATGCAAAAATTTTGCAAATGAAAGAAACGATGGCAAAAGAAGAAAAGGAATTAGCTGGATTGCAGCGTGACACTGCAATTATGGGCTCTAATTTACGCTTATTGCAAAACAAATACGATAAATTAAATTCTGTAAATGATCAGTTACTTGATAAATACAATCGTATGTTAGCAGGCTCTGAAAAAGATAATGCTAAATTAAGCGGACAATTACAATTAACGCAGGAGCAATTATTACGTAAGGAAGATGAATTAAAAGCTTTAGAGGCTCGCTTAAATAAACAACAACAAGATTTAGATGCTTTATCGTTAGCCTTAAAAGCCAGAGAAGCTCGTGTTAATGAATTAGAAGCCATCTTAAAAAAGAAAGATCAAGCAACCGCTGATTTAAAAAAGAAATTACAAGATGCTTTATTTAATTTCGAAAATAAAGGCTTAAC
>JAYSTR010000014.1:0-5964 GCA_043719555.1 Bacteroidota bacterium | reverse complement strand
TGTTAAAGCTATACAACACCAAGCCGAAACACATATGCATTTAATGGTGTATGGCGAATATGTGCAAGCGCCGCAAATACAATTAGCAAAAGCATTAACGGATTTATTGCCTAAAAATTTAAATTCAGTTTTTTATACCAACTCTGGTACCGAAGCTACTGAAGGCGCTCTAAAATTAGCAAAACGTGTTACTGGTCGGTCAGAAATTATTTGCTTTACAAACTCCTATCATGGTAGCACACATGGCGCTTTAAGTGTGATGGGTAACGAAGAATTTAAACAAAATTTTCGCCCGTTATTACCTGATGTAAAAATCATTCCCTATAATTCTGTTGAAGAAATAGAAAAACACATTACCTCAAAAACAGCTGCTGTTATTTTAGAACCTGTGCAAAGTGAGACAGGATATACGATTGCAAGCAACGACTTTTTAAATGCCATTCGTAAAAAATGTGATGAGCATTGCGCCTTAATGATATTGGATGAAATACAAAATGGTTTTGGGCGTAGCGGTACTTTTTTTGCTTTTGAACAAACCAACGTCGTACCTGATATTTTATTGCTGGCCAAAGGCATGGGAGGCGGTATGCCCATAGGTTGTTTTATTAGTTCACAAAAACTTTTAAATGAGTTTACGCATAATCCCGTTTTAGGCAACATTAATACCTTTGGAGGCAATGCTGTTTGTTGTGCTGCATCTTTAGCCTGTTTGCAAACCATACAGTCCGAAAATTTATTAGACTCTATTGAACAAAAATCAACTTTACTAAAAACTTTGTTAGTTCATCCTGCTATCAAACAAATTAAAGGCAAGGGATTAATGTTATCGCTTGATTTTAAAGACACAGATTTAAATTTTAAAATTATTGAAACCTGCGTAAATAATGGTTTAATAGTAGACTGGTTTTTGTTTAACTCACATAGTATGCGCATTACACCACCATTAATCATTACAGAAGAAGAAATCAAAATTGCTTGTGAAATAATTTTAAAAAGCATTAATGAAGTGTTAGCGAAATAATTTTAATTCAAATTTATTTCGTCGTATAAATCTCCATTAATTGTTTTGTAGTAACCGCTTTGTGAAATTTTTCCGCATACACAAAACCATTCTCTGTAATTTTTTTATGCAGGCTTTCATTATTTAAAACTTCATTTATTTTTTGCGCCATCTCTATGTCATTTAAAGGATCAATGTATATAGAGTTTGGTCCGCCTGCTTCGGGGAAACAACCGTTTTTATTAGTCATCACTGGCGTATTTGAAACCAACGCCTCTAAGATAGGAATACCAAATCCTTCGAAGATGGATGGATAAATAAAGACAGAAGCTAATTGATACACCATTGGAAGTTCATTGTTAGTCACGTTATTTAAAAACAATACGCGCTGTTGCAAATTATGCTTAACGATTTCTTGTTCAACTACTTTAAAATAAGCTGTTTTTTTTCCAACCACAACTAATGGAATATCCTTAATGTGTTTAAGCGCTTTTATAATCGTTGCTAAATTTTTCCGTTCTTCAATGGTGCCAACATATAATAAATACTTAGCGGGTAATTGATGATTCTTTTTTACAGCCTCAATTTCTTTTTGAGAAAACGAATTATAAAAAACATCATCGCAACTTTGATAAATGACTTTAATTTTTTGCTCAGGAATATTAAAATAATGAATAATGTCTTTTTTTGTTTCTTCACTGATAGCAATAACTACATCTGCATTTACACATGCCTTATAAAATTTACGGCGATAAATTTGTCTGTCAATAAAAGGATACAAGTGCGGATATCTTAAAAAAATTAAATCGTGAATAGTCACTATTTTTTTTCCTTTAAACTGTTTAATGTTTACAGGTAACTCATTACTTAAGCCGTGATAAACATCAACACCTAGTTTATTAAGTTCGTGTGTAATTTTATATGAGCGCCAAAAACTTTTAAAAAATGTAGTAGGCATAATAATATCTAGTCGCTCAGCATCTTTTACCTCTAAATAAAAACCCGTTGAGTTGCCGGTTGGTGTAAATAAAAATTGTTGTACCGACGAATAATAATGTGCCATAGCTTTAATAATGGTTCGGGAATAATTTCCTAAACCACTACTATTTAAAAAAGCGCGCTTAGCGTCGTAGGCTATTTTCATTGGTATTACTAAACAGCAACGTTATGTTCTCTAAGTGCATCGTTTAACGATGTTTTTAAATCGGTGCTTGGTTTTCGTTTTCCGATAATTAATGCGCAAGGCACTTGGTATTCGCCTGCAGGAAATTGTTTCGTATATGAACCTGGAATTACAACGCTTCTTTCTGGAACATAACCTTTCATTTCAATAGGTTCCGCACCTGTTACATCAATAATTTTAGTGCTCATTGTCAAACATACATTTGCACCTAAAACCGCCTCTTTACCAACGCGCACTCCTTCAACCACGATACAACGAGAACCTATAAAACAATTATCTTCAACAATAACTGGAGCGGCTTGCAATGGCTCTAAAACGCCACCTATACCTACTCCGCCACTTAAATGTACGTTTTTTCCAATTTGAGCACAACTACCCACTGTTGCCCAAGTATCCACCATTGTTCCTTCATCTACAAAAGCGCCAATGTTTACAAAGCTTGGCATCATAATCACACCTTTAGAGATATAACTCCCATAACGAGCAATAGAGCCAGGCACGGTTCTCACACCAGCTTCAGCAAACTGAGTTTTCAATTTCATTTTATCATGATACTCAAATGGTTTTAATTCCATCGTTTCCATTTGTTGTATAGGAAAATACATAATCACCGCTTTCTTAATCCAATCGTTTACCTGCCACGTTCCGTCTTGTTTTGGCTCTGCCACACGTAATTTACCTTTATCTAAATCTTCGATAATTTGCCTAATTATAGCCTTATTATCTTCATTTTTAAGAAGTTCGCGGTTATCCCAGATTGATTCAATTAAAGTTTGCATAAAAATTACATTAAAATATGTTTGCAATTTAAGTAAAATATGTATATTTGCGCTCCAATTTTTTTGGATTGGTTGTGTAGCTCAACTGGATAGAGCATCTCACTACGGATGAGAAGGTTTGGGGTTCGAATCCCTACACGATCACAACAAACCCTTTGCGCGCAGAGGGTTTTGTTTTAAAAAATGGTGGGGTAGTTCTCCCGATAACTATCGGGATGATTAGAGCACAGAAAATGGTGAGGTAGCTCAGTTGGTTAGAGCATCGGATTCATAACCCGAAGGTCACGAGTTCAAATCTCGTTCTCACTACAAAGTCTTTCAGAAATGAGAGACTTTTTTTTATGCTTAAAATCTAATACTATTAATTGTTTCACATCGAGCTTAGTCGAGATGCCTAACTTAATTGTTCTCGACTCCGCTCGAACTGACAATCATTAAAAAACAAAAGCTTACAAATTATCGCTCATCTTTTTATAAGAAATCAAAAAGACAATAATGGCAATTAACGAATAGGTAATATTAAAGTAAAACCGAAAGCCATATAAATTCAACATCATAAAGGTAATGACTCTGGCAAAAAAAGTAACTACAAAAAACTGTACGCCCCATTTTTTCATATACCACACACCAATAATAGACACAAATTGTAACGTAATAATCACTCCTAAAACTAATGGTACAAAATCGCCCAAGCGCTTTATAGATGGGGTAAACAATAACGGGAACGACAGTAAAATTAAGACTATGCAAACTACACTTGTTATGGAAATTAATTTTGGTCGCTCTACTTGATTCATATTAATTGGTTCTGATGGCTTCTACAGGATCTAATTGCGAAGCGCCATATGCTGGTATAAATCCACTAATAATCCCTATTAGCACAGATATCGTTAATCCTAAAATAATATTAGAACGTGTTAAAAATATTTCCATATCTATCACATTGGCTGCCACTAGTGTCAGTAAATAAATTAAAAACAATCCTATCACACCTCCAATCAACGATAGAAATACGGCTTCAAATAAAAATTGAGCAAGGATAAAATAATTTTTAGCACCTAAAGATTTTTGAATCCCAATAATATTTGTACGCTCTCTAACCGATACAAACATAATGTTTGCTATACCAAAGCCTCCTACTAAAATAGAAAACCCACCTATGATAGCGCCTGCAATGCCAACAATATCAAATAAGCCATCAAAATTTTTACTTAATAAATTAGTTTCATTTAATGCAAAATCGTCGTCTGCCAACGGCTTTAACCCTCTTACACTGCGCATTACTCCTGTAAGCTCCTCTTTTAGCTGAGCGTTAGTCACACCTGGTTTTGCTTTAACAGCCATAAACGGATCGCTGTTTTCTGATTTCACATCCATCATTAAGCGTGCAAAACCATAAGGTATAATAGCCTGATTATCCATACTGTTGCCCAACATACTCTCGCCTTCTTTTTTTGATACACCAACAACTTTACAACTTCGTCCAGCAATTTTTATAGTTTTTCCAATTGGATTTTCACTGTTCTGAAATAACCCTTCCTTTAAGGTATTACCAATAATAACCACATTATTCCCCGCAATCACCTCATCTTCTCTAAAGTAACGTCCATCGGCAATATCAAATTGTTTTATTTTTCCGTAATCAAACGACCATCCCGAAACAGTTGCATTTTCAATTGAATTGCTTTTATATTTCAATGTTTTTCTAGCCGTTACTCTAAAGCCAACTACCTCAGCGCTTTTAGTTTTGCGTTGCACTTCAGCTAATTCGCTATACTCTGCAACAGGACGATTCATGTATTTCCACCAAGGGTAATCAGGACCAAAAGTCCACGGCCATTTCATTACATAAACTACATTATCTCCTAAACTTTGTACGCTGCTTCGAATGTTTCTTTCAAGGCTATCAACTACTGTAAACACAGTAATAATGGCAAAAATACCAATGGTAATTCCCAATAAACTCAAAAAAGTACGCAACTTATTTGCTATTAATGCCTGCCAGGCAAAAACTATACTTTCTTTAAGCAACGTTAAAATCATCGCATAAATATAACACAGTTTAAATCAATTTTATTTAAAATTAAAATGTTTTAAACTCCATTGCTTTTAATTAACTTCATACCCTCAAAAAAATAACGATTATGGCAAGAGTAAAAATTAAAGAGGTATTAAAAGGAAACTTAATTGATCAAGAAATTAATGTAAAAGGATGGGTGCGTACATTTCGTAACAATTCATTTATTGCTATTAATGATGGCTCTAGCATTAATAATATACAAGCAGTAGTAAATTTTGAAAACACAAATCCCGAAACACTTAAGCGTATTACGCCAGGTGCTTGCGTGGGTGTAACTGGCAAGTTAGTGGCTTCGCAAGGTAAAGGACAAACAGTAGAAATTATTGTATCAGCTATTGAAATTTATGGCGATGCTGAATCAGATGTTACTAAACCAAACTCTTATCCTTTACAGCCAAAAGCGCACTCGTTAGAGTACTTGCGCGAGATAGCACATTTACGTTTTCGTACCAATACCTTTGGCGCCATTTTTAGAGTACGTCACACGTTGGCTTATGCTATTCATAATTTCTTTAATCAAAAAGGCTTTGTGTATATGCATACACCCATCATTACCAGTAGTGATGCTGAGGGTGCGGGCGAAATGTTTCGTGTATCAACGTTAGATCCTAAAAATCCACCGTTAACTGAAACTGGTGAGATAGATTACAAACAAGACTTTTTTGGTAAATCAACTAACCTAACTGTTTCAGGTCAATTAGAAGGCGAATTAGCTGCTATGGCGTTTAGTGATGTGTATACGTTTGGGCCAACTTTTCGTGCAGAGAACTCAAACACAACCCGTCACTTAGCAGAGTTTTGGATGATAGAACCTGAAATGGCGTTTTATGATTTAAAAGATAATATGGCTTTGGCAGAAGAAATGTTGAAGTATGTAATTACCTATGCTTTAGAACACAACAAAGAAGATATCGAATTTTTA
>JAYSTR010000130.1:0-9879 GCA_043719555.1 Bacteroidota bacterium | reverse complement strand
GGTTTATACAAGTGGAACAAATAAAAATGACTGAGATTCCTATTGGATATGTAGGTGTCGTTATTTCTTATGTTGGCAAGGATGGTAAAGATTTAAGTGGTGCAGAATTTAAACATGGTAACATTGTAAGCAAGGGCGAAAAAGGTGTTTGGGCAGAGCCTTTAGGGCCAGGTAAGTATCCTGTTAATACTTTTATTATGCGTGTGGAATTAGTACCAACTACGAACTTAGTATTAAACTGGGCCAATGCTCGCAGCGAATCACATCAGTTAGATAAAAATTTATCTACTATTACGGTCCGTTCTAAAGATGGTTTCCCTTTTAATTTAGATGTATCACAAATTATTCATATTCCTACTACAGAAGCTCCGAAAGTAATTGCACGTTTTGGTAGTATGATGAATTTAGTTGGGCAAGTGCTAGAACCCACTATTGGCAACTATTTCCGTAACTCGGCACAAGATAGTGATGTGATTGCTTTTTTAAGTACACGTAAAGAAAGGCAAGATGCGGCTAAACAAAAAATTAGTCAGGTGCTTGACCAATACAACGTAAATGGCGTAGATACTTTAATTGGAGATATTGTTCCTCCTGAAAGTTTAATGAAAACATTAACGGATCGTAAAATTGCAGAGGAGCAAAACACTACGTTTGAAACTCAAAAACGTGCCGAGGTTACACGTCAGGCTTTAGAAAAAGAAACGGCTGTAGCAGATATGCAAAAAGAAATTGTAAAAGCAGATCAAGGTGTATTAATCTCTGAGCGTATAGCCGATGCGGCCGTTAAGAAAGCAACTGGTGAAGCGCAGGGTGTAAAAATATCATCAAATGCAGAAGCAGAAAGATTAAAAGTAATTGCTGGAGCAGATGCAGAAAAAACAAAAGTAATAGCTAACGCTGAAGCAGAAAAAATAAAAGCGCTTGCAAGTGCAAATGCCGAAAAAATATCAGTAACTGGTATTGCCGAAGCACAAAGTATTTTGGCGGTTGGTAAATCTAATGCCGAGAGTTACCGCTTAGCTGTTGAAGCAATGGGTGGAGATAACTTTAGTAGATTAAAAGTAACTGAAGCTATTGGAAAAGACAAAATTAAAGTAATACCTGATGTATTAATTACTGGCGGAAATGGCGATGGCGCTAATGGCCCAATAAGTGGTTTACTTGGTTTAAAATTATTAGAAGAAGTATCTAAAAACATGGGCAAGAACTCTGAAGAGAAACCGCAAGCAGACACGGATACTAAAAAATAATTGTGCATAACATTACAAATTAAAAAGAGATAGCAATATCTCTTTTTTTATTTTTAATAAAATTTAAATCTTCTCGACTACGCTCGAAGTGACAAGCAATATAAACCTATTCTGTCAGTTCAAGCATAGTTAGAAAATAATAAAAAATTAGCGCTTGTCAGTTCGAGCGTAGTCGAGAACTCTATAAAATAATTTATAAATGGAAATCATACTTGAAACACCTCGTTTAATTTTAAGAAAATTCGAATTATCAGATGCTCAATTTTTTTTTGAATTGAATTCGAATCCAATGGTAACAAAATACACAGGCGATGGAGCTTTTAAAACAGTAGAAGAATCTGAAGAGCGAATACAATTTGTTTTAAATCAATACAAAGATAACGGCTACGGTCGCTGGTTAGTTGCCGAAAAAGATACACAAAATCCTTTAGGTTGGTGTGGTCTTAAATTTCATCCCGAAGAAAATGAAACTGATTTAGGTTATCGTTTTATGGAAAAATACTGGGGAAAAGGTTACGCAACCGAATCCTCAAAGGCTTGTATGGATTACGGATTTAGTATTTTGAAGTTGGATAGAATTATTGGAAATGTAGCCAATGATAATATTGCATCAATAACTGTTCTGAAAAAAATGGGTATGACGTATTTAAATGAAACGGATATTGAATCGCTACCATCAAGTACATATCAGGTTTTTAAAAAGGATTATAAATAATGCGCATAACTCAACGGTTGGATTTTATAAAATTAATAGTAATACTTGGTATGTTTATATCAGTTTTATTAAGCCACAACTTGTGGGCTGGTCAGCGTTGGTTCCCTAAAGCTCCTTTATTTAATAGTATTACTGGATTAACAACACCCTACGATTATATTAATTTACTTATATTAATCGGATTGTTGTTTTTTGCTTTTATGAATCATCACAGATTTTATATATCTGCCTTAATTGTTTTTTGCGTTTACTTATGTATTGAAGATCAAAACAGATTGCAGCCCTGGTTTTATAATTATTTACTCGTACTTATTTTGTTGTTGTTTTATAAAAAACGTGTTGATGAACCTAATAATTATACAACTGTTTTTATATCCATACAATTATTGGTAACACTTGTTTATATATTAAGCGGATTACAAAAACTAAATACTCACTTTGTTGCCGATACGTTTACATGGATGATAGCCCCATTAAATGATTATTTAAGTGATCGTCAGTTTAGCAATATCGTTAAGTTCGGTAATCTTATCCCTTATATCGAAATTTTTATAGGCTTTGGATTACTTATAAAACCTATTCGTTATATCGCCTTACCATTAGTTATCATAATGCACATATTAATTTTAATTTTTATTGGACCACTTGGTAATTCTTATAACCACGTTGTATGGCCATGGAATATTATGATGATATTATTAAACTTAGTATTATTTGCCAATGTACCACAAGAACGTTTTTTTGACGTTTCAATCTTATTTAAAGGTGTAAGTTTTTATTTGGTGTTAACATTAATGCTCATTTTCCCTCTATTTAGTTTTAATAATAAATACGATTCTTATTTATCAAGCTCGCTATACTCAGCTAATACTCACAATGGCAGATTAATATTATCGAACAGGGCCTATGAAAAATTACCTTATTATTTACGGAAATTTGTTGCTAAAAACGACAACTATAATGTGTTATTTATTAAACATTGGGCCTTAGAAGAATTAAACACGCCTTGTGTTCCCGAATACCGTATATTTAAAAAAGTACAGGAGCGCGTTATTTTATTAACGAATACGACATCCGATGATGTAATATTAGAATTTATAGAGCGTGATAAATTATTAGATTTTTAAAAACTATTTCCATGAAAAAAATTATTCTTTTAAGTTTAACAAGTTGTATTGCATTAGGAGCATCTGCTCAAATAAACGAACAGCAACTAAAAAAAGACATTACCTTTTTGGCCTCTGATAAATTAAAAGGGCGAGGCACATCATCTCCTGAAGAAAAAATAGCAGCCGAGTACATTGCTAAATCATTTAAAAAAAATGGTTTAATACCTAAAGGAAATGATGGTTATAAATATCATTTCACATTCAAAAAAAACACGAATCCACACGATACAACAACAACTCATATAGTTGAACGAAAAGGCATTGATGTTATCGGTTTTTTAGATAATGGAGCTGAAAACACCATTGTGATTGGCGCACACTACGATCATCTAGGTTTAGGGCACGATCAAAATAGCTTAGATGCAAATCCTGATAATAAAATACATAATGGCGCTGATGATAACGCCAGTGGAACAGCGGGGGTTTTAGAATTAGCTCGCTATTTTTCAACTAATAACATTAAAGAAAACTATAATTTTTTATTTACATGTTTTAGTGGCGAAGAATTAGGTTTATTAGGTTCTAAAAAATGGTGCGACAATCCAACAATTCCATTATCATCCATTAACTATATGATTAATATGGATATGATTGGACGCTTAAATGATAGCACAAAAAAATTATTAGTGTATGGTGTTGGTACATCTCCAACGTGGGTGCCTTTATTAGATAAAACTAATTCGTATTTTTCTATAAAAAAAGATAGTTCAGGCATTGGACCTAGCGATCAAACCAGTTTTTACTTAAAAGATTTACCCGTACTACATTTTTTCACAGGCCAACATAACGATTATCATAAACCAAGTGATGATGTTGGGAAAATAAATTTTGGTGGCGAAGTAAACGTATTAGAATACATAGTTACTCTAATTAATGAAACTAATAATTTACCTAAATTAAGTTTTACAAAAACAGCTGCACCTGTTACAACTACATCAACCTGGAAAGTAACATTAGGCGTGATGCCTGATTATGCTTTTGAAGATAAAGGCATGCGTATTGATGGTGTTACTGAAGGAAAACCCGCATCAAAGGCCGGGTTAATTACTGGCGATATTGTGGTTGAACTTGCAGGTATAAAAATTGATACTATGCAAGATTATATGAAAGCCTTATCTACCTTAAAAAAAGGAGATAAAACAACTGTTGTAGTAAAACGTAAAAATGAATTAGTAACGAAGGACATAGAATTTTAAAAAACTATTCTCTGTTTTTACTATCAATTAAAATAGTTACAGGGCCATCATTCGTTAAAGTAATTTTCATATCGGCACCAAACTGACCGACTTTAATAGGCTTTGCCAACAACTCGGATAATAATTTAATACAACTTTCGTATAAAGGAATAGCTATTTCTGGCTTAGCCGATTTGATAAATGAGGGACGATTGCCTTTTTTAGTAGAAGCAAATAAGGTGAATTGAGAAACCAACAATACATCGCCTTTTATATCTTGTATAGATAAATTTAATTTACCATCAGCATCACTAAACACTCGTAGGTTAACTAATTTATTGCAAAGCCATTCTACATCTTCATTAGTATCAGCCTCCTCCACTCCAACCAAAACCACATAACCTTTTTCTATTTCAGAATAGATAGTATTATCAATTTTTAAAACTGCATCACTTACACGTTGTATGACAAAACGCATCGCAATTATTTTTTAAAGTTTGCAACTCCTTCATCTAACCAAGTAATATATTCTGGTATGCTCGGATTATAACCTCTGATTGTATTTAATACTTTTTCATTTCCATCTACTAAAACATACAATGGTTGTGTACTTTGATTGTATAACGACTCTTCCATGTATTTATATTTATCACCTATGTCGGTAATTTGACGCTCCTTGCCATACCATTGTACCGTCATATAATCTTTTGGATCTAAAGCACGTTTATCATCCACGTATAAAGAAACTAATACTACATTATTATTTAATCGTTTAATAACTTCTGTATCTGGCCAAACATAATCTTCTGTTTTACGGCAATTAGCACAAGCGTGGCCTGTAAAATCAATCAATAAAGGCTTTTTAACTTTTCGTGCGTAAGCTAAAGCATGCTCATAATCATTTTTAAAATGAACAATACCATTTTTATTTACTTCCATAAATACACCAAACTCATCATCTTTTGGTATTTGATTTTCAGAAGAAGTTGATGAACTTGAAGCTCCAAAACCGTGAGGTGATTCCGAATATTCCAACGGAGGTAAAATACCTGAAAATAATTTTAAAGGTGCACCCCATAAACCCGGTATTAAATAAATAGTTACAAAAAACGAAGCAATGGCTATAAATAAACGACCTACAGAAACGTATTTTAAATCACTATCGTGCGATGTTTTAAAAACACCTAATAAGTATAACGATAACAATAAGAAAATAACGATCCATAAACCAACAAATACTTCTCGTGTTAAATAACCAGCTTGATAAACCAAATCGGCATTAGAGGCAAATTTTAATGCTAATGCTAGTTCTATAAAACCCAAGGTAACTTTTACTGTATTTAACCATCCGCCCGATTGAGGAAGTGAGTTTAACATTGAAGGAAAAAAAGAGAAAAACCCAAACGGAATTGCTAATCCTAATGAAAAGCCTAACATAATCCAGAATGGTCCTGATATTGATCCTGTAGCAGCAGCTTCTACCAAGGCTGTCCCTATTAAAATACCTGTACAAGAAAATGAAACAACAACTAATGTTAAGGCCATAAATAAAATCCCAATGAATCCGCTACGCTCACTTTGTTTATCTATCATATTTACAAACGAACTAGGTAATGTAATTTCAAAACCCCCAAAAAAAGAAATTGCAAATACAACCAACAAAACAAATAATATCAAATTAAATATTGCATTTGTTGATATTGTATGTAATGCACCTGCACCAAATATTATTGATATACTTAAACCAAGAGTAACAAAAATAATTACAATCGATAATGCGTAAATAAGAGCATTAATTTTACCTTGAGTTTTGGATTTACTTTGCTTTAAGAAAAACCCAACATTCATTGGTATCATAGGAAAAACACAAGGTGTAAGCAATGCTGCTAATCCAAATAAAAAACCGTGAAATAATAATTTCCACCACGATAAATCACTGGTACTTTTTTCTACAGTAACTGCTTCTCTAATTTTTTCATCTTTTTTTTGTATCAAATCCATTTTAGATTTAGCAACCGAATCTGTTTTTAAAACCGTATCAATAGTAACAGGATTAATCGTATTGATGGATGCTGCAGCTACAGAAGATGTTTCAACGGAGATACATTTAGTGGATCCTTGAACCGTAAAACTAAATTCATCAGATGGAGGAAATATGCATTTTTCTTCAGTGCAAGCTTGAAACTCATACTTACCAGTAATGTTTATTTTTTTATCTGATTTTAATTTGATCCTTTGTGTAAAACTTGCGCTATGCTTGTAATACTCCACATTCATTTCAAACATTTTATCAAACTCTTTAATTGGAGCCGATTGTGTTGTTTTACCAACTAACTCATAATCGGGCGATTTTTTAAACGTAAATACCGTATTATTTGGCCCATCATCACCTGCTTTGTTTAAGGAATACAAATGCCAGGTATCATCAATGCTTGCATTAAATTGCAAATCGTATTCGCAATCAGATATTTTTTTTGTATTAAATTTCCAATGTACTGGCGTTTCTTGAGCAAAAAAATTGGTAAGATTAAACAAAACAATTAAAAGTAACAGGCCTATTTTTTTCATTATTTCAAGTAAGTTTATATGGTAAATATATATTCTATTTTAAACATTAATTCAGTAAGGAAATTATAATTTACTTTTTAAAACTGGAATTTCTGCAATATGAGTTTCGAAATTCAACGTTTTAGGAGGTAAACATTTGCTATCATCACAACTCATAAACTCAACCGACGAAATTATATGAAACCCTTTTTTTGTTTTACGTTTTACTTTTTGTTTAAATACAGCTTGCTTATCAAACACCAATAATTTTGTATCAAAGGTGTAATCAAATATTTCGTGAGCATTTGATTCTTCAACCGAACCAACTAACTCATAATGATTGGCATTTAAAGTTATAGAAAATGATGTAGGAACTGGCCCATCAGTTGATGCTTTTTGAGAATAGATATGCCACTTATCTTGTATGTTTGCGGTAAAAATTAATTCGCCCTCTGTATTTGATATTGCATTATAAGTAACTACCCACTCTACTGGATTTAACGCAATTTGCGAATACCCCATAAAGGAATTTATTAGAATAAATAAGAAAGCTATTTTTTTCATACTATTTTGATTTGATGTGAAGGTACAAATTATGACTTACTACGCTATTTTAGAAGTCTTAAAAAATGTTACATTTTTATACTGGTTTGCAATCAATTAACAGATTACATAATGTTACAAAAAAAAGAGGTTGAAACTTTTTACAGAAACAACCTCTTTAATTTAAAAATCAATATTTACTATTTATATAAAACCTTCATTTCTACACGTCGGTTACGTTGTCTTCCTTCAGGTTTAGTATTATCTGCAATTGGCACAGTTTGTCCAAACCACTCAGCTATCACTTTATCTTCTTTAACACCTTTAGCAACTAAATATTTTTTAACTGCCTTAGAACGTTTTTCTGATAACAACATATTTTTAGTTGCATCACCTTGGTTATCTGTATGTCCCGATAATTTTAATGACCAATCTGCTGCGTGCTGTTTCATTAAGTCTGCTAAATCATTTAACGATTTAAACGAAACCGGTTTAATTACCTCTTTACCAGTAGCAAATTCTAAGCTTGCAAACGCTTTTTCAAGAATTTTTTGCTCTTCTGCTTTTAATACTGGAGCTGGTGCACAACCTTTTAATTCTTTTAAACCTGGAGTTGATGGACAATCGTCTTCTCTATCTACAACACCATCACCATCAGTATCTGGCCATGGGCAACCTTTATTTTCAACTGCACCTGCAACATCCACACAAGCATCGTCTTTATCTAATACCGTATCTCCATCTTTATCTGGACAACCTTTATACTCCTTAGGTCCAGCTAAGTCAGGACAAGCATCATATTTATCTGGTGTTTTATCGCCATCTCTATCTGGGCAACCTAAGAACTCTGCTAAGCCAGCTTCTTCAGGGCACTCATCTTCTTTATCAATAATTTTATCGCCATCTTTATCTGGGCAACCTTTAAATTCAGATAAACCTTTTTCATCAGGGCAATTATCTTCTGTATCAGTAATACCATCAGCATCTCTATCTGGACAACCTTGTAATTCTTTTAAACCTGGGATATCCACACATTTATCTTCACTATCTTTAATACCATCGCCATCTTTATCAGGGCAGCCTTGTAAGGTTAATAAACCTGGTATTTCAGGGCATAAATCTTTTTTATCAGCGATGCCATCTTTGTCTTTATCCTTCATTTTTTTACCAATGGTTAAGTTAAAGCCAACTCGTATATTAATATTTTTAGTATATGCAGGTATTTTTACAGATGTTACTTTACCGCTTTCTTTATCTTTTTGAGAGTACTTATCAAATACCATTACACCTAGCACATTATCACTTACAACATACCATTGGAACCAACCTGGATTAAGCACTAAACCAAACCCAACATTGTTATAACTTCTGTTTAACATCGAGTAAGATAATGAAGCATGTAACCATCTGCCAATTGCTGTATTATAAGATAAAGTTACAGCTGGATGTATTTTTTTATCATACACTTGGCCGTATAATAATAAACCTGCAAAATTCTTTTCGTTGATATGGTAATTACCTGATAAGTAAAATTTAGTATTTAAAAAAGTACGGTAAGAACCCGTTCTTTCCTCAACCTGAAATTGCTTACCGATAGAATCTAATGTTTTTTGAAATGATTTTTCAATGGTTGTACTATCATTAATAAAATCTTTTAAGTTAACGCCCGAAAAGGTAACTGATGACCCAGGATTTGCGCTTATAAAATTTTTCGTGGTTTCTTTCCATTTAATAAAACCTAAATCAATAACACTTGCCGAAAAATTCCATTTGTCATTTAATTTATAGTTTCCTCCTAAATCAATAGCTAAACCTGAGTTTTTTGTATTAAATAAGTATTTAGTTGCATTAAAGTTTTTTGCAGCGCGTGAATTCGTATCCAATCCTGATGTATAAATTGCAATATCTGATTTAGCTGTTAAATCAAAATTTTGAACGCCAGTAGTTAACGATACATCTGTTTTTTTAGAATAAATATTTTCTTGTCCCATTAAATATTTAAAACGACCACCTAAAGTTAATTTATCTTCCATAAGATCGCGACTATAACCAATACTCATATCAGTATAATGCATCATATCAACTCCGAAATTAAATTTTTGTTCTTTACCAATAATGCCATCTGCACCATTACCATTAATTAACACATTCATAAAATCTTTCGGGTAACGAACTCTAAAATTCATGTTTTGTGCTAAATTAAAACTGAAATAGTTTTTCTTTTTTACTCTAAAACCAAAGGTAACTAAATCAACATTTAATGCTGTGGATAAATAGTTGTTCTTTTTTAATTTAGATAACATATTATCAAAATCAAAATAGGTTTGACCTTGGCTATTTTGAGTTACTAAATCAGAAAATTTAAAACCACTATTACTCACATTAAGATATAGTGATGGCAACGGAAATGGCGGTAATAAAGGCGCAATAGCAATATTTATTTTAGTAGTGTTATGAAGTGCGGGATTTGCATGAGTTTG
>JAYSTR010000129.1:0-26392 GCA_043719555.1 Bacteroidota bacterium | reverse complement strand
AAATGCTAAGGATGATTTTCCTGAACCAGATAGACCAGTAATAACAATAAATTTATTACGTGGTAAGGCCACATCAATACCTTTTAAATTGTGCATACGAGCACCTTTAATGATAATGTGTTGCTTAGGATCCAGGGTAGATATATCTTTTATAATTGTCAATGTGTTTTATGTTTAATGTTAACCCAATCGTTTATTAATTATCTTGCAAATATTGCCATACACTTGTCCCGGCGAAAATTTACGCCATTCAAAATCTGTTAATTCTCCATCCGAAATAAAATAATAATCGAGGTTTGCTTGTTTAAATTCTTTGAGCACGTGTTCTCTAAAATTCACAAATGCTATCCAACCATCATCACCATTATCATCAAACCACTCTTCGTAATATGAATCATCTGAGGCGTGAAAATTTAAAATGTTTTCGCCAATTAAAATGAATTTATTTATTTTATGAAAAGCCAATTCATCAATGATATCACGCTTTAAAAGCATAATGTCGTTAGTAATGGCATCATTCCATTCACCAATAAACTCAATAATGGCATAATGCTCTTCATAATCTGCAAACAATATTTTTAAGTACAATGTTTCACTTCCTATATCATCCCATTGAGGGTGGATGTAGTAATTATAAACCGTGTTACTAAATTCAAACTCACTATACTCACGACCATAAAATGGCGACTCCTCATCCTCGGATGCGATGTACAAATGTTGCCAGTTATAATATGGTTCTAATGTGTGCATTTTTTTTATGTTGTCAGTTCAACTTTATTTGAGTGCATTTTATTAAAGCATCTCGACTAAGCTCGACGTGACACTTGTAATGTTTAATTTATTTCATACTCAATCTAATTTGAGTAATTATTTTTTTAGTGTATAAAGGGAAATCGCCCGACATCATCCAGTTATAATAGCTTGGTTCTTTTTCAAACACTTCTTTCACTGTTTTGTCTTTATGTTTCCCGAAATTAAAAATCTCTTCGCCCTTATCGTTAAATAAAATACGTCCAGCTAAATCGGCTGTTTTAGAGCGGGTTGTAAAAGTGCTTAACAAGTTAATGTCGTTTTGCACGGGTTTGAATTTTACGCCTTTTTCATCTTCCAACTCAGTATCTTTATAGCGCTCTAATTGCGCTTTAAAAATTTCGTATGTAGCTAGGGTATCAGCCTCTGCTGAGTGTGCGTTTTCTAATTTTTTATCACAATAAAATTTATAGGCTGCCGATAAATTACGTGGCTCCATTTGATGAAAAATGTTTTGTACATCTACTAATTTTCTGCTACGTAAATCAAAGTCGTTTTCGGCACGCATAAACTCTTCAACCAAAATAGGCACATCAAATTTATTGGAGTTAAAACCTGCTAAATCGCAATTAGTTAAAAACTGTGCGAACAGTGGTGCTAGGTCTTTAAACGTTGGACAATCAGCAACATCTTTATCAAAAATACCGTGCACTTTTGAGGCAAAATAAGGAATAGGAATTGTTGGATTAACACGTTTGGTTAATATATCGGTACTATTATCCACGTTAACTCTAACGATTGATATTTCTACTATTCTATCGCTTCCAATATTGATACCCGTAGTTTCTAAATCGAAAAAAGCTAATGGTTTTGTTAGGTTTATGTGCATGAGATTTTTAAAGTGTATATGTATTTTTAATTAAATGTAGTATTTTAGTTTTATCTTATATAAACATATTTTTAACTTTTAATAACGTAATTATGAAATCAACATATTTAGCATTTTTGTTTTTAATAGCTTGGGTTAGTTATTCTTCTCAAAATGCAATTATAGGTGTAAATACGGCTGGCGGTTTGGGTTCGGGTACAATATTTGGTTTTTCGTTAGATTCAAATAAATTAAATCTAATTAAAAATATACCAATTGATATGGCTGGTAAGAATTCTTATTACAATCATTTACTTAAAGCTACAAATGGTAAATATTACGGAGCAACATTTAAAGGCGGTGTTAGTGATAATGGTGTTATTTATTCTTATGATCCAATAACCAATTTTTATACTAAGATTTTAGATTTAGGTACAAGTATAGGTGCAGCTAGAATAAAAAGTTCGTTTTGTGAAGCTAATAATGGTAACCTATATGCTGTATCTACAATAGGTGGAATAAATGGTCATGGTGCACTCATTGAGTTAAATCCTACAACAAATACCTGTGTGAAGAAAATTGATTTTTACTATACTTTAAATGCAAATGGACCTACAGGTTCACTGATTAAAGCTACTAATGGTAAATTATATGGGTTATCTTATGGTGGTGGTTCTGGTAATATTGGTACTTTATATGAGTATGATCCAACTAATAATACAGTTGTTAAAAAAGTAGATTTCACCGGAACAACAAATGGTAGCAATCCTTGTGGCGCTTTGTATCAAGCCAATGATGGCTTATTATATGGTTTAACTCGTAATGGTGGAGCAACAAATAATGGCACTTTATTTTCGTATAATATTTTAACAAATGTTTTAACTAAAAAGATAGATTTTGATGGAAGTGGCAATGGACGTCGTCCGGAAGGATCGTTAATTCAACATCCTAATGGAAAATTATATGGATTGACATTAGATGGTGGAAATTTATATAGAGGGAATTTATTTGAATATAATATTTTAACCAATAGCTTAATTACTAAAATTGATTTTGGAGATTCTAATAATGCGTCTTATCCTTATTGCGATTTAATTTTAGGTGATAATAATTTATTATACGGATTAAGTGGCAATGGCGGTGTAAATGATTTAGGTACCATGTATAAATACAATCCAATTAACAATGTTTTTAATGTGTTTTATGAATTTTATGCCGCGATTGGAGGAAGTCCTATCAGTAGTTTTTTATATGATAATAATATGCTTTATACTCCAACCTATCAAAATGGAATTGCAAATTGTGGTTCGTTAATAAAATATGATATTCAAAATTCTATTTGTTCAAAAATTTTTGATTTCTCAACGAATGGAGTTTGGCAAGGTGATATGCCAATAGGGAAATTAGTACAAGGTAATAATGGAAATTTATATGGTATAACTCAAAAAGGAGGCACAAATAATTTAGGAACTATTTTTGAATATAATCTTGTTTTAAACACATATACAAAGCAAATAGATTTTACAGGTGCTTTAAATGGTTCAACACCTTGCCAAAATTTATTAAAAGCAAGTAATGGTAAATTTTATGGTTTAACATTTAATGGAGGATTATTTAATCATGGAGTATTATTTGAGTATGACGATGTAACCAATACTTTAACAAAAAAAATTGATTTAAAACAAACTGTAACAGGTTCAATTCCTAATGCTGGGTTAATTGAAGCAAGTAACGGAAAACTATATGGAGTAACACAACAGTATAATAATACTAACCTTGAAAGTAGTTTATTTGAGTATAGCATTAATACCAATTCATTAGTAGTATTGCACGATTTTGTTGGAAGCGGTGGAGTTGATCCTGTAGCCGAACCCCTAGAAACTATACCTGGGATTTTATATGGCACTACTAATGGAGGTGGCCAGTACAACTGTGGTGTTATTTATAAGTTTAATTATAATACCAATTCTTACCAAGTTAAACATCATTTTAATGCAACTATTAATGATGGTTGCAGTTCTACAGGTTTGTTAACTTTAGCGCCGAATGGAAAGTTATACGGCATTACAAATTTAGGAGGTGATTATAGTTTAGGAACTGTTTTTGAGTTAGATACAGCTACAAATATTTATAATCAAATCCATAGCTTTGACAGTATATCTGGCTCAAATCCAATTAATGGATTTACGCTAATAAATAATAAATTATTTGGCACAACATATAATGGAGGCCAATATAATCATGGCGTATTATTTGAACTTGATTATATTACAAATACCATTATTAAACACGTAGATTTTAAAGATTCACTTACAGGAAAAAATCCTATCACCTATTTTACTCCAGTAACAATTAATAATATCAATACCAATAACCTTGAAATTAAAATGAGTCAAGAGTTTAAAATTTTTCCAAATCCAGCTAAAGAATTTATTAACCTAATATTACCTTTAAATAGTAAAATAGAAATGTTTAATTTAGTTGGAGAAAAGATTTATACTAAATATTATTCCGAAGAATACCACACAATTAATGTTAGCTCTTTTCAAAATGGAATTTATTTTATTAAAATTAGTAATACGGGATTTTCAGAAACTAAAAAAATAATAATAAATAAAAATTAAATTTAAGCTGGCATTAAATGTTTCATCACCTCATCTACCGACACCACATTCGTATAAAAACTATTTATTTTATGAATAACACCTTCTATAACTGAGTCTGGACAAGAGGCTCCGCTGGTAATAATAATTTTTAAAGGAGTTTTGTTTGGTAAAAAATTGTTTGTTGTAATGTGTTTTTTATTTGGGTAATCAAAATGATTAATGGTTGAACTATCTGCTATTTCTTTTTCTGATGAAATAAAATAAGTAGGAAATTTACGTTCACATAATTCAACTAAATGTGATGTATTACTACTGTTGTATCCTCCAACAACAATGGCTAAATCTGCATCTGTCTCTAATAATCCATAAGTTGCATCTTGATTCTCGTTAGTTGCATAACACAACGTATCGCGAGTATCGGCAAAATGATTGGCTAAATTCTCGATACCATATTTTTGTGTCATTACTGTTTTAAAATAATCAGCAATTTCTTGAGTTTCGCTTGCCAACATCGTTGTTTGATTAATAACACCTACACGTTGCAAATCGGTTTCGATATTTAAATGCGATGAAAATTTATCTTTAAAATCTGCCTTAAAATTTTCGGGAGATTTATTTCCTAAAATATATTGAGCTAATAATTTAGCTTCTTCTAAATCGCGCACAACAATAGCTTTACTGTGTTTATCACTGCGCGAAAATGTAGAGCGGGTTTCTTCGTGCGTATGTTTTCCGTGTATAATAATGGTGTAATTATCTTTGCCAATGCTTTCGGATTTTTTCCAAACACGTTCCACAAACGGACAAGTTGTATTGTAACTTTCTGTTTTAATATTTTTTGATTCGAGTAATTCAATAATATTTAAAGGCGCACCAAAGGCTGGAATAATAACTACATCGTCGGGCATTAATGTGTCAAATGAAATTAATTGTTTGCCATTGGTATCTTGCAAAAATTGTACGCCACGCTCGGTTAAATCATTATTCACATCAGGGTTGTGTATCATTTGACTTAATAAAAAAATACGTTTACCCGGATTTTCATCTAAGGCTTTAAACGAAATTTCAATGGCATTTTCCACACCATAACAAAAGCCGAAATGGCGAGCAATTAAAAATTGTACTGGACCAAAATCGAGTAGAGTAGGTGAGTTATCACGTTTACGTGGATCTTGCAATTTACGATATTGCTTAACCTTATTGATGATAGGGCTTCTATAAAATTCGGGAACGTTAAATGCTTTCATTTTATTTTAATACAAGGTCTTTTACTAAACGGTTTGCAACAAATTTATTTACTTTTTCGATAATGGCGTTTTTCGCAAAAGCCATTTCATTGCGAATTATGGGCGAATCTACAGATACAAACAGCACTCCATTTAAATAATTTATTTGTGTCGTATGTTTCGAAAATGTAATGCCTACAATTTTTTCCCAATCATTACGAATGGCAAAAATGCTATACTTCTCATCTAACTTTTCTTCTTTAAAAAGTTGAGAAATTGCATCTCCTAATTTTATGAGGTTAGACTTTCGCATACTCTGTTACTAAGCCATCATTTACTAGATAAATCATATACGATGAATGGTATTTTAAAAATAAATTTTGGATACGTTCTGGGTGCGTATCAGTTATAAATACTTGCCCAAAATTATCGCCACTTACTAATTCTATTAATTGATTAAAACGTGTTTCGTCCAACTTATCATAAATATCGTCTAATAACAACAATGGCTTAGTTGTTTTTTTATCTTTTATAAATTCGAATTGTGCTAATTTTAATGCAAGTAAATATGATTTTTGCTGCCCTTGAGACGCAAATTTTTTTATGGGGTTTCCTTCTAATTTAAAACTCAAATCATCACGATGCGGCCCGGTTGAAGTGTAATGCAGGCTTCTATCTTTGGCTAACGTATTTAATAAAATGGTTTTGTAGCTATGCTCGTGCAAAGAATTTTCATACTCCAAAGTTACATGTTCATTACTGCCACTTATAAACTGATAGTTTTTGTTAAACAACGGAATAAATTCTTTTAAAAAATGTTTACGCTTAGTAATGATTTCTTCGCCATAAATAATTAATTGATCGTCCCATATCTCTAGGCTCACACTATCAAAACTACGGCTTTCGTAAAACTGTTTTAGCAATGCATTACGCTGATGCAACACGTGATTATACGTAATTAATTTTTCGAGATAGCTTTTATCGTATTGCGAAATAATACTATCCATAAACTTACGACGAACTTCACTACCATCCCAAATCAATTCAATATCAGAAGGAGAAATCATCACTAATGGGTACAACCCAATGTGTTCTGATAAGCGCTCGTATTCTTTTTTGTTATGTTTAAATTGTTTTTTATGCCCACGTTTTACACCGCAAAAAATTTCGTGTGTTTCGTTGTTTTTATTTATCCAAGCTTGGATAGCAAAAAACGGCATATTGTGTTTAATGTTTTGACTATCGACTGAATTAAAAAAACTTTTGCAAAATGCTGCGTAATGTATCGCATCTAATAAATTAGTTTTTCCCATCCCATTATTACCCACAAAGCAATTAAATTTCGGACAAAACTCGAGTTGAGCTTCGTCGTAATTTTTAAAATTAATAAGTGATAATCGTTCTAAAATCATATAGCGCTAAAATACGAAGCAAATGCCGATTTTTTGTTGGCTGTTATTAACTATAATAAATTAATTTATTTTGCTGTAAACGCTATTTCCCTAATAAATTTTGTAACTTCGTTTGTTGTAAAAAAGTGAAATTTAGTTTAAAAATATTTTCAATTTTAGGGTTATTTATTGCTTTGCAGGGATGCAAGGTTAAATATTCATTAAATGGTGCATCGGTTCCTGTTGAGGCTAAAACAGTGTCGATAACTATGTTTGTAAATAATACAACACTTGGTCCACCATCTATCAGCCGTAAGTTTACCGAAAAACTACGAGATGTGGTATCGTCACAAACAAGTTTAGCGTTGATGAAACAAAACGCTGATTTACAATTTGAGGGTAGTATTGTTGATTATAATGTAGCTCCGGTTTCTATACAAAGTACGGATCAGTCGGCATTAAACAGATTAACAATGACCGTTAATGTAAAGTACAGCAATAAATTTGACGCTACTAAAAACTTCGATCAAAACTTTACGCGTTTTGCCGATTATAAAACAAGTTCATCCTTATCGGCCGAAGAGGCTAATTTAACAACGGAAATTAATCGTCAGTTAACTGAAGATATTTTTAATAAAGCGTTTAATAATTGGTAATGATTAAGGATAGATTTATTGATACGATTGATTCTAATCCAATTTTGGATGCTGATTTTACGGAATCATTAAAGCAAGTTATTGCTGAGTATCCCTTTTTTAGTACTGCTCAGGTATTATTAACCAAAGCATTTTCGCAACAAAACTCTTTATTATACTCTAAACAATTAAAAAAGGCAGCTATTGTGGCTAATAGCCGTAGTGTATTATATAACTACATTCATCAGCCAACGATTATTGAACCTTTTGTGGCAGAGATTGTGCCGGTTAAAGAAGAAGTTGTTGTTGCTAAGCTAGAAGTTGCAGTACCTGTAATTGAAGTTAAAGAACCAATTAAAGTTAATCCGATAACGATATCTGACCCTGAAATTAAGGTGGTTTATATTAATACCGTTAAGGATGAACCAAGAATAATTGCGTCTGAAAAAGAAAATATCGTTGAGCCAATTATAGCTGCTAAAACAGAGTTAGAAATTGTGCAAACGATTGAAAACGATGCTTATTTAATTGAAGATAAAAAACAGGAAGATGAAGAAAAAATTAATCAAAACTATGAGTTAGAAATATCGAAAGGCATTATTAATTCGTATGTAGAGACTGATATTTTAAAAACCAATCAGTTAGATAAAAAGAAAGAAGACGAACCTTTAGACTTTACAGCTTGGCTTAATAAAGTAAAAAAAGAAGCACATACCATACAAAAAATAGAAAGTGTACCTCAGGAAATTGCACCTAAAATTGAAGAAAAAGCTGAAAATTCCGTCGTAAATCAAGAAAAACAGCAAAAAGTACAGCAAACTAAGTCAATTATTGACAAAGTGATAGATTTAGATCCAGGACGCATTAAACTATCCAATACCAAGTTTTTCTCATCAAGTATAGATGCCAAGCAAGGTTTATTGGAGAATGAACACCTGGTAACAGAGACTTTAGCCAAGATTTATGCTTTACAGGGTAATATTTCTAAAGCAATTCGCTCTTATGAAATATTAAGTTTGAAATTTCCGCAAAAAAGTGTTTACTTTGCAACCTTAATTCAAAATTTGAAATCAAATAAATAAACCATTATGCAAACTCTTTTAACTATAGCAATTATCATCGTTAGTGTATTATTAATTTTAGTAGTATTAATTCAAAACTCTAAAGGTGGAGGTATATCAAGTAATTTTTCGGCAGCAAATCAAATTATGGGTGCTCGCAGAGGAACAGATGTAGTTGAAAAAGCAACGTGGACTTTAGCAATATTATTATTAGTGTTAAGTTTATTATCATCTCCAAAACAATCTGGAGCACTTGATACAACGGATACAGAAGGATCGGTAACTAAAGCAAAAGCTAGCAATGCTGTTGTGCCAGCAGCGCAACCTGCACCTGCACAACCTGCTGCTCAGCCAGCAGCACAACCTGCTCAATAATTTTTATTTTTATATTAGTAAAAAAGCTCATCAGTAATGATGAGCTTTTTTGTTTAAGATGTTTTTTTGTTTTTACTATTTAACATCTAATAATAAATCAGAGTTAAACATGTCAGCTGGAGAAATCATCATTTCACTTAAAGGGATATTATCTCCATATCTTTTTTTCATTAGTGTCTTAACGTTAGGGCTTGTTAATTCAAATGATTTTAGTTCTTTAAGACTTCCAACCTCTATTTTATAATTATGTTTGAATAATTTCCAAACATATTCACTGCAATAATATTCATCATCTCCCCAATTAAAATATTTATCATACGGTTTATTTAATATTTGACGCGCTTCAATAAGCATTTCATTATTTTGTTTTTGATTAAGATTTGTTTTTTCTTTATTTAATCGTTTTGCAACATATTTCTTATTAGAACTATAATTTAAAAATTCTTTAATAGTACTTTTCATTACTGGGTTTACTGCGTGATATACCATAGGAATTCCGTTTTCTATAAATACAATTCCAACATGTGTCCATTTACTTTTTGTTGCTAATTGTATCGCTGCACCCTGTCCATTATTATTCTCAATAAATAATATGTCGCCAGTTTTTAATTTTTTGTCTATATTTTGGCTATATCCAAAAAAGGATATAGAACAAAGTAGAAATAGGATCTTTTGCATATTTTTAGTTTTTAAAACATATATTGCCAAAAAAGTAAAAAAGTTACATTTAAATCATTCCTAAAAATTCATCTTCCGTAATAATTTTCACGCCAAGCGATTCAGCTTTTTTTAATTTCTCTGGTCCCATATTATCGCCTGCTAAAATAAAGCTTGTTTTTTTAGAGATGGAGCTTGAGTTTTTTCCGCCGTGTAATTCAATCATATCTTTGTACTGATCGCGGCTATGCAACGCAAACACACCACTAATCACAAAGGTTAAGTCTTTTAGTTTTTCGCTACCACCTTGTTGTTGTTCGTTACTTAATTCAAACTTTAAGCCTGCTTGTTTTAGTTTACTAATAATTGTTTGGTTACTTTCTGTACTAAAAAAATCAGCAATACTAATGGCAATAATTTCACCCACTTCATCAATGGCTAATAATTCTTCTTTGGTTGAATTAATCAAAACATCTAAACTTTTTACTTTCTTGGCTATTTTTTTGGCGGTGGTTTCTCCAACGTGTCTAATCCCAATGGCATACAACACACGCTCAAAAGGAATTTGTTTACTGGCTTCTAAGCCTTCTATTAAATTGTTCGCCGATTTTTCGGCCATACGTTCTAAACATAAAAGTTGTTCTTTTTTTAAATCGTATAAATCAGCAATATTTTTTACCAAGCCAGCTTTAAATAATTGGGCAATGGTTTCTCCACCTAAGCTATCAATATTCATAGCCTTGCGCGAAACAAAATGTTCCATCCTACCAATCACTTGTGGCGGACATTCATTTTCATTAGGGCAAAAATGATTGGCTTCCGTTTCGGTTCGGCGTAATAAACTATTGCATTCAGGGCAATGCGTGATGTATTTTGTTGGTTCTGAATGTTGGTTTCGTTTCGTTAAATCAACACCAATTATTTTAGGAATAATTTCGCCACCTTTTTCCACAAACACATAATCACCAATGCGCACATCTAGTTTTTCAATAATATCGGCATTGTGTAAGGAGGCTCGCTTAACAGTTGTGCCACCTAATGCCACAGGTTGTAAATTAGCAACAGGCGTAATAGCTCCCGTGCGTCCTACTTGATATGAGATATCTAATAGTTGTGTACTGACTTGTTCGGTTTTAAATTTATAAGCAATGGCCCAGCGTGGCGATTTTGCGGTGAATCCTAAGTTTTTTTGTTGATTGTAATTATTTACTTTTATGACGATGCCATCAGTATCATAAGGTAAATCAAAGCGTTTCGTGTCCCAGTAATTAATAAAATCTAACACTTCGTTAATACCATTACATAGTTTAGCATCTTCGGATATTTTAAAGCCCCACGTTTTAGCGGCGTGCATGTTTTCGATGTGTGATTGGTGTGGTAAATTTTCGCCCAACACATAATATAAAAAACAATCTAATTTGCGTTTAGCAACTTGTGCCGAGTCTTGCATTTTCATTGAGCCTGAAGCTGCATTGCGCGGGTTGGCCATTAAGGCATCGCCAATTTCTTCGCGTTCTTTATTGATGGCATCAAACACAGGGCGCGGCATAAACACTTCGCCACGAATTTCAAATTTTTGAGGATAGTTGCCTTGTAATTGTAACGGAATAGATTTAATGGTTTTCGCATTCGTTGTTACGTCATCACCTTGCACACCATCTCCACGAGTAATGGCTTGTTTTAATACGCCATCTTCATATATTAAACTAATGGATAAACCATCAAATTTTAATTCGCAAACGTATTCTATTTGTTCTTCAAACAATCCTCCATTAGATACGATTCCTAAACCTTCTTTCACACGTCTGTCAAAATCAATCATATCATCCACACTATAACTATTACTTAATGATAACATCGCATATTGATGTTTAACACTTTGAAAATTTTTAGTGATTTGTCCACCTACTCGTTGGCTTGGAGAATTTTCAGATAAAAATTCGGGGAACTGTTTTTCTAATGAAATTAACTCTTCCAGTAATTTATCAAATTCAAAATCACTAATGGTGGCATTATCTAAAACATAATAGTTATAATTATGTTGTTCGAGTTCTTTTGACAGTTGCTGAATTTTATCTTTTGCTGAGTTAGGAATCATAGTTTACAATCTATTTCTGTAGCAAATTTGTCATTTTTGGATAATAATTCTGTATAAATTTGTAAGCAGAAATCAACATCAGAATGATTTTTATCACGAATGGAGATTTTAATGTTTTTTTGATGTAAATTCGCTAAGTGAAATTTTTTCTATCAATAGTGTTTTCAATTTTTTATCTCACTTCTACAAGTGGGATAACTATACAAGCGCATTATTGTTGTGGTAAAATTAAGGATATTTCTTTTTTTCAAAATTCAGTAAAGAATTGTTGCGGAAAGAAAAAAATGAGTAAAAATTGTTGCAAAAATAAAACAGCTCATTTTAAAGTAAAAGATAATCAGGAATCAGGTAACTTATTAAAAGCTCCAGCACCAACTTCTAAAATCAGTGTTTTTGTTTTACCAGTATTCGACTATAATTTTACTACAAGTAACCTAGATAAGCTAGTATTCAATTACCACGCACCTCCCGTCTTATACGACAATCCTTTATACCTTAAGCATAAGGTATTATTAATCTGATTTTTTATTTAATTAAACATACCCGACTACTATAGTTACGGGCTTTTTGTGTTTAATCTATTTTGTGCAAACGCACATAATTTTTAATAAACGTTAATTATAAATTTCAACAAAAAACAATTTAAAATGAAAAAAACAATGTTATCATTAACAGTTGCTGTTTTAACGTCAGCATCATTATTTGCACAAATCCCTAATAGCAGTTTCGAAAACTGGACAACTGTTGGTGCTTATTCTGTTCCAGATGGTTGGGGTACAATGAATAATACAACCGCTGTGGTTGGCGCAACATACACAGCAACTAAAGGAACTCCCGGAAGTCCTGGAAACTCATATTTAAAATTAACTTCAAAAACTGTATTCACCAGTGTTGTAAATGGTATTGCGGTTAGTGGATTATTAGATTCTACAACGATGACTCCAAAATCAGGATTTGCGTTTAATCAACGTCCAACTTCTTTAACAGGTAAGTGGCAACATATGATTTATGGTACAAGTCAAGGCTCTATAAAAATTACCTTTACTCGTTGGGATACAGGAATGAATATGCGTATGCCAGTTGGCTCAGGAAGTGTTAACTTATCTGGTATGGCAATGAGTTGGGCAAACTTTTCAATTCCTATTACTTATGGTGATGCAAATATGCCTGATACGTGTATCATTGTTTTAAAAGCAAGTGGAACTAATCCAACAAATAACGATTATTTATGGGTTGATAATTTAGCTTTTGGCGGATTAACGACTGGCATCAAAAACGTAGAATCTATTTTTGATGAAGCATCTATTTTTCCAAATCCAACTACAGAAACTATTAATTTAAATTTTAATTTAAAATCAGAACAACAAGTAAGTCTTGAATTAGTTGATGTTACCGGAAAAGTAGTATTGAAAAAAGATTTAGGATTGCTTAACGGTAATGCAAAACAAACTATTAATGTGAATGCTGTAGCTAAAGGAACATACGCTGTTAGAGTTATTACTAATAAAGGGGTTGAAGTTAGAAAAGTAATTATTGAATAATTGGTTTTTTGCCTTACTAAGTATTTAAATCAGATAAAATGAAAACAGTATCATTTGCACTTTTATTGATGGTGGCATTTCAAGTAAATGCACAAACACAATTGGTTATTCCGGATACATTAGTTGGTCCTAATTATAATTTAACAATGCATCGGGATAGCGTACAGTTTTTTCCTATAGGTAAAAAATCATATACCTATGCTTATAATGCTTATAAATATTTAGGACCAACACTTATTTTTAATAAGGGTACTAATGTAAATGTTGTTGTAAATAATCAAATTGGCGATACGACAACAGTGCATTGGCACGGAATCCATTTACCATCAAAATGGGATGGTGGACCTCATACTCCAATTTTACCTAATGGAGTATGGAATCCGCAATTTACAGTAATGGATAATGCAGCTACTTATTGGTATCATCCGCATTTTCATATGAAAACTGCAAAGCAAGCTATTAAAGGAGCCGCCGGACTAATTATAGTAAGAGATCCTGTGGAAGCTGCTTTATCATTACCTCGTAAATATGGTGTAGATGATTTTCCTCTCATAGTTCAATGCCAGCAATACGATTCTAACAATCAAGCAATGCCTTTAGGGATGCAAGATTCTACTATTATGGTAAATGGTGCAAGAGCAAGTCACGGATACACTGTAAATGCTAATTTTCCTGCACAAATAGTTCGTATGAGATTATTGAATGCTTCGGGCGAACGAACATTTAATTTTGGTTTTACAGCAGATAAATCCTTTAAAATTATTGCAAGTGATGGAGGTTTATTAAATGCACCTGTGGAGGTAACTCGTATCAGATTGTCTCCTGGTGAACGTGCAGAAATTTTAATTGATTTAAATGGAATGAATGGGCAACAATTACATTTAATGAGTTACGCTTCCGAATTAACTATGGGAGTTCAAGGTGGACCAACTATGCCAATGCCGAGTGGGCCTCCAATGGATAGTCCGTTAAACGGCATTGATTTTAATATTATGAGAATTAGTGTTATTCCGCAAACCAGTAATGCCATTACAACGATACCAACACTATTAACAACGAACGTAACTTATTTACCTAATCAAGCAAGTGTTACTCGTACGGTGAGATTTACAGCAGATAGTGCTATGGTAATGGATGGGCCATTTTATTTTAATGATAGCACTTTTGATATGATGCGCGTAGATTATGAGATACCTGTAAATTCTATTGAAATATGGAAACTTGTAAACGAAACGATGGTAGGACATCCATTTCATATACACGATGTACAGTTTTTTTTAATTGATAGAAATGGTAATTTACCAAGTCCCGAAGAAAGCGGCAGAAAAGATGTGGTTTTTATTCCGCCAGGCGATTCGGCTATGTTTATTACTAAGTTCGAAGATTTTACAGATACGGTTATTCCATTTATGTATCACTGTCATATTTTAATGCACGAAGATGATGGAATGATGGGGCAATTTATTGTTAAGCCTCAAGTAGTATCAGGCATAAAAAAAATGAGTTTAAATGAGGTGAATATAAAATTGTTCCCAAACCCAACGCATGATGTTTTAAATATAGCGATTGATAATTTGGATGATGAGAATAGTATTAATGTAAAAATTTATGATGCTATAGGAAACCAAATTTATACGAGCACTCTAATTCATAAAAATACAACTATCCATACAACGCAATGGAGTAAAGGCTTGTATACAATAGAACTAAAACAAAAACAACAAACTATTTTTAATAAACTTATCATTAATTAATATGAAAAATATAATATACATCTGTATTGCACTAGTGACATTAACAACAATTTCTTGTTCCGAAAAAGCAAGTAATGATACTGCTACAACGAAAGCAGTCAATGGAATGATGACATCTAACTTTAAAGTTTGGGGAAATTGCGATATGTGTAAAGAAACGATAGAAGGTTCATTAAAAGTAGATGGAGTTTTAAAAGCAGATTGGAATGTAGATTCTAAAATGATAACAGTGAATTACGATACTACTAAAATTACACTTATTCAAATTCAAAAAAACGTAGCTGCCGTTGGTTATGATAATGATGGATTTAAAGGTGATGATAAAGCATATGCGGAATTAGCTGAGTGTTGCCAATACGATAGAAAGTAAAATTATAATTTAGGTTAAAATTCACTTATTTTTTCTTGTATTCATATTAGATTTCACAGTATCTTTGTAATAGAAATCAACAACCATGTTTTTTAAATTCAAAAAAATATTTATCGCAGTAGTAGTTTGCATTTACGTGTTTGCTACAGTTGGTGTTTCTGTTATTTCGCATTACTGTGGCGGCGAGTTAGAAAAAGTAGCTTTGTTTTCTAAACCAAAATCGTGTTGTGGAGAAAATGTTGAAGCAAGCATAGATGATGATGGCTGTTGCAAAAATGAAGTAACGCATATTAGTTTCCAAAAAGATTTTACCTTATCAGATGTTGTAAAAAATAGTACTACCTCTGTTTTAAAACTATTTAAAATTCCTTACGATTTATTTGGTGCCAGATTTGGCGCTAGATTCGGTGCCAGATTTGGCGCTTTTCTTTCTAGTCAGTTAAATTTTTTATCCGATCTGCGAAGGGAGACTCCTAAGTTGATACAAAAAGAACTTGTTTCTGTTTCTGTTTTCAGAATTTGATTTTTTATTATCAGTTCGAGCGTTCTTGATAGCTATCGGGAATAGAACTAGTAGAATTTTTCTGTATAGTAAAATATCAAGTAATTTAGTTTCAATAAAAATCTTCAAAAAAATGTACATCATGAAAACAATATTCATAATTATAATCTCCATTCTTTTTTCGTTTAAGATAAATGCGCAATCTTCAATTACAACAACAACTCTTTCTGTAAAAGGAAATTGCGATCAATGTAAAGAGCGTATAGAAAATGCGGCCGATATCAAAGGGGTTAAAATTTGTAAATGGGACGAAAAAACAAAAATAGCCTCTATTACTTTCGATTCCAAAAAAACAGATATTGCAAAAATAGAAACGGCAATTGCAAAAGCGGGGTACGAAACCGCTCATCAAAAAGCTGATGCAAAAGCCTACAAAGGATTGCCAGACTGTTGCAAGTATGAACAGGGCGATTGCAAAAAGAAATAATAACTATCAACGAAAATGAAACAGTTATTATACCTCTTTATGGGGCTAGTCTTATCTATGCAAATAAACGCACAGGTAAAAGGAAGAGTCGTGGAAATTTTAAACAACAACAAACTATCGGCTTTACCTGGCACAACGGTTTTTTGGAAAAATTCTTCGATTGCTGCAACTACTGATGCAAATGGATTGTTTGTGATACAAACTAGTTCAACTACTAACCAATTAATTATTACAGCGGTTGGTTATAAAGCAGATACGATAACCATTACCGACACAACTAAATTTTTATCTATCAAATTAAAAGGTGGCGTTGAATTAAACGAAGTAGAAGTTGTTTATGAATCATCTGGTACTGAGCTTTCGTACATGAATCCCATTAAGGTTGAAACGTTGAACGAACGTTCGTTAATGAAAGCAGCCTGTTGTAATTTATCTGAAAGTTTTGAAACAAACCCGAGTGTGGATGTGAATTTTGCAGATGCCATTACAGGTACTAAGCAAATACAGATGCTTGGATTATCGGGACAATACGCGCAAATTACCAAAGAAAATATGCCTTATCTGCGAGGTTTAGCTAATGGCTATGGTTTGAGTTTTGTGCCAGGCACATGGATACAATCCATACAATTAAGTAAAGGTGCTGGTTCTGTTGTTAATGGTTACGAAAGTTTTACAGGACAAATTAATACAGAGTTGCAAAATCCGGAAACATCAGATAAGGTTAATTTTAATATGTACGCGAATCAAAATATGCGTAACGAATATAATTTAAATTTAAAACATCGCTTTAACGAAAAGTTTTCAGTAGGACTTTTAACGCACTCAAGTTTTAATCCCATAAAAGAAGATTTAAACAAAGATGGATTTATTGATATACCAACTGGCAAGCAATATAATGTGATGAATAAGTATAGTTATTATTCAGGCAAATCGTTTGAAGCGCAATTTGGTGGCGGTTATTTACAAGATGAGAGGACAGGCGGACAAATGAAAATGATCAACGCATCAGATACTTTATATGCCGTTAATATTCGTAATAAAAAATGGGAATTGTATAGTAAAACGGGGTTGGTTATTCGCAAAAGAGTAGGGCATAGTATGGGCTTGCAGCTATCGTACTTAAAACACGAGCAGCATAATACGTATGGATTAAATACTTACGACGGTTTACAAAAAACATTGTATGCTAATTATATTTATCAGGGCATTATTAATAACACCAATCACGTTTATAAATTTGGTGCAAGTTTTATGAATGATAATGTTGATGAAACTTTTCTTTTATATAAGTATAAACGTAATGAAAATGTAAGTGGCGCATTTGCAGAGTACGCTTATAGCCACGCTAAAAATTTTAATATAGTGGCTGGCTTGCGAGCTGATTATCATAATTATTATGGATTGTTTTATACACCACGTTTACATTTGCGTTATGCATTAAATGAAAGCAAAACCGTTTTCAGATTAAGTGGCGGACGTGCTTTGAAAACAGCAAATGTATTTGCGGAAAATACGGCGTTAATGAGTACCTCACGTAACTGGATTATTAAGTCGAGCAATTTGGCTATGCCTTATGGTTTAAAGCCTGAAACTGGCTGGAATTACGGGTTTAACTTTACGCAAAAAATGCAATTAAATTATAGAGAAGCTTATGTTACTCTCGATTTGTATCGTACCGATTTTACTCAACAGGTTGTAGTGGATGTAGATAATAATACACAAGAAGTTTCGATTTATAATTTAAAAGGACAATCTTATTCTAATACCGCACAAGTGGAGTTTGGGTGGGAAATTCGTAAACGCTTAAATGTAAAAACAGCCTATCGTTATGTAGATACAAAAGTGGATTATACAACTGGGTTATTACAAAAAGCGCTGGTATCAAAGCATCGTGCCTTTATAAATGTGGGATACGAAACTAAAAATAAACATTGGTTATTTGATGCGACCTTACAATACAATGGTAAAAAGCGTTTGCCAAGTACAATTACAAATCCAACAGATTATCAACGATTAACGTACTCGCCCGATTTTTATAATGTGTTATCGCAAATAACGTACGTTACAAAAATAAAAAATGCTGATTTTAATATTTATGTTGGTGTAGAAAATGCGTTGGATTATAAACAACCCAATCCAATAGTAGCAAGCGATGCACCTTTTAGTAAATATTTTGATGCTAGCATGGTTTGGGGGCCAATATACGGGCGTATGATGTATGCAGGATTGAGATTTAAAATTAAGTAAGCATCTTAAGAATTAATTTAGATTTTATCAGCATCTTTAGTACATGAAAATTTTGCTTATAGAAGATGAACCCGAATTACGTAAGTCGATTAAGTTATACTTGCACCAGGAGGGTTATGTGGTTGAATCGGCAAGTGATTACTTAAAAGCAACTGAAAAAGTAGCTGATTATAATTACGATTGTATATTAGTTGATATTACCTTACCTAAAGGCAATGGCTTAGATATTATTAAACAATTAAAAGCAGCACACTCTAAAGCAGGAATTATTATTATATCAGCAAAAAATTCGGCCGACGATAAAATTGTAGGTTTAGATTTAGGAGCTGATGATTATTTAGCAAAGCCCTTTAATTTAGCCGAATTAAATTCACGCATTAAAGCCTTAATACGCCGTCGCAATTTTGAAGGCAGTCATTCAATTATCGTTAATGAAATTACAATCATACCAGAGCAACGTCAGGTAAGCGTTAATAACGAAGCAGTTCCTTTAACGGCCAAAGAGTATGACTTATTATTGTTTTTTATCACGAATAAAAACAGAGTTGTTTCAAAAAATACCATTGCCGAACATTTGTGGGGAGATGATTCTGACCAGATGGATAGTCACGATTTTATTTATGTGCATTTACGAAATCTTCGAAAAAAATTAGCCGAAAAAGGGTGCACAGATTACGTACAAACTATTTATGGAATTGGTTATAATTTTAAAATTAATTAAGAGATGAAACTTATTACCAAAACCATATTTTACTATTTATTAATCAGTTTGCCATTATTAATAATTGCTGGTATTTGCGGGTATTACTTAATTAATAAAGAGCTAAGAGATGGTACGGATGAAGCTTTGTGGAAAGAAAAAATAAATGCAGAAAAACAAGTTCAGTCGTTGTCTGAAACAAAAACAATTTATTTATCGTATGATTCTTTGTCAACTATAATTCCTGTTTCATTTAGTAATACAGGTTATTTTTTTTCGGACACGGTCATTTATGATAGATATGAAGAAGAGAATTTAAATTATCGTGTATTAAAGCAATATTATACTTCAAATAATCAAAACTATTTAATTACCGTTGCAAAGCCTACGTTGGAAGATGATGAGTTAAAGGAAGGATTGTTATCAGCCTTTGTTTTAATTATCGGTTTTTTGCTAGCCGCTTTTTTTATCGTGAACTGGTTATTATCTAAAACCTTATGGAAACCATTTTATAAAACCATTTATCAGTTAAATACTTACGATATAAAAAATCATACACTCACCAATTTTGAGAGTTCGTCAACTAAAGAGTTTCAGCAATTGAATGAAACCATTAATCAGATGACCGAAAAAATTAATCATGATTTTATTCAGCAAAAAGAATTTACTGAAAACGCCTCGCACGAAATGCAAACACCGTTAGCGATTATTAAAGCGAATATTAGTTTATTGCTACAATCGCCTAATATTAAAGAGGCAGAAATGAATCAGTTACAAGCTATTGATAATACAACTAAAAAATTAGCGGCTCTTAATAAAGCGTTATTGCTTTTATCTAAAATAGAAAATCAACAATTTAAAGATGATACTCAAATTAACTTAGCTCACACAATAAATAAAGTATTAGTTAATTATGAAGCTGTTATCGAATCGAAAAACATAACATTTCATAAAGAGATGGATGAGCTAACCGTTCTTACTTGCAATCAATCTTTATTAGACATTTTAATAACAAATTTAATTCAAAATGCTATTCGTCATAATCGAGAAAATGGAGATATTATAATTTCCACTCAATTAGACTCATTAACGATTGCAAATACGGGAGCTCCTTTAGCTATTAATGAATCGGATTTGTTTATTCGTTTTAAGAAAAATGAAAACTCTCATGAGTCGTTAGGTCTTGGTTTATCTATAGTTCAGAGCATTGCTAAGTTGTATCATTACAACATAAACTATAGTTATATTAATAACTTACATACCTTTACTTTAAATTTTTAATATGCCTGTTTGGATTTTATATGCTATTGCCTCGATGTTTTTTGCTGGTTTAACCTCCGTTATTGCAAAATTTGGATTGAAGAATGTACCCAGTGATTTAGGTTTAGCTATTAGAACAACGATGGTTTTTGTTTTGATTTGGATTAATGCCATTACATTTAAGCACGTGCAACAAATGGGAAACTTTACAAAAAAAGATATATTGTTTTTATGCATTTCAGGAGTAACTACAACCTTATCGTGGATATTTTATTACAGAGCAATAAAAATTGGAGATGTATCTGTTGTGGCTAGTATTGATAAAGCCAGTTTAGTAATCACAATTATTTTAGCATTTTTCTTTTTAAAGGAACCTATTAGTCCAAAAATGATAATAGGCGCTGGCCTTATAACAGCAGGCACTTTAGTACTTATTTTTAAATAGGCGTAACTATAGATTTGCTTAAGAATAGTAGCTTACTATTGTTTGATTATTTATAACTACTATATGACTACCATAGATTTAAAACAGAGTAAATTACCAGAGATAACATTATTTTTTTGGGTAATGAAAATATGCGCTACAACACTTGGCGAAACAGGTGGCGATTTAATTTCGATGACGTTAAATGTTGGTTATGCTTTAAGTTCATTAATTTTAATTTCTGCTTTTCTCATATCATTAGTTATACAATTATTTTCTAAACAATATAAACCGTGGATTTACTGGACAGTGATATTAACCACTAGTACAGCAGGAACTACGATGTCAGATTATATGGATAGAACTTTAGAATTGGGTTATGCAATAGGCTCATTAATTTTAATTTCTATTTTGTTAACCACATTTTTTATCTGGTATATGAGCGAAAAAACATTGTCTGTTACAACGATTTCAACGCAAAAAGGAGAATTGTTTTATTGGATAGCTATTTTGTTTTCGAATACCTTAGGCACTGCATTAGGCGATTTTTTAGCGGATGATTCTGGTCTTGGTTTTGCAGGAGGCGCTTTATTAATAGGTAGTTTATTGTTAATGATTATCTTGTTATATTATTTTACTAACGTATCAAGATTAACATTGTTTTGGATTGCCTTTGTTTTAACTCGCCCATTTGGTGCTACTTTGGGAGATTTTTTAACCAAACCATTCGCAAAAGGTGGACTCAATTTTGGAACTATTGGTTCATCAATTGTATTAGGGATTATATTAATCACCTTAATTATTTTTACCGTACGTAAATTAAAACAAACAAAAAGCGTTACTAAAGATTTGCTTTAGATTGACGTTGTACTATTGTATTATAAACTTAAAACTATATCATTATGAAAAAAGGTATCATCACATTATCAGCAATTGTATTATCAATGAATATTGCAACTGCACAACATTTAAAAGAAGCTAAAGTTCCGACAGCTGTTAAGGAAAGTGTAAAAAAACAATATCCAACAGCTAAAGTTACAGGCTGGGAAATGGAAGGCGCAAATTATGAAGCTGAGTTTGTAATTAATAAAGTAGAAACATCTGTATTAGTTGATGCGTCAGGTAAAATTATGGAAACTGAATCGGAAATAGCAATCACTGAATTACCAAAAGCGGTTACTGATTATTTAGCAAAAAACCATAAGGACGAAAAAATAAAAGAAGCGACAAAAATTGTAATGGCAGATGGTAAAGTAAAATACGAAACCGAAATAAAAGGAAAAGATTTATTGTTTGATGAAAGCGGAACGCTAATTAAATAAAATTCATTAATAGTTATTATAATAAAGCTACCAATTTGGTAGCTTTTTTTGTTGGTTATTGTTCCTGTGCTCGCAGATGTTTAACTTTCTATAATCTAATTTGTAAAATGAAAAATTGTCATTTTACTTTTTAATTTCTGAAATTTTTTCATCTAATTTTAACAGCTCTTAACGAAATAAAGTCAAAATTTCAGTTACTAACTTAATGGCACGTTGGTTGATTACACAAAAATAGAAATAAAAGATTAATAGAATCAGATCGTAGAGTTCAGACTTTGTTTAACAATAAAAAAACAAACGAAAATGAAAAGAGCGACGTTTATATCAGTCATGTTTTTATTAGGGCTAAATGATTTGGGTACTTGCATGCCAAACAGAAATGAGCTTCTAACGATTAATCAACCAGACTTTTTGAAGATTAACCCGCATTTTTTTATTAACGAAAATATTAGTGCTTGTAATTTATGTAAAAAAAATAAATACGATTTGCATCCTGCAAATAATAAAAAACAAAGTTCCAAAAACAATATTCAATTACTACAATCATTCTACTTTATTATTGAGGAAGGTAATCTAAAAAATAAAATAGCAAAACGAAAAACCAATTGTGGCAGAAATAATATTAAACCTAAATCAATAAGTATTAAACCTAATAGTGGTCTACCAAAAGTTCCACCTTGAAAGATTCGAAATATTTTATTCACTAATTAAAAACTATTTAAAACAGGAAAAAAATGAAAACAATAAAAATTATGCTGGCAAGCCTTCTTTTTATGACTTTTTCCGGTTGTAATGGACAAACAAAAAAATCAAACGAACAATTACTATCCGATAAAAGTAAATTAAATATACTAAAAGAGGGTGCAGAGAACAAACCAAAAATTGATGTAAAAGTTAACAAGCAGTACGATGATAAAGGTCGAATGGTAAAGTTTGATTCTACTTACACTTACTTTTACTCAGGTCCGCACGGTTCTATGCAAATAGGAAATGATAGTGTTTTTAATAATTTTCGTTCCTTTTTTGATAAAAGTTATCCTGATTACATAAATCATAAAAATGACAATGTGTTTTTTAACGATTCACTTTTTAAATACGATTTTTTTAATGATAACTATTTCCAAAAAAGATTTGAATTAAACGAAAAAATGTTCAAAAACATGTTTCAGCAAATGGATTCTATAAAACGAGAGTACTTAAATCAAAAGTATCCTGATGGATACCAAAAAAAGAAAACAAAATAATTTAAATCTATAAACTAATTATTAACCCGTTCGAAAGAACATAAAAAAAGGAGGACAAAATGAAATCTTTAATCAAATTAAACAGCAATGGTAACAATTTAATGTTTCCTGAATTTTCATCATTATTTGATGATTTCTTAACACGAGATATCTTCAATTTGCCAAGCAGAGGTATATTTAAAGGAGATTCCATTCCTGCAGTAAATGTAAAAGAAACCGATACCACTTTTGAATTGGAAATGGCAGTACCTGGAATGGATAAGAAAGATTTCAAAATTGAATTAGAACAGGATACTCTAATCATTTCTGCACAGCAAGAGAATAAAACCGAAGAGAAAAGTGATGACGGCAAATATTCAAGGAAAGAATTCAGTTACCAATCTTTTCAACGGATGTTTCATTTACCAGAGAGTTCAGTAAATGAAAATGAAATATGTGCCAATTATAAAGATGGAATTTTGCAAATTTCAGTACCGAAAAAAGAACCTGCAAAACCGAAGATCTCTAAGCAGATATCAATTGGCTAACAAATTAAAGGGGGTAGGGTAAACTATCTACCCCTTTTTAAAATTAATTAAGTGTCACATTAATATAACTTATTATCATGGCAACATTTGATTTATTTAGAAATAATAACTTGTTAAATAACGAGCAGTTTCGCAGAAATAATCCTGATGACTCCACTTTGAAAATATGTTTAAAGACTGGAATGTTAATATCAGTGCTTTTAATTTTGACTTTTGTAGTGCTTTGTGCATATACTAATCGTTTTGAAATAAATCAGCTAAGCGCTGTAAATATGCTTTTTCTAGCTTTAGGTGTTTACTATGCTCTTGAGAATTATAGCGTTGACGGAAAAGCGGGAAGTATTGATTATTTTGAGGGATTTAAAGTTGGTATGGGAACTTCCATAATTGCTGTAAGTTTGCATGCTTTGTTCCTGTTGGTATATTCTTATTTCGATTCTTCGGTATTACAGGAGATTAATAGAGAACATTTTTATAGTGAGGTATTAAACCCATTTTCAGCAGCGGGTATAACATTATTTGAAGGATTAGCTTCAGGTTTAATTATAACTTTTTGCATAATGCAATACTTCAAAAAAAATGAACCTTAAAGAACCGTTGACCTTAAGTCAACGGTTCTTTTTATTTACACTCATAATATATGCGACGACTTAATATTTTTTTTATTTAAAAAAAACTAAAAAGAATTATTAACTATTAAACATTGGACTCATGGAAAAATCAGATTTAACTTACTATGATTATTTATCGCATGTTTCAGAAAGTGGAAAATTTATTTACCTGATACTTGAGAGCTTTCCTCAAGGCATTGTTATTAATGATGCAACAGATAAGATAATCTATGCTAATTTTAAGATGGCTCAATTAACAGGTTATTCGAGGAAAGAAATGTTAGGAAAAATTGCATCAATTTTTTTACATCTGCCCGAGCAGCAACAAAACTTGAAAGCCATTGCGGAGCAACGTTTGTTAGGAAATTATGAAAGCTATGAATTGTATATAAAACGCAAAACAGGAACTCCATTTTTAGGCCATATCATAACCGCTCCTTATAAAAATATGGATGGAGAAGTTAATGGAACTATCAGTATTATAACTGATGTAACTATCACTAAACGTAATGCGGAATTAGAAGCCCTAGCGATTGGCGCCACAAAATCGCTTAACTCTGTTATAATTACAAATAAGTATGGTAAAATTGAGTGGGTAAATGAAGGATTTATTAGGCTTTCAGGTTACCGCCTTTACGAGGTAATAGATACAAAAGGTGAAATGCTTAGAAAAAACAATGATGAATTTATTAGTAAATTCAATGAAGCAGTATGTCAGAAAAAGCCTGTTGCATGTGAATACATTAATTTAAATAAAGAGGGGAATGAGTATAAAATAAAGGCAACTTTAACTCCCATTTTAGATTCTCAGGGAGATGTGAAAGATATGATCATAATCGAAACAGATATTAGCTAGCTAATGTAGGTTTCTTCTGCCATTCGCGTAAATGTAAGCGCAGTATGTATGATATGCAACCGCTCTCACGGATATAATCGTTGAATGTGTGATAGGTATTCGTGTAAGAGGTTTTTAGTTTAACAATAAATCACAATACCAAAAACCTGTATCAAAGGTAGGTTCTTTTTGTTCTGAATCTGATTCGCAATCGTAACTTGATGAATCAGTCTGTTTAGCTGGCGTATACGTTCTGTGTACAATTTCGCCTTTGTTAAATGAGATGGGTTGTTTAAAAATAGGACCATCAAACACAAAGGTATGAAATTCGCCATTCTCACCGCAAGGGTCAACATTACTTGGCAAATCATTTAAAAAATCTTCATCAATAATTCTTCCAACAAAACTTTTATCTAAATATTTTTCGTTAACACAGGTGGTAATTGTTTTAAAACCTAGGGCTATAAATTCTCGTATCAATTGATGCGTTGGTATTTGCCATAAAGGAAAAACACCTTTCAAATTTAGTTCGGCTAATTTATCTTCTCGGTATTTACGTAAGTCTTCCAAAAAAATATCTCCAAATACAGAAGTAGTTACACCCTTATTTTTTAAATCAGTTAAGGTGTTTCGCATCATTGTTTCGTACACTTCCATGGTTGGCATTTCTGGAATTTGCATTTTAACTAAAGGTAAGCCTATGCTTGCTACTTGAGCATCCAGTAGTTCAACTCTTACGCCGTGCATGGATATGCGCTGGTATTGCTCGCTAACACTTGTGAGCAATGTTACGATATCGTACTCTTGCGCTTGTAATAATTTATATAAACATAAAGCAGAGTCTTTGCCGCCACTCCAATTAAAAACAACTTTTTTTTTCATGTTCCGTGTAATAAAAAAG
>JAYSTR010000128.1:0-10012 GCA_043719555.1 Bacteroidota bacterium | reverse complement strand
TACAATAAAACACTTAACAAATCATTTAATACAGAGGTAGAAAAACATCAGTTTGCAAAATCATTACTCGATGCTAGTCACGTGAAAGATGCGTGGTGCGTGTTATTAGGATAAAATGAAGCCACTAAAATTTAGTTCTCATATAGATAAACTAAGTTATTTAAACACTTTTTATATAGAAGTGCCTGCAACTATTGTTACTAAAATTGGAGGCATTGGTAAAGTGCGTTTGTTGTGTGAGGTTAATAAAACATTATCGTTTCAGTGTGGATTAATTGCACTGAGTGAGGGCAGAGCGTATATTTCTATTAATAGCAAACGTATGAAAACACTGGGTGTTGAACGCGGTTCGGAAGTAGCTATTGCGTTAACTGAAGATGTGAGCGAGTTTGGTGTTGAGGTGTGTGCAGAGGTAGAAGAATTATTTAAGCAAGACCCTGAAGCGAAACAACGCTTTGATGAATTAGCACCAGGGATGCAACGCTATATTTTAAATTATGTGTCTACTGTTAAAAGTTCGCAGTTGCGCATTGATAAAGCCTTTACCTTGTTATCTAATTTAAAGCAATTGCCTAAAGGTAAAGTAAGCTTTAAACAGATTTTAGGGAAGTAGGTTTTTTTACTTTCTACAACTCCCTCTCGGCTCATCACTTTCGTGGAGTACAATGTCGGAGTGTAGAAATAGAGCGGCCTCTGCCGAATCCTTTACTTTAATAGCACTGCGTGTTATCATTTCTGATTCAAAGGCCGTTAACACATTTTTTCTTATGCCATGTTCTCTCCATTGAGATAAGGGCCGGCATCCTTTTGATATTTCACGAGCCAACGCTAATGCATCTAACAGAGCTTGATTAGCACCTTGACCTTTAAATGGACTCATAGGATGCGCAGCATCTCCTATCAAAGTAACGTGAGCACTTTTCGCTAATAATTCCGCATTGAGTAGTGCTCTGTCGTACACCGGATAACCAGAAATTTGTGTTACATGTGTAGCTGTTAAAATTTGAGGAATAGGATCGTGCCACTGAGTTCTGCGACACGCCTCATCTTTAAGCGCATGTTTTCCCTGTGAACTTAAGGCTTTTGCTTCATCTTCTGTCATAGGGAAACTGAGTTGCCACATTACCGAGTCTGCTGCATAAGGCATTATATAAATGCGCTCATTACCATTAGCGGTTTGAAACACCGTAGCCGAATCGAGCAACGCATGCTCATAACCATTAAGATTTGTTAAGGGACAAATACCCAAAATTACGATGCAACCTAAGTAACGTAATGGACTAGCCTCCTCACTAATCAACCAGCGTCGCACGGCACTACGAATACCATCAGCACCTACCAACAAATCTGCCTTGGCGTTTTGTGTTTTTCCATTTACTTGAAAACTTAATTTAACACCGTCGTTTTCACTTTCTTTAAAATCGATTAACTGATGTCCCCACTGCACCATATCTTGTCCGCCGAGTTGCTCAAGCAATGCTAAGCGCAAGGATTGCCTGGCTATGTGTACATTTCTGCGTTTAAGAGAAGTGTGCGCTACTGATGACATCCACTTTCTGGTGCCCCATTCGCCAACTACTTTTCCTGTAGTTGTATGTACAATATGTCTTGTTGAAGTCACTCCCTTATCTAACGAAAAAATGCCTAAGCCCTCAATGGCTTTGCTAGCTTGTTGTAATGTGAGTCCATAGCCTTGAGATCGCTCATCAAAATTATTATCGCGCTCATAAAGTGTGAAAGGAATTTGGCGATGTAAGCAAGCCACAGCCAAAGCCACGCCACCTATACCACCACCAATAATAGCAACGTGTGGGTAGTTTATTGTATCTGCTTTAGGAGGGCTAGCAGTTTGAACTAATCCAGAGCCCCCACATTTTAAACACGAATAAAGATGACTCTTAGGAGGAATTGGAGCTACACCTTCGTCCTTAGTTTTTTCAAACTGATTTAAGGTAAACTGATAATGAAGACGCACACTCTTGCGAATCTTTTTACTTCTTTTACCTTGACCTTTACAGTCTGAGCAAATAGTATAGTAAGCCTCTTCGTTTTTCACTTTCTTGTTTTTTATTTAGTAGTTAAAATTGCTAGGGCAATTTTTTGCAAATGCATTGGTGTCCGCTCGCATTAGGCAAAGGTGCTGTTAGCGGTTGGGCTTTAGTTGTCTCTATGGAACTATATTGTACACCAAGGCATTATATTTAAAACTAATTAGTCCAAAGTTTTTTGAATAATAGCAGTCAGTGATATTTGTATTAGTGTTTGTCTCGTCATAAGTGTTGATTACATTGTAGTAATATTTGCCGTTTATATTTAATGAGTCAAAATTATTTTGCTTTTCTAAAATGCTATTGGTTCTAAATAAATAATTTATTGCACCTGAGGTAATATAATTATTGAGTGTGCTGTTTATTAATTTATTCGTATCAGATAGTTCAATGTCAAACGCAGTTCTATTTGGGTAGCAAATGGATGAAGAATATTTAACGCCTAAGTCTTTGTTTATGAAAACATAAATACCGTGTAAGTATTCGCCTGTAATGTCAGTGTTCTTGTCTACACAATAGCAGGAAGATTTTTGTTTATAAAACTCAGTAAATGTTTTCCTGAATTTCAGTTTCATTGTATCATTTGTGTTACTGACAAATGTATATGTTGTGTCTTTTTTTATAACAAGGTCTTTGCCCACATTGCTTAAAAATATGTCGTGTTTTCCGTAACAGCTGTCGTCATCACAACTATGTTCTTCTTTTTTGTCCTTGCAATTTGTCAGGGAGAAAGCAATTAATATTAATAATAAGATTCTCGTCATAGTTTATGTCTTTAAGCCTTACCGCTAATGTTTTGCGGCTAAAACTTGTGCGATTTGAAACCGTTGTCTACCGAAAAACTACTAACAAAGATAGAATGTTCCCAGACTTTTGCAAAGCGAAAATATTCTGTCTTGTCCTGAAATAGGTTTACACATTGCTTGCGTGTCCGCATAACAGAAACAAATTTTGCTACATACGTTTTGTTAGTTTCGAAATGTAAATGTGCAATTAGCTATTCGTTGTTCTTTTTGATTCTGATTATTTTTCAAGAATGTTTTTCAAAGTTGTTAAGCTTTCATCCATGTCTTTCGGAAAATTCTTTTCTGCCATTAGAATAAATATATTCATTGGATATTTTATTGTGCCAGAATTAATTAATGAAACTTTTGTTTGATTGTAGGATATTGCTTCTGTTTCCATGGATACATCCACAGTCATAATCATTGGTTTAACAAATCGAATTTGAGTTTCAATTCTTTTTCCTTCAATTATTCCCATAATTTCTTTTTCTCCTTCACCTGCTTTTTTGTTTCCTTTCCATGAAATAATGAACCCCACTGTGCCATCTATTCCTTTATATTCCCATTTTCTGTTAGGATCTGACTTTGCCCATTTATTAAACTTATCTTGATTTTTGAGAATCTTTAAAAAGTCAAAGACCTCTTGAAGTGGTGCATTGATAATGATTTGACGTTTCACATAATGTTCTTTTTTAAGAAAAAGGGCAATAATTAATAGAAAAGCAATAATGCATATTATTGAAAGTAAAATTGTAATTATTATATTCATTTTGATTGTGTTTTAATTTATTTCCTGATTTTTTATTTGTCTTTTTACTTCTGGTTTATAGTTGTCTTTATTATTTCTTTCAAAACCTTTAAATCAATATCTTCAAGTTTATTGATGTAAAGACAACCGCCTCCTAGTTTATATTTCCCTAATTTTTTTAAGGCGTCAACATGGATTTTTAGATTCATTAAGTAAATAGTGAGGTTTGCTTTTCGAGGAGAAAAACCAATTTTGAACCATTCCACTTCTCGCCCAGAAGTTGGGCTTTTAACAATTTCTTTTCCAAAACCAATAATTGAACTGCCCCACATTTTTGGTTTTTGTTTGCTTAATTTCTGAATTAATTTAAGTAAAATAAAGCTATCTTTTTGCTTTTGCTCATCTATTACTTCATTAATAAAATCTTCAGGATTCAAAGCATTTTCTGTCGTTTTTACAATTGCTAATTTTCCCATATTATTTTCTTGTTAGTTGTTTTCGTTTTCTTAGCCATTTTAAAAAAGTGTTGCCTAAAATAACAATTATAATTGATGCAATTAAATTCGAAAAAATTACTGCCATTGGTGTATAATAAACAGGAATGCCAAGTTTTAAATAATATGAAATACCTGAAGCAATGGCAGTTGGTGCTCCTAATAAAGCAGTAGCTGCCCTGAATGGTTTAGGAAATGTTTCATGTACATAGAAAAATGCAGTCAAAAAAACTGTTAACAAAAAAACGGTGGTCAGTTTTAGAAATAACCCCTTTAGCATGTTTAGTTTATTCGTTTTTATTTTAGAATATATTTTTGGGGGGTTGTATTCTTGATCCTTTGAATAATTTTATTTGCTTCTAGATCAAGTTTCACCCATTCCATGTGCCACTCAATAGAACCTTCAAATTTAATAGTATTCTTTTTAAATTCTTCAGTAATTGCTTCCAATAACTCTAAATGGGATAATTCACCTTTTTTCTTTAAAAGATTTAATACAACATGTTTTAAAACATCATATTTGGATTTGTTTATTGCAACAGCTTTCTTGCCTTCCGGATGTTTGAGCTGAATTTTTTGTTCCATATATTTCAATTTATTTATGTTTTTCAAACCAAAACCTGGCGTATACCTGCAATCATCGGTAACATTTTGGATATGTTGCAGTTGGCAATTGGATCACTCAATTAAATATACCCATTAATGTTTAATTAAAGATACCATGTTGGGAAGCAATAGCCAAACAAAAATTAATTAATTGTCAACAGTTTTTTTTACTAATTCTCGCATCTTTGCCCTCTTGATCATTTAAAGTGCTATATGCTGGCAAGTTATTTTGTAACTGCTATTTTTTGTATTGCCGATTTACCGTTCCCTTGTAATTTTAGATAATAAATTCCAGCCGATAAATTTGCAAAATTAAATGTATATGGAACTGCAGGTTGGATATTTTTCTCTGTTAAAATTATTTGTCCTAATTCGTTCGAAAATTGTGCTTCTAAATTATTGTTTTCACTTGGAGAAACAAAAATCGTCAAATTGTCTCTAGTTGGATTTGGATAAAATTCAAATTCAATTTTCTTGTAAATGTCTGAAATGCCTAATGCACTTGGCGTATAGGTTGTTACAGTTTCAGTAATGGTATTATGCCCACTATTCATACCTGTATTGCCAGTTTGCACAGTTCCGTAATATGTTGGTCCAAGTACATAAGGATAAACAGGGTATAAAGTTGCATCTATTGTTACGAAATAGGCATAAATTCCATTTGGATAATCAGGTGTTTTACAAAATCTTCCATTGTGAATGTCTAAATCGCCAGCCCCACTTGTAAAAGTATAATCTTCTATATATGAACCTATTGGATTAGTAGCATCTACAATCGGTCCATTGGTTCTTGTAGTATAAGTGTTTTTTACAAAACTACTTTTCATTCTTTTGATTGTGCCTGTTCCATTAGCGTTAGTATATGCGTAGGCACCATATATAGGAAAACCATCAAAAGCATAACCAATTATTGGGGAATGGTTTAAACTGTCTGAATCGTTATATAAACATTTAGGATTTACATGATGATGATATTCGCCACCAGGTGCTGGGTGCCCCAAACAATTGTCAAAACTAACACCCTCATGAAACAAAGCATCTTGATGCCAGACATTAGCATTGTTATAACTCATTCCGTCTTTAGCATTAAAAATACTCACTCCATTACTCCAAACGCCTAAATGACCTAATGGTGTTTGTGTTAAAGTGCCTGTATTTTGGACAGGGTTTCGGGTTATTTTAAATACGAAATTTTTATTTGCAGGAATATTTGGATTTGCTGTCCAGGGTCCGATGGTATAATCAGGAATACAAGTTGCACTTACATAAACATTGTTTGTTGAGTATTGTACTTGTTGCACATTTGTTAAAATGCCAGCATAACCAGTTGCACCACTTGTGTTAATTTTCCACGAAGTAATTTCGGGTGTAATTTGAGCAAATCCTGCGTTTGTGAAAATGATTAATCCGTAGATAAAAATTTGTTTCATATAATATTGAATTTTTTCAATAAAAGACATTCTGTTGGTTTCCATATAACGTTTTCTCGGTTTGCTTCGGTTGTTTTTAGAACCGTTTAAATACGAAATGTTTAAATAAAGATACAAATGTTACTTAGCAATTGAAAACAAATATTAAAAAGTTTCTATTTCTTTTTAAGATGTTTTATTCTCCTACATTTTTCAAAGAAACCGTTATTCGTTTTTATTGCATAAAAAAAGCTACCGAGGTGGTAGCTTTTTGTTTAAGATTCTTTGCGGGTGTTTATTTCGTCTCGTATTTTAGAGGCGAGTTCGTATTGCTCATCATCCAACGCCGTTTGTAATAAATTTTTCAACTCTTCGGTCGATTTAGTTTTGAATTCGCCTTCGGGTGTTGCAGGAGTGGTTGCACTCTCTTCTAACGCTGCTGAAATATCAGTAGCTTCGCCGCTTGGCAACGCATCATCATCTAATACTATACCAGCCGATTTTAATATAAATTCGTAAGTATAAATAGGGCAATTAAAACGCACTGCTAAAGCAATGGCATCACTCGTACGGGCATCAATTTCAATTTCCTTAGATCCATCAGTACAAATTAATTTAGCGTAAAAAATACCTTCTACTAAATTGTATATTAAAATTTCAGTTACATCAATTGAAAACGTTTCGCAAAAGGTTTTAAATAAATCGTGCGTTAACGGTCGAGTAGGAGTCATTTTCTCTAACTCTATGGCAATTGCTTGTGCCTCAAAACCACCAATAATTATTGGCAATCGTCGGCTACCTGTGCTTTCGCCCAAAACTAGGGCATACGCGCCACTTTGCGTTTGACTGTATGATAAACCAACAATCTCTAATCTAACTTTTTTCATTGCCATATTACTAACTCTAATATACTAAATAAAGTTCAGATTAGTTTTTGTTTGCTTTAAATTTTTTAACGGCTTCAACCAATTTAGGAAGTATCGTAAAGGCATCGCCAATAATACCATAATCAGCCGATTTAAAAAACGGAGCTTCTTTATCTGTATTAATAACTACAATTGTTTTACTACCATTAACACCAGCTAAATGTTGTATAGCTCCCGAAATACCTATAGCTATGTATAAGTTCGGACGAATAGCTACACCTGTTTGTCCAACATGCTCATGATGTGGTCTCCAGTGCATATCAGCAACGGGACGAGAACAAGCTGTTGTTGCACCTAATTCTTTCGCTAATTCTTCAACCATTCCCCAATTTTCTGGACCTTTCATACCACGACCTGCAGATACTACTAATTCAGCTTCTGGTAATGGAATCATACCACCAACATCTGTTGATTTTTTTTCTTTTACTACAATTTTAGAATTTACACCGGCTAAATCAACTGTGAAATCAGCCACTGTAGCAGCATTATCGCCTAATTTAATAGGGAAAGAATTTGGTAATAAGGAAATGATTTTGATATCGCTGTTGATAGAATAGATAGCGGTTGCTTTTCCTGAAAATACATTTTTCTTAACTTCTAAAGCAGAACCATTAACCGTTGGATAATCCACTGCACCAGCCACTAAACCAGCTTTTAATTTAGCTGATAAACGTGGAGCAACGGCTTTACCAGTAATGTCAAAAGAGAATACAATTACTTTGGCACCTTCTGCCTTTGCTACTTGCTCAACAGCCGATGATAATAACATGCCATCTAAGGAATTAAGACCTTCGTTTTTTATAGATATAATTTTTTTAGCACCTGCTTTGCCTAATTCTTCTAACTGAGCGGCATCTGCATTAATTGCCATAGCAGCAACCGAAGTGCCCATTAAATCAGCTATTTTAGCGCCGTAATTTACTGCCTCTAACGATGCTTTTTTTACTTTGCCTTTATTTATTTCTGTATATACTAATACCATTTTTTTAATTTTTGATTTGGTGATTTTTTGATTTAGTTAATTCAACAATTCTCTATTTCACTAACTCTCTAATTGAATTATATAACTTTTGCTTCTGTATGTAATAAATTTACTAATTCATCCATATTATTTTCATCAATCATTTTGCAAGTCGTTCTACCAGCAGATAATGTGTATGATTTAATATGCGTTAATTTATCAGAGCCATTAGCAGCAACAACTGTTAAAGGTTTAGTACGAGCACTCATAATTCCTTTCATATTAGGGATACGTTGCTCTGCCATACCCTTAGAGCAAGACATAACTAACGGTAACTCACATTCAACAACTTGTGTTCCACCATCTACATCTTGTTCAATCGTTGCTTTGTTACCTTCTAACTCTAACTTTGTTGATAAGGATACAAAGGGTAAATCCATAAAGCCAGCAATCATAGCACCAACCGATGAACCATTGTAGTTAATGGTTTCTTTACCAGCCATTACTAAATCGTAACCATTCGCTTTTGCATACGCTGCAATTTGCTCAGCAACAAAATACGCATCAGGTCCTTCAGCATCAATACGAACACCATCATCAGCCCCTAAAGCAAAACCTTTACGGATTGTAGCATCGCTATCAGCTAAGCCAACGTGAATGATGGTTACTTTTTCCGCTTTACCGGCTTCCTTTAATTCAAGCGCACGCACTAAAGCATACCACTCATCGTAGGGATTAATAATAAATTGAACACCTGCAGAGCTAAATTCTGTATCACCATTTGTAAAGGCAATTTTTGTAGTTGTATCAGGTACGTTACTGATGGGAACTAATATTTTCATAATTTATACGTTTTTTTAAAGGGAAAGCAAATTTAGAAAAATATGCAAGGAAATCAACAATTTAATACGTCTATTTTATAGCTAGTTTTTACCAAATTATAAACTTTTTATTACATTTGATGAATAACTTAATTACAGTATTGTATGAGAACTCTTGAATTTAGAGAAGCCCTACGTGAGGCAATGAATGAAGAAATGCGACGTGATGAAACCATTTTTTTAATGGGGGAAGAAGTGGCAGAATATAATGGTGCTTATAAAGTAAGTAAAGGTATGTTAGCGGAGTTTGGCCCTAAGCGTATTATTGATACACCTATTGCTGAGCTTGGTTTTGCAGGTATTGGCGTTGGCGCAGCGGTTAATGGTTTGCGTCCAATTATTGAGTTTATGACCTTTAACTTTTCGTTGGTTGCTATCGATCAAGTGATTAATGCAGCCGCTAAATTTTTAAGTATGAGTGGTGGGCAATATAATTGTCCTATAGTATTTAGAGGACCAACAGCAAGTGCAGGAATGTTAAGTTCACAGCACTCTCAAGCTTTTGAAAACTGGTATGCAAATTGCCCAGGTTTAAAAGTAGTAGTACCAAGTAATGGGTATGATGCTAAAGGATTATTAAAATCGGCGATACGTGATAATGACCCAGTAATTTTTATGGAGAGTGAGCAAATGTATGGCGATAAATGCGAGATACCTGATGGTGAATATTTAATTCCGATTGGTGTTGCTGATATTAAACGTGCTGGTACGGATGTAACAATAGTTTCTTTTGGTAAAATTATGAAAGTGGCTTTAGCAGCCGCTGCAGAATTAGAAAAAGATGGTATTAGTGTTGAGGTTATTGATTTACGTTCTGTTCGTCCTATTGATTATGATACGATTATTACTTCGGTTAAAAAAACAAACCGTTTAGTGGTTGTTGAAGAAGCTTGGCCATTAGCAAGTATTTCGGGCGAAATTGCTTTTAGAGTTCAGAAAGATGCGTTTGATTATTTAGATGCGCCTATCCGTAGAATTACAGCAGCAGATGTGCCATTACCATACGCGCCAACTTTAATTGAGGCTTCGTTACCAAATGTTGCTAAAACTATACAGGCTGTTAAGGATGTAATGTATCAAAAAGCTTAATTAAAATTAATCATATAAAAAAAGCGTTTCAGTATTACTGAAACGCTTTTTTGTTTTCTTATAAT
>JAYSTR010000127.1:0-10116 GCA_043719555.1 Bacteroidota bacterium | reverse complement strand
AATTGTGATGCAGCTATTTTATCAGCTGCTGTTGCAGATTATAAACCTAAAACAGTTGCGACTTCAAAAATTAAAAAAAAGGATAACGATTTAAATTTAGAATTGATTAAAACTGATGATGTGTTGCAAACACTTGGTAAACAAAAAAGACATCAGATTTTAGTTGGCTTTGCACTCGAAACAGATAATATTATAGAATACGCTAAACAAAAAATTATTAATAAAAATTTAGACTTTATTGTAGCTAATTCCGCTATCGAAAAAGGTGCTGGTTTTGGTGTTGATACTAATAAAATAACAATAATTGATAAACACAATAAATTGTATAATTTTGAGTTAAAAAGCAAGCAACTTGTAGCAAAAGATATTGTTGCTTTTACTTTAAACTATTTAAAAAACAATGTCTAAAAACATACTTCTCATATTATCGTTACTTGTTTGTAATGTTATTTTTTCGCAAGAGTTAAATTGTCAGGTTAGTGTTGTATCACCCCAATTACAAGGTAGTACTACCGAAAAGCAAATTTTAGATCAATTGCAAAAATCTATTTTTGAATTCATGAATAACACCCGTTGGACTAAAGATAACTTTACTTCTAATGAACGGATTGATTGCTCTATATTAATTAACGTTACTGCAAAAAGTGGAAGTGAAGATTATACAGGATCAATACAAGTGCAAAGCAGACGAACTGTTTTCAAAAGTTCGTACTTTACTCCAGTATTTAATTATATAGATAATAACTTTGCCTTTAAATTTCAGCAGTTCCAACAACTTGATTTTAATGTGAATGCATATGCAAATAATCTAACTTCTGTTTTATCTTTTTACGCCTATATTATTATTGCTAGTGATTATGACACTTACTCCCTTTTAGGAGGAACTGAATATTTCCAGAAAGCTCAGCTTATTGTATCAAATGCACAAAGTTCAGGAGAGATAGGATGGAAATCGAGTGAATCGCAAAAAAATAGATATTGGATTCCTGAAAATGCCTTACAGCCTATATTTCAACCAATACGCGAATGCACTTATAAATATCACCGTTTAGGTTTAGATATTATGAATGAAAAAGCTGATGATGGTAGAAAAGAAATCACAAAAGCTTTAGATTTATTATTACCAGTTTACAGAAACAGACCAGCAACTTTTATTATGGAATTGTTTTTTGATGCTAAAATGCAAGAAGTCATTAATATTTATTCAAAAGGATTTTCTGACGAAAAAACAAAAGCTGTAGAAACTCTTACAACTGTTGATCCGGCAAATGCAAATCGATATTATAAAATTCAATCTAATTAAAGAATTATTATAAAAAAATGAATTTTGGCACGATTTTTACTCATCAGCAAACTTATTAATCAAAAAAATCTATGAAGAAAAAAATTACTACACTTTTATTACTTGCAATTGCATTTAGCTCAATTGCTCAGGATGTTACTAAAGACGATGCGGCAAAATTACAAGCAGAAAATGATAAATTAAAAGCTGTTGTTGCTGATACTGTTAAACCTTGGAAACTTGGCGGTGTTATTTCAATTAACGGACAGCAAGTTTCGTTAACAAACTGGTCGGCAGGCGGCAATAATTCAATTTCAATAGGCGCATTAGTTAGTGTTTTCGCTAAATACAAAAAAGGAAAATCAACCTGGGATAACTCTTTAGAATTAGCTTATGGAGTTATTAGACAAGGACAAAGTGTAAAATGGCTTAAAAATGATGATAGGATTCAATTCACGTCTAAATATGGCCGTCATGCTTTTAAAAAATGGTATTATTCAGGCTTGTTAGATTTTAGATCTCAATTTGCTAATGGTTATAACTATCCAAACGATTCTATTTATATATCTCGTTTTATGGCTCCAGCCTATGCATTAGCATCAATAGGTTTAGATTATAAACCAAACGATAATTTTTCATTATTTATATCTCCAATTACTGGAAAATTTACTATTGTAAATGATACTACATTAGCAAAAGCAGGAGCATTTGGAGTTCAAAAACGTGAATACGATTTGAATACAGGCTTAATTTCAAAAGAGTATAAATTACACCGCGAAGAATTTGGTGCATATTTAAAGGCACAATATCAAACCAAAGTAATGGATAATATTACCTTTCTAACGGTATTGGAATTATTTACAAACTACTTGCATAACCCACAAAATGTAGATGTTAACTGGACAACTTTAACAACCTTTAAAGTAAATAAGTTTATTTCGGCAACATTGTCAACTCAGTTATTATATGATGATGATATTAAAGTTTTAAGAAGTTCTGGTGATCAAAAAGGAACTGTAGGCCCAGATATTCAATTTAAACAAGCCTTAGCTGTTGGATTTACATACAAGTTTTAATAAACTTTCAAATTTTTGATAACAAAAAAGCAGTTCAAACGAACTGCTTTTTTGTTATACCCAAATTATAAAATTATTTAATACCTCGCAAAACGCATTTGCAAAACCCCTAAAAACGCTTCTTTAAAAATTTTAGTACTCATTTTACTTACGCCTAAAACCCTATCAGTAAACATAATAGGTACCTCAACTATTTTAAAACCTTTTTTAATGGCTCGGTATTTCATTTCAATTTGAAATGCATAACCCATAAAACGTACCGCATCTAAATCAATGGTTTGCAATACTTTTTTGTTATAACATTTAAAACCTGCTGTTGTATCTTTCACATCTATCCACAAAATCATACGTACATAAACCGAGGCAAAATAACTCATCAAAATACGACCTATAGGCCAATTACTAACTTTTCCACCAGTACAATAACGAGAACCAACGGCAACATCAGCTCCATTTTTACAAGCATTTAATAATCGGATTAAATCATTGGGATTATGACTAAAATCACAATCCATTTCAAAAATAAAATCGTAATCGCGCGCTAATGCCCATTTAAAGCCATGAATATATGCTGTACCTAAACCTAATTTTCCTTTACGTTCCTCAAGATGCAAAACATTAAGGAATTCTTTTTGAAGATCTTTTACTTTATTAGCTGTACCATCTGGCGAACCATCATCTACAATTAATAATTCAAAAACTTCGGACAAAGCAAAAACAGTACGAATCATTTTTTCAATGTTTTCGATCTCATTATAGGTAGGAATTATTACTACTTGTTTGCTCATAAGCCGTCGCTAATATACTATTTTACTGATATTTTATAAGCGTTTTTTATGCTCGTTTATTTTAATATTTCTGTTAAGAGATGTTAACCTTTTAGGTATTTGGTCGAAAAAGTGATGGCTCGGATTGATTAATGGTTTAGTTTTGAATAATGAGAGTATTAAAATTCATATTTATAACTGTGATTATAGTTTTTAGTTACAGTTTCACAACACAAGATTCAACTAGTACTAAATCAGCTGGACCTGTAAAGGGTTTAGCAAGTTTTTATGCTAATAAATTTAATGGTCGTAAAACATCCTCTGGGCAAATTTTTTCGAATACTGGTTTAACAGCAGCTCACAAACATTTAAAATTCGGTACAAAAGTGATGGTGCGAAACTTAAAAAATGATTCAACGGTTATTGTAACTATTAATGATCGTTTACCACAAAAATCAAAAAGAACTATTGATTTAACTACAAAAGCGGCCAAACAATTAAATTTTTTAAAATCAGGTTTGGCTAAAGTAGAAATTACTATTTTAGAGTCGTAAAACCGACTCTAAAAATGGCAAAAACACTGATAAAAAACGCAACGATTGTTAATGAAGATGAATTATTTGTTTCAGATATTTTAATTGACGGGCAATTTATTGTTCAGATTGATAAAGATATTACCGACGAAACAGCTGCCATAATAGATGCCGAAGGTTTAGTATTGATGCCTGGAGCTATTGATGATCAAGTACATTTTAGAGAACCCGGCTTAACACACAAAGGAGAAATTTACACTGAAGCAAAAGCTGCGGTTGCTGGTGGCGTTACATCCTTCATGGAAATGCCGAATACAAATCCTCAATCAGTTACGATAATAGAATTAGAAAAAAAATACGATCGCGCTAAAGCTTGCTCCTTAGCTAACTACTCATTTTATATGGGCGGAACTAACGGTAATTTAGAAGAAACCTTAAAAGTAGATTACAAAACAGTTTGTGGTTTAAAATTATTTATGGGCTCATCAACTGGCGATATGCTAGTGGATAATACAAAAACACTTGAAGGATTTTTCTCACAAGCTAATACACTTATTGCAACTCATTGTGAATATGATCCATTGGTTAAATTAAATCAACAACGTATTATTGAAGAATATGGAGAAGATTTACCAACTTATTTTCACCCTATTATTCGTAACGAAGAAGCCTGTTATCAATCATCCTCTATGGCTGTTGCTTTAGCAAAAAAACACAATACCCGTTTACATATTTTACATATTTCAACTGCTAAGGAGTTAGAACTATTTAATAACACAACGCCCTTAAAACAAAAACGAATTACAGCCGAAGCTTGTATCCATCATTTATGGTTTAATGATGATGATTACAAAACCAAAGGAAATTTCATCAAATGGAATCCATCAGTTAAAACAGAATACGACAGAGCAAATATTTTTAAAGCGATATTGGATGGGCGCATTGATGTAGTAGCCACAGATCACGCTCCCCATACATTAGAAGAAAAACAATTACCATACTTACAAGCTCCTAGCGGTGGGCCATTAGTACAACACAGTGTATTAGCCATGTTGGAGTTTTACAAGCAGGGTAAAATCACTTTAGATAAAATTGCACGATTAATGAGTCATAATGTAGCTGATATTTTTAATATTGAAAAACGCGGTTATATACGAGAGGGATAATTTGCAGATTTAGTGTTAGTAGATTTAACTAAAAAAACTGAGGTAACTAATGCGTCTTTATTATACAAATGTAAATGGAGTCCGTTTGAAGGAACAACCTTTAATTCGCAAATTGCTAAAACCTTTGTAAGTGGTCATTTAGTATATGACAATGGCGTATTTAATGAAAGAAAAAATGGTGAACGTTTAAGTTTTAAGCGTAATTAATTAATTTCTATAGACTTAATTAAAACCTTATTATTACTCATATTCATTAAAAAAACTTTCGCGGTTTTAATTTCTTTTAAATCCGCATTTTTTAAATCGAAGATAAAAGGTACAGTTTGGTAACTAGTATCATTAACTAAATATTTATTTAAAGGAAAGTACAACGCCTTTTCTGTTGGAGTTTTTTCGTTTAAGATACAAGAAGCTAATACATTAGAAGTTTGAGTGTTTTTCAGAACTATTTTTCCGAAAATTTCTTCACGTTTTTTTTCAGTACTCAACGTAAATGCTTCTGAGTACTGATTCACATCTGCCTTCAAAATTAGCGCGTTGTTTATTGTATCAATTACATTCGGATTTTTGTATGTTGTATTGAAAACAATAGTTTGTTCACTTGTGTGTGTTTTTGTGGAATTTAGTTTAGCGTCACCAGTTAAATCTTTATTATATTGATCAATAGAATCAGGTGGCACATTCATTAAATAAAATAATTCGGGAGAGTTGTAATAATTTTCCCAATGATACGAATAAGATGCATTGTTTTCTTTCAGCAAATTAATGGCTTTAAGAATATCAGTAGAATTAGTAAAATCAAATATTTTTTTAGTTGGTTGATTATTATTCAAAACAATCTCATTGCTGGTTTTTCGGTTTTGGTTTTTTGCATTATAAAAATATTTAAAAACCAAAAATAATATAAACATTAACCACAGAATGGAAATAAATCTAAGGTGTTTTTTATCCATATAACTCTTATGTAAATAATAAAATATAAGTAAGCAAGCTAGTAGCAAACTCATTATTAAAGAAATTGTAAATGAATTGTTGACATAATGAAACTCAACTCTATGTTTACCGATCTCTATTGGTAAACTCATAAGCAATCCTGCATTCCAATTAATGGAAACTTCTTTGTTATCAATACTTGCATGCCAACCGTTATAATAAGCTTGCTGAATATTAATAGAACCATTTTCTTTTATATCACAATTTAGCACAATATGAGTTGGTTCATAATTCTCAATACTATATGTACCAACATCTTTTTTTGGATGAAACGTTTGTCTTAAAAACGTTTTACTGGTATCAATAGGCATAACAATCACTTGTTCATTTTGCAACTGGTTTGAAAAATAAATAAACGGATAACTAGATAGAGAATCTCTTATGAAAACATTGCTATCAATTAATTTATTATAATTCAAAAAACTATAGGATGTCCACTCATCGCCTATAACCGCTTGCTTTTTAAATGCACCAGTGTTTTTCCAAAAGCCGTATAAATTGGTATTTTGATAATTAGAATACGATGTTACGTCAGTTGAAGGATTAGGAAAATGCTTAGTGAATTTATCAAAATTATGTTGTATTAAAGAAGGATTAGCACTTGAGAAAATATTAAACTGACCAACTATTGATATAATTATTAAAAACTCAATAACTAAAAGCATCACTATTTTTTTAGAAAAAATATTATCTATTTTACGTAGTTGCTTAAACGATATTAATGTAAGTATCAATAAAATAACAGAAACATAAAAACTCAACTCAGGCACAGATGTTTTTAAAACAGTATTATTAATATTATAGCTTAAATTATTAAACAATTGCCAATTTTCTATTAATAGAAAGCTTGCAATTACACTTATAGACAAACATCCAATTATACAGAACTGAATTATTTTACTGACTTTGCTTTTAAATAGATAAATAACAGTTTGATAGTTAAAAGAAAAATAACATAACATACATAACAAAGCAGCCACACGTAAAATAGCTGGAAATCGAAATAAATTAAATCCAGGTAAAACATAATACATAATAGCACGCACAGGTGTTACATCGCCAAATGAACCCAATAAATAAATAATTGCAAATATTAATAAGGTGTAATCAAATGTGTTTTTTTGTTTTTTAAATAATGATAGTACAAGAAACATAAACGGTACAATTCCAATAAAAATATTACGCATTGCGATATCTGTTTCAAACCACTGATTATTCAACAATACTATGACAGGATTAATAAAGGATATCAAACACATTGGAGTAAATGGATTACCCATAACCTCGTTAACTGACATTCCATTTAGCCTTGGCACAAATGGCTTTGATTGAATTTGGGTAACAACAATTGGCAAAAATAGGACACATAAAAAAACAATAGATATGCTTGTATAAATTAACAATTGTTTGATTTCGCGTGTCTTTTGTTTCTTATAAAGTGTAAGTAATTGCTGTATGTATAATATTACTATAAAAGGAAAAATGATAAATACAAAAGCCTGATAACCCATTGTTCCCAAAAAATATACGCTTAAAGATAAAAAAGCACTTTGTTTTAAATTGGGAGTTGTAAGCCATTTAAAAAACGACAACATTACAAAAGGTAAAAATACTAGTCCTAAGATAGCAACTAAGGACTGGGAATGCGAAATGAATATGCCGCCTAACACATAAATAAGTGCAACAAAAAAGGAAACTTGTTTATTTTTAGAAAAATGATTGCTCAGATAAAACATTCCAAGCGACCCAATAAATAAATAAAAAATAAACAAAATATGGAGTACAACATAATCGTAGCCACAAATAATTCCAATAATTAATACTTCAAAATTCCAGTTGGTATATTGTAAATCGGCATGTGCAGGGAAACCCCACATTTGATATGGATTCCACAATGGTAAAAGCCCATTTTGCAGACAGGTTCCTGCAAAATATTTAGTAGGCAAAGCTACGTCAATATTGTCGAAAATAAGAGCGTTAACAAAAAATGTAAATGGCCAATAACAAACTAAAATAACTAACAGTAATCCTATTTGGTATTTGTATTGATTGTAAATCTTTAATAACACAACTATTATAAAATTAAAACAGTTTGTTTAACATAATGCGGCTTGCTCTGTCCATTATATTCAGCAATAAATACATAATTCTCTTTCACGATTTTATTTTCAGTATCAAAAATCTCAAAATTGAAATCAAGAATAAAAACCGTGTAACGATACTTATGATGATTTAATTGTTGCTGATCTATAATCGCAAATTTCTGATCTTTATCTAACTCTTCAATAAACAACTGCTTAGGTTTAATTTTATATTGCAAATAATAATCAATCGCCATTAATTGTTTTAAAATAGTATCGTTTGGGTAATTAGCATTAATAAACCGTTCCATGGCATAATACACATCATTTAAGGTATAGTTATGAAAATCTTTCTCTTTATTAAACTCCAATCCTAAGCCTAATAAAAAATCAAAGCTACTGTAGTTTTGTGTTATATATTTTAAAGTATGCTGAGCACGGTTTTTATTCCAATATATTTCTAAGGCATTTTCTAAAACAACTATTTGTTCTAATTCAAATTTACTTAAATAATTACTTTCAATAATTTGATAGGGCGGCATGGGATCATACACAAAACCATGTTTATCTGATTTATCACGAACTGGTGTGCCTTTTAAAAATTTTAAGAACCCCAATTGTAATTCAGGAGCATGAAGTTTAAATACCTCTTCAAAACTATATTTAATATCTTCAAAATAATCTAAGGCTAAACCTACAATCAAATCTAAATGCATTTCCACTTTATAGGAAAGTTGATTGATGATAGATTTCGTTTTTTCGAAATTTTGTTTTCTACTAACTTCTAAGTTTGCTTTTTGATTAACCGTTTGTATCCCTATCTCAAATCTAAACAACCCATCAGGCACATTTTTATGAATGAAATCAATAATATCAGGATGTAAAATATCAGCCGTAATTTCAAACTGAAACACATTTCCTGGTTTATAGTTGGCCAAAATAAACGTAAAAATATCAATCGTAAAATCGCGTTTAATGTTAAACGTTCTATCCAAAAATTTAATAACTCGTCCGTTTTGCATTAAAAACAACAACGTCGCTTTAATACTATCTATAGGTAAATAGCGAACTTTATTATCTAAACTCGCTAAACAAAATTCGCATTTATAAGGGCAACCACGCGATGTTTCGATGTACAATACCTTATTAAATAAATCCTCAGGTTTATCATATGCATAAGGCATAATATCCTGGTAATTTTTTAAATCAAACATCGCTGATTTTTCAATTAACTTAACCTCGTTATTTTGTTTGTGAACTAAGTTTGTCACAAGGCCAATATTTGGGTAACTATCTAAAAACTCTTTAAATGGAATTTCTCCTTCGCCAATAATAATATAATCTATTTCGGATAAAGTTATTATATCATTGTATTCGTAGCTAACCTCAGGGCCACCTAAAAGTATTTTTGTGTTCGGATTTTTTTGTTTTATTTTTTTAGCAACTTCAAGTGTTGGGGTAATATTCCATATATAACAACTAAAAGTTACTATATCAAATTTTGCGCAGTAATTACTGATATCATCTTTATCTTCTTTAATGGTAAATTCTTTCCATTGCAATCCCTCATAATCTTTATTTAAAGAGTATAATAATCGGATAGCTAAATTGGTGTGAATGTATTTAGCATTTAGTGTTGTTAGTAATACTTGCATTGATTTTTTATGTAAAAACAAAGATAAACTAATTACGTTAAATTCAGAATTTCTAAAACTAGATCTCAATTTAATTAATATATACCGGTGCATAACTATTTCAACAGCAATCCATTTAATAATCATTAACCCATTATTTTTAAACTATGAATTACGGAATTTGTACCTTAAGTGTAATCCCTTGTCGCAAAGATGCTGCTAGCACCAGCGAAATGGTTACTCAATTATTATTTGGAGAAACCTATACTATTGAAGAGCCAGGTGATGATTGGATAAAAATTACAACCGCTTACGATAACTACCCTTGTTTTATTAGTGCAAAACAACACGTTTCTATTTCTGAAACTGATTTCAAAACCGTTAATCAAACCTTATTAAGTGCCGAATTAATTCAAGTAATTAATAATAAAACCATTAATTCTGTATTTCCTTTAACTATTGGTGCTACCTTATTTAATTTAAAAAATAATAGTTGCGAACTTGGTCATTTATCCTACGGTTTTGATGGACAGGTAGCTAATTTTGCTCAAAAAAAATCTATTTCAGATGTCATCAATACAGCC
>JAYSTR010000126.1:0-26718 GCA_043719555.1 Bacteroidota bacterium | reverse complement strand
CGTAACTCGAAATATTTACCTCAGAACTAACAGAGTTTAAAGTTTTCTTTTGAAGTAAATTACCAGCACTATCAAAGATCTCAAGACTGCAATGCGTTTCGTTATTTATTAAGATATGTATCTTTCCATCTATCGTTGGGTTTGGGTATACATCAATAATAATTTTAATACTATTTTCTACTGAAACTATATTAGAGTAAGTATAATTACCATCCAAATCTGTCTGTTTTAATCGGTAATATGAAATGCCATCATAAGGATTAAAATCTGAAATAGAATAATTTAATACCTCATTTGAATTTCCTTTACTATAAACGTTACTTACTTCTTCAAACACAATTCCGTTAATACTCCTTTCTATAGTAAAATAATCATTGTTTGTTTCCATTGCTGTAATCCAGTTTAATTCAACGTATTTGTTTTTTAAATTAGCAATAAAACTAATTAAGGAAATCGGCAAAGGATTTACTCCGTTAGATATTCCAAAAGAATGAGTAACAGTGTTTTGCCAACTTACACTTCCATCATAATCTCTTTCTTTAGCTACTCCATCTAAACTCGTTCCAATATTTTCATAAATACCAAGGGTTGTTGATGGTATACTCAATGTTCTTGAAATACACGAACCAAAAGCGTTAACCGTAGGAGTTAAAGCACCTGCAGGAAATTGACCTCCCCCCCATATAACTGCATCTTCAATTATATTACTACTATTATATAATAACACTTGCTCTGCACCATTAGTTAAAATTCCGACTTGATTGCCTGATAAAGATCCATTCGCAGCAGGATTATTTGTTGTACAGCCACACGTTGCCCAATCTAAATTTGGAGATAACCCACTACCAGTTGCACTTGCTATAGTATAAAAACCTCCTGCTGATATGGATGTTCCTGAAGGAAATGTAACTGCAAAATCGCCGTCAGTTATCACCCAACATCCAATATTTACAGACGAGGATGAACCATTATATAGTTCTATCCATTCGGAGGTATTTGGCATATTAGCTCCATCATTTGCACCAGAAGGATTTACCATAATTTCATTAATATACACCTGCGCCTTTAATGGGTTGCATATAAAAAACAAAATTACTATAATGTTGCAAAGTAAAAGTTTAAATACTCCTCTAACATTACCATTAAAAAAAGAAATTCCCATCATTAAATAAGTTATTGTTTAACTATTTAAAGTGGTTTCGGATTATTTTTTGATGATCAAAAAACTCTTATAGGTTTATCACTTTAGGCTTATACGCCCAAAGCAAAATTATAGAAAGTAGTGTTACTGAGTATTAATTAAATATTATCTATATTTTATTAAATTCAATAAAAAATTAATGTATAGCTAACATTGTATTTAGTCAATTATCCAATATTTACTAAAGTAGCTTTTGAGTAGCTAACGAAAAACTAATATCGGAGTAAGTATACTCATCGCCTAACACAGCCTTTAATTGCGTGGTACTGTTAGTATTATCAAGCTTTGTTCGTTCACTTAAAATATATTCGTGTTTAGCTTGTGTTATAAAGTTAGTTACGGGTATTAAACCCAAACTAATATAATGGTGCAAATGTTTTTCAATGGTATTAACCGTTAATGAACGCTCTTGAGCGATTTCAATAATAGTTTTACCAACTTTATATAACTCAAAGGTTAAAACTTTAGTGTCGGGTTTTTCTTTTTTTGATGAAGGCTTTTTTGAAGAAGATGAATTTTTAGAAATCTTACTTTTTAATGAAAAACTTTCGGCATCAGCTTTTTGTGCGTCCACAGCACTTTGCTTCACTAATTCCAACCTCTCATTCTGATTAAAACTATTTTTAAAATCTCGCTTATCAAATGTTTTATTATGATTGATAGCATCAATACAATAGGTAACCTTATCAATGTAAATTAGTTGTTTGTAAACAATCGATTCTAATTCGAGTAACTCGGTTAAATAGGTTTTAACTTGTTTTTCATCTTTTAGTTTTTCTATATGAATTAAGATGGTTTTAGAAATTTCTTTTAATGGTGGATAAAAATAATTTTTAGCTGAGTTATTTCTTACTTCAATCGTCTGTAAATATTCATTTGATTGATTTTCGAATATTCCCAGCACTTGATTCATAAATTTATCTGCGTTAAGTTTTAACGGTTCAATTTTTTCAAGTAAAGATTTTGCCCAATCTTCGTGTCTTTGCTTGGCCGATTTATTTTCGGTAGCCGTATATGAATTTGCGTGGTATGTTAAACTAATAAATAACCAATTAAAATCATACGCCTTAAGAAGCATATTTTTTAAAAATAATTTTGTTTCATTTCCAATTAATTGTTGTATTTCAGTTAACGGCGATTTATTAACGGTATAATCCATTAATAATTTATCTTGAGAAATGACATTAAATTGTATCGGCGATGTTAGCACTAATCCATCTAAGGATTTTAAACGCGACAATGCTACATAAACTTGCCCAGGAGCAAAGGCTCTATTAATATCAAGTATTGCTTTTTCAAATGTTAACCCTTGGCTTTTATGCACTGTAATAGCCCACGCTAATTTAATAGGATAATGCACAAAATCGCCCACTATATTTTCTTCTATTTCGTTGGTTGCAGGATTTAAATCGTATTTAATGTTTTCCCATTTATAGTTTTCTACAAAAAAAGGTTTTGAGCCATCATTAAAATCTACTTCAATCTCTTTGTCGTTTAATTTAGATACGATTCCTATTTTTCCATTAAAATATAATTGTTTCCCGCTAATATCATTTTTAATAAACATTATTTGAGCGCCAACTTTTAATTCTAAAGTTCCTTCTACAGGGAAAGCAGATTCGTTAAACTCTCCATTAACAGCAGCATTAAAAAAATAAGATTTACCAGATAACGATTGCAAAGCTTGCTTGTTTTTATTATCAGCAATATTGTTGTGTGTCGTTAATGTAATCGTATTTAAAGATTTTGTTGCATCAAAATTTGGATTATAATACGAGTTTAATAAATCAATATTAGCTTGAGTAACAGCATTATTACGAAGGTTATTTAATAAATCAATAAACGTTGTATCCGTTTGACGATAAATTTTATCAAGCTCAATCAATACAGGTTTATTATGGCTTAATACTTTCGCATCAAAAAAATAAATGCTGTTATAATATTGCCGTAAAATATTCCATTCATCGTCTTTTACAATAGGTGGCAGTTGCATTAAATCGCCAATAAACAAAACTTGCACACCACCAAAAGGTTTGTGAGTTTGCTTACGAATGGTTTTTAAAACTAAATCTATAGTATCTAAAATATCAGCGCGAAGCATACTTACTTCGTCAATAATTAATAATTCAAGCTCTTGCAATACACGTCGTTTTTGTTCGCGCATATTTAAATGCTTAATTAAACTATGCGGTGTATTTATTTTGAGATAAGCGTTATCAAATTTAAAATTACTATCAGGAATAAAAGCGCCAAACGGAATACCAAATTGCGAATGAATCGTTACACCACCAGCATTAATAGCAGCAATACCTGTAGGCGCAACAATGATGGCGTTTTTATGTGTATGCTCAATAATATGGCGTAAAAAAGTGGTTTTGCCTGTACCAGCCTTACCAGTTAAAAAAACAGGTTTGTTAGTTTGATTAATAATTTTTGCAGCAGTTTCAGCAGCACTTAACGTATCTAAAGAAGGAGTCATTATTTTTAACGAAAAAATTATTTTTTCTTTCTCTTCTTTTTAAGTTTATTAATTACCACATCTTCTTTTTCAGCTTCGCGTAATAATTGTTTCCAATTATCATTCACATCATCTGTTAAAGCAAGCGTCTCACTATAATCGGCTTTATCAACGTGTAGTACATTAATATCTTTATTCATAAACGCTTCAATTTCTTTTAAGGTTGGCAATTCCTCAGGACTACAAAAAGAAACTGCTGCACCTTTTTGAGTTCCACGACCTGTACGCCCTACTCTGTGAACATAGTTTTCGGATACATCAGGTAAATCATAATTCACTACATAATCCACATTAGCAATATCAACACCACGCGCACTAATATCTGTAGCAATTAGCAACTTAACCTCGCCCGTTTTAAATTGTTGCATTACCTCCAAACGATTATCCTGATCTTTACCACCATGCATGGTCACACAATTAATGTTTACGCGCTTCATCGCTTCAAAAACTCTTTCGGCACGGACTTTCGTTCGCACAAAAACTAAAATTTTCTTATCAGGATTTTCATTTACAATGCGCTCTAAAAAAAAACGCTTGTCATCCATCGATACAAACATTACCGAGTGTGTTACATTTTTTGAAACCGGATCCTTAGGTGAAATTTGTATACGGATAGCATGCGAACGAACTAAACTATAAGCTAAGTTTTTTATTTTTTCATTAATCGTTGCCGAGAAAAATAACGTTTGACGATTGCGTGGTAAATATTTTATTAAATCTTTAATGTCATTATAAAATCCTAAATCCAACATTAAATCGGCTTCATCTAAAACCAAAGTTTGTATATCGGTTAATATCAAATGTTTTTGACTCGCTAAATCAAACATACGGCCTGGCGTTGCAATTACCACATCAACACCACGTTGCAAGGTGTCTATTTGAGGATCCTGATCAACACCGCCAAATAAAGCAAGCGTTGTTAAGTTGGTATGCTTTGCTAATTTATCAAACACTTCGGTTATCTGTATAGCCAATTCGTGAGTGGGAACCATAACAATGGCTTGCACTCCCCGATTAACACCATAAGAAACAATTTGATGAATAATAGGGATAGCAAAAGCTGCGGTTTTACCAGTACCTGTTTGGGCAATAGCCAACACATCTTCCCCATTTAATATATTGGGAATGGCTTTAAATTGAATATCGGTAGGACGTTTAAATCCTAACTCTTCAAGGCTTTCTTTAATTTCAGGTAATATGCGATACTCACTAAATTTCATTCAGCAAAGTTAGTATAAATTAAATTGTAAATAATGCGTTTAAAATACTTAGTGTAAACGCTTGATTGTTAAAAGCCTATAAAGAAAAATTCGCATCAACCGTAAACTCCAATACTTTACCAGTTATTGGATGAGTAATGATTAATTTTTCGGCATGTAAAGCAATTGCATTTGGTTTATATAATTTTGTTGAGCCATATAACTCGTCACCAATGATCGGGCAGCCAAGGCTTGCTAATTGAACTCTAATTTGATGATACTTACCCGTATGTAATTTAATATGCCACAAATAATTATCTCCAAATGCTAAAACATGATACTCTAATTTAACACGTTCTGCAAACTCAGTGCCTTCGGGCACTAACACCGCTTTCTTTTTTTCTTTTCGATGCCACTGTTCTAATAGAGTAAATGAGTTATTTGAGCTGGCGATTGAGGTGCTAGAAGTCACCGTTTGAATTGGAGCTTTATCAGTTAAAGCAACGTAATATTTTGATACCTGGCGTTGAGCAAATTGCTCGCTCAAATTTCGGAGGTATTGTTTTTGTTTAACAAACAATACAACTCCACTTACAGGTCTATCCAAACGATGTAAATGTTGCGCATAGGGTAATTTATCACCAGTTATTTTTTTTAAATAAGCTTTAACGTTTTGTAATAAATTAGGGTGATTATTCCTATCAGGCTCCACCATTAAGCCTGCAGGTTTATTGCAGACTAATAGAATATCGTCTTCGTAAATAGAAGTAATCATTTACCTATAATTTAATTGAACTTATTTATTTGTAAAGGCGTAAGTAATAATATTAACTCCCATTTTCAAAGCCTTTTCGCGAGCTTCCGGGCCATCTTTATGAACTTCATAACTTTCCCAGCCATCGCCTAAATCACACTCAACATCATAAAAACAAATTAATCGTCCTTTATAAATTAAGCCAAACCCTTGTGGTGCTTTACTATCGTGCTCGTGTATTTTGGGTAAGCCTTTATCAAAATTAAATTTTTGATGATAAATGGGGTGCGAAAAAGGTAACTCTACCAAATCTAACTCTGGAAATATTTTTTTTAATTGGATACGTATAAAAGCATCCATGCCATAATTATCTGATACGTGTAAAAAACCACCGCCCAATAAGTATCTACGTAAATTTTCAATTTCCGAGTTCGAAAAAATAACATTTCCGTGCCCAGTCATGTGCACAAAGGGATAATTAAAAATTTCACTACTACCTGCATCCACTATAGCTTGCTCAGGATTAATGTTCGTTTTTAAAGTTTGATTACAGTATTTAATTAAATTAGGAACAGATGTTTCAAGATTTGCATACCAATCTCCGCCACCATTGTATTTTAAAACACCAATTTGAAATGATTGAGAATTACCATTTACAAAAAAAAACAACTGAAATATAACAAGTCGTAACCCTGATTTAAACATTATTTTTTGGCTAATTTATAATTCTTTTTTTCTTCGGTAATTATTGGTGGGCCAATTTCAGGAATAGTTACTTTATCAATATAATCCGAATAACCATCTGCCGCTACGGTAATATTAAATGTTCCAGCTGGCAAGGCCATTATAAATTTTCCGTTTTTAGGGTTTGGTGCAAAACTAAATTCTTCGTTATTAACAGGATTAATAGCAGTAATGTTGGCTGTATAATCGGTTGGTTTATTAATAAGACTATCTCCTAATTCAATATATCCTAAATACAGTGTTAATTTTTGATTTTCATCATTAAATTTTAAACGATAAATATCTAAATCCCCTTGTCCGCCAGGTCTCATCGCACTAATATACCCCACTCTATTATCGGGCGTTAAACTAATACTTCTATCATCATCAGTTGTGTTTACCGGGTAGCCTAAATTTTCAGCCTTCGTCCATTCATTCGTTTCAGGATTCCAGGTACTTTTAAATAAATCAAAGCCTCCCATGGTGTTGTGACCTTCTGATGAAAAGTAAAGTGTAACACCATCTGTAGATAAATACGGAAAATCTTCGTGATATTCTGTATTAACTTCTGGCCCTAATTTGTAAGGTGTGCCCCAATTACCATTCGGTAATTTACGACACATAAAAATATCTGTTTGTGCTTCTCTATCTTCTCCTCTCACAAAAAATAATGTTTTACCATCTGGACTTAAGGAACCCGAATGCTCAATTTTTTCATTAATCATTTCGCCCATAGTTACATACTTTTGGTATAAGCCATTTTTTTTAACAGAAGTATAAATATCACCATACACATCAATATGATCCACATAAACCATCATTTCAGATCCATCCGCTTTTAAACCAACAACTTGTTCATCTAAAGATGAATTTATTTTTGTACCTGCATTTTCAGCTTTAGACCACTTTCCGTTTTCAACTTTACTCACATATACATCCGATGCATAATAGCCATCCATTTCCAAACGCCCCGCTGTTTGACCTTTACGACGTGTTGTAAATGCCAAAAATGATTCATCTTGTGTTATAAATGGATAGTAATCGGCAAACTCAGAATTTATTTCTTTTCCTAAATTAGTAAATGTTACATTTTTAGGTTCAAGATATAAACTAATAGCATTATTACAAATTTGAACTTCTCTATCAATTTGCTTTTTCTTTTTAGAGTCTAATTTTAAGCATTTATCAAAGGCTTTAATAGCTAAATCAAATTTATACGTTAAACGATAAGCTTGTCCTAATTTTAACCATACTTCATAATTAGCTTTAGAATCTTTAGAACAAAATTCCAAATATTTAATAGCTTCAGGTTTGTTAATGTGAGTGTTTAAATAGCACTGAGCTATTTTATATTGTATGTCGAAATTGTTTTTGTCTTTTTTTAATAGCTCTTTATAAATAGGTAAAGCCATTTGAAAGTTATTATGTTTAAAATGCTCATTAGCATCTTCAATTTCATAATGCTTTGATGACTGAGCATACGAATGAAAAGAAAATACAGAAATGAATATTAGTAGGCTTATTTTAAACATATATAATAGTTACAAGTTAAAATAAATTTTCAAATAATGTGCCTATTTTTTTTGCGAAAGTTTAAACAACAGCTCTTTTTCTTCCTTTGTTAAGTTTTCGTAACCATTAGTTGATATTTTATCCAATAGCTCATCAATGGTTGCTTGATTGGCTATGGAGCTGGTATTTGTTATTATTGAAGTGTTTTTATGAACCACTTTAAGATGCTTTTTTTGCTTAGCTTTAAAAGTAATGGTTTGAGTAATATCTTTACCATTTTTTAACATATACCCGAAAAATAATCCAAAAAAGGCCCCGCCAAAATGAGATATTTTTCCTCCAGTATTAATAGTAAAATCAATAATGGTAAACATCACAAAAATCAATAAAGCATAATATTTATAACGCATTTCGAAAATACCAAACAAATGAATTTGTAATTCAGGTATAATAAATCCAAGACTTGCCACAACACCAATACTAGCTGCCGATGCACCCACTAAAAAACTTCCGTTAAAAGAATTAGGGAATAAAACGCCTAACATCAACAATAGTAATCCCCCAGCTACACCACTCCATAAATACACAAACACTAATTTTTGTTCGGATAAAAAATTAGTAAATATTTTAGCGGTGAAGTATAACAGTATCATATTATAAAACACATGGCCAAAACCCTCGTGCGAAAACATATAGGTTATAATAGTCCAAGGCTTAATAATAAACTCCGAAAAATTTAATGGAAGAGCTAAATAAGGGATTAAATTAAATTTAAAAATGTGTTCGCTAACATTAATAATAAAAAACAACAGTACATTAATAACAACCAATATGGTAATGCTATTATTTTTTTGAAGCTCGTATTTAATTTTATCAAACATTATTTAAAAAAAGAAATCTCGGTTTTTTTTCCAGATGAGCATAATTACTACACCAACAGCCAACCCACCTAAATGAGCAAAATGAGCTACATTATCGCCTGTGCTGTCCATTAATCCTAATACTAATTCATACAACGCATAACCTATTACTAAGTACTTTGCTTTTACGGGAATAAAAAAATAAAGTTGAAGTTCGGTATTCGGAAAAATCATTGCATAAGCAACCAACAAACCAAAAACAGCTCCAGATGCGCCAAGTAACACCGTATATTGATTATTAAAATTACTAATCACTAACTGTAATGCAGCCGCACCTAAACCACATAATAAATAATAGTTGATAAACCTCTTTGGTCCCCATAAATTTTCGAGTATTGAACCAAACATATATAACGCCAACATATTAAAAAACAAATGCGATATATCAGCATGCATAAACATATACGTCACGAACTGATAGGGCTTAAATGCAGAACTTCCTATTGGAAATAAATCTAGATACTGATCAAGGTTAATGGTATTGGCTAAGAAAAACTTAGCTGCAAATAATACAACATTGATGATTAAAATATTTTTTACAACCGTTGGTAATTCCTGAAACTGACGTGGTTTAAATTCTTGATAACTCATCTTAATTATTTTTTAAAAAAAGCTTCTAAATCTAATTTACTAACTTCCATAATAATGGATTTTCCATTAGGGCTATACATCGGGTTTTCGCACAAAAATAAATGCTCCACAATTAAATTGATTTCCTCGTCCTCTAATTGCTTCCCATTTTTAATACAAGCACTTTTTGCCATACTCCTACACATATTTTCAAAGGGATCCATCTTCGTGTCAAAGGTATTTAATTTATAACTTTCTAAAATGCTTTCAATCATTTCTTGAGTGTTAAATTCTCCTAATTCTGCGGGAGTACCTTGAACTACAATTGTGTTTTTACCAAAAGGCTCTATATCAAAACCTAAAGATTTAAAATGAGGTGTTAAATCCGAAATTAAATGAAAATCGTTAGGCGTTAACTCCATTGTAGCCGGAAACAAAATTTGTTGTGAGGCAGCGTTTTGTAATTGCTTAGAGGCAATATAATGTTCGTATAAAATACGTTCGTGTGCTCGTTGCTGATCTATGACTAACACACCATTTTCGTGAGAAGTAACTATGTATTTATTATAAACCTGAAAATATTTATAGGTTAAGTGATGCTCTATTAATTGTTTTTGCTCAGCTTTTTGTTCAAGCTGCATATTATCTAACTCTTGTTTATAATTAGCATCGTTGTAATTATCATACAGTTTTTCCCAACTCTGCTGATTGCTTTTTTGAGTAGGAGTTTTTTGTGGTTGAGAATATGAGCCTGCTGAACTTTTATCCGAATTAAATGGATTGTAATCTGGATTAACAGTTACCGTGGGTGCTTGTACTCGTTTCGAGTAATCAATTTCAAAACTCATTTCGCTATTAAAATCTAAAGTGGGTGCTAAATTAGCTTTACCTAAAGCTCGTTTAACAGAGCTATGCAACAAGGCATAAATTATTTTTTCGTCCTGAAATTTAATTTCGGTTTTAGTAGGATGTATATTAATATCAATACTCTCGGGATTAACCTCCAAAAATAAATAATATGCTGGATGCGAATCTGAATTAATTAAATCGCGATAAGCCTCTGCTATAGCATGATGTAAATAAGGACTTTTTACAAAACGCTGGTTCACAAAAAAATACTGATCGCCACGACGTTTTTTAGCATTTTCGGGTTTACCAACATAGCCACTAATTTTCACAACATCGGTCGTTTCGTTTATCTGCACTAATTTGCTTTGTAAAGTTTTACTAAACAAACCATTAATGCGTTCCATCAATGTTGCTGGTGGTAAGTTATACAACTCATTACCATTACTAAAAAACTGAAAATGTATGTTTTGATGAGGCAAACAAACGCGCTCAAATTCATCAATAATATGTTTTAACTCAACGTTATCATCTTTTAAAAAATTACGGCGAGCAGGAATATTAAAAAATAAATTCTTTACACTAAAGGAAGAGCCTGTTGGAGCCTGACATTCCTCTTGTTTAATAAACTTATTCCCTTCAATTTCAATTAATTGACCAACAATATCTTCTTGGCGTTTGGTTTTTAATTCAACTTGGGCAACGGCTGCTATACTTGCTAAAGCCTCGCCTCTAAAGCCTTTGGTGTGTAACTGAAATAAATCTTCGGCCTTTTTAATTTTAGAAGTCGCGTGTCTTTCAAAAGCCATACGGGCATCTACAGGACTCATTCCTAAGCCATTATCAATGACTTGAACTAAGGTTCTTCCGGCATCTTTTACAATTAATTTTATAAAAGTAGCCTGAGCATCGATGGCATTTTCGAGTAATTCTTTCACGATAGAGGCTGGTCGTTGCACAACTTCGCCTGCAGCAATTTGGTTTGCTACACTATCAGGTAAAAGGGAAATTACATTTTGCATAAAAAGTGTGACAAAGATAATTTTTTAGTTGATTTACTCTAAAAAATCGATGCTTTAATAATTATATGTGCTTTTTACTAAAATTAGTTTCTTTTAATTAAAATATTTTTTCTATTTTTCCGAAAAATATTGGTTATGTCGACAAAAAATAAGAATTCGTCAAAAGGAAAAAAAGTATCAGCAAAAAAAGTTGCTCCTAAAAAAGTAGTTAAAAAAGCCGCACCTAAAAAAGTGGTTAAGAAAGCTGTTGCCAAAAAATCCAAACCAGTAAAAAAAGTAGCTGCTAAACCAGTTGCTAAAAAAATTATTAAAAAAGCGACTCCTAAAAAGGTTGTAAAAAAAGCTGTTGCTAAAAAAGCGGCCCCGAAAAAGGTAGTTGCTAAAAAGATAGTTAAAGCGAAAGTAGTAAAAAAAGCTGCTCCCAAAAAAGTGGTTAAAAAAGCTGCTGCTCCAAAAAAGATTGTAAAAAAGGCTATTACTAAAAAAGTAGCTCCTAAAAAAATCGCGAAACCTGTAGTTAAGGCTAAACCAGCTAAAAAAGTTGTAGCTAAAAAGATAGTTGCTCCAGTGAAAAAAGCTGTTGAAGTTAAACCAGTTGCTGTTGTTGCTCCTAAGGTTGAAAAACCAGTGGTAGTAAAACAACCTGTTACTAAAACTCTAAAAGCAGTTAAAAAAGTTATAGCAAAAGCCCCTATTGTTGCTCCTACAACGTTTCGTGTTGATGAAGCCGCGCAAATGAAAAACATCAAAGAACCAGCAGGTAAATTTGAAATGGAATTTGTGATTAGAGCTTCGGAAGATATGGTATTTGAATTTGTGAGTACAGAAAGTGGTTTATCTGAGTGGTTTTGTGATGATGTAAATATCCGTAATGGTATTTTCACATTTACTTGGGATGGACAACCACAACAAGCTCGTTTAGTAAAAGAACAACCTCCTTTATATATTCGTTACCAATGGTTAGATAAAAACGATGGTAGTTATTTCGAATTCAGAACTCAAAAAGATGAGTTAACGAATGATATTTCGTTAATTGTAACCGATTTTGCCGATACTAAAGCCGACGAGATTTCCGCAAAATTATTATGGGAAAGCCAAATCGATAAATTACTTCACGTATTAGGTTCTTTCTTTTAATAATTAAAACCCTAGTTTTACCCAAATTAACATTTGATTTTATTTAAAAATCATTATTTTTATAACGTATTATAAAATCTAAAACTACATTTGAATAGACTTCTACTTTAATTTATTGTTGTACTAAAAAAGTAGTCCCATGTCTTTTCAATCTCTTACAGATAACGAGTTGGTAAAATTATATATGAATGGTAACGAAGAGTGCCTTTCTATTTTAATCAAACGTCACAAACGTCGTATATTTTCATACATCTATTTAATTATTCGTAATAAAGCGTTAGCTGAAGATTTTTTTCAGGAAACGTTTTTTAAAGTCATTGTTACGTTAAAACGTGAGCAATATAACGAAGAAGGAAAGTTTTTACCTTGGGTTTTACGCATCGCTAAAAATTTAATTATCGATCATTTTCGTAAGGTTAAAAAAATGCCAAGCATTTCCGTTGTTATTAATGATGAAGGAGAAGAAACGAGTATTTTTGATATTATTCCTGAGCAAGTGGATCATAAATCAGACTCAGAAGAAACCAAACGTTTTAAAAAATCCATCAAAAGTATAGTTAACGAATTACCACCCGATCAAAAAGAAGTAGTGATTATGCGAACGTATTATGATATGAGTTTCAAAGAAATTTCAGAATTAACGAATGTTTCTATTAATACTTCGCTCGGAAGAATGCGCTACGCCTTGATAAATCTTAAAAAGATGTTAGAAGAAAAAAAGGTTGCAACTTATATTTAAACACTTAAAATAAAATTTCAATCACTATATTTGTTTGTGAAATTTTTACACATACTGTTACTCCTTTTTATTTCAACTACTATTTTTAGTCAAAAATTAACAGTTGATGCTGGGCCTAATCGCGATATTTGCCCTAACAAAACCTATACTTTAGGTGGTACACCCACAGCCTTTGGTGGTAAAGCGCCCTATACTTATCAGTGGAGTCCGTCTAATTTTTTAAATTCAACTACTATTGCAAACCCAAAAGTAACTGGCCTTAATACTGATATTTGGTACAGCGTTATTGTAACATCGGCGGATACCTTAACCGATACAGCCTATGTATTTTATAAATACGATTTAATCAATACATTTAATGCGGGTATGGATACAGGCTATTGTTTTAATCAACAAGCAGGTGTGTCAATTGGCGCTATTAATAACAGTAATGCCAACCACACTTTTGCTTGGTTACCAGTTGAAGGCTTAAATGACCCAACAGCTGCAAACCCAATCGCAACACCAAGTATTACAACCATTTATACTTTAACCGTTTCGGATACCAAATGTTTAGATCATAGTACGACTGTAACTGTAAATGCTTATCTGCCACCATTAGTGAGTGCGCCAGCTGATACAACGCTTGAAGAAGGGCAAACAATTTCACTCATTGGAGCTGGTGCAACCTTATTTAGATGGGAACCTGATTATCATATTAAATACCGATTTACGGATAAACCAGATGTATGGCCAATTGTTACAACAACCTACGTTATGTATACTCAAGACCAACACGGTTGTGTTGCCAGTGATGATGTAGTAGTGAATGTAGTGAATGGAAATACGTTATATTTTTATAACACTTTCACGCCTAATGGTGATGGCGACAACGATGTATTTTATATAGCTAACCTTGAAAAATATCCTGATAACACACTTAAAATATTTAACCGTTATGGTAAATTAATTTTTAATGCCGTTGGTTACGACAATACCTTTAATGGAAAATATTTAGGTAACGAAATACCTACAGGAACTTATTTTTATGTGCTTGATGATGGCATAGATAAAAAATACAAAGGCACCGTTACTTTGATTAGGTAGTTATAAAATTTATGTATAAAATTTCTATAGTAAATTATTATAATACCACGCCCTTTGTTTATGGGTTAAAACATCAACCTATTTTAAGTAAAGTGCAATTTGAGTATGATATACCAAGTGTTTGTGCGCAAAAATTAGTAAACAATCAGGTGGATATAGGCTTGGTGCCTGTTGCTATTTTACCAGCTTTAAGTAATTATTCCATCATTACTGATTATTGCATTGGTGCAGTTGGCGTAGTAGATAGCGTGAAATTATTTTCGCAACAACCCCTCGAAAACTTAACGCATATTTTATTAGATTATCAATCTAAAACATCGGTTACGTTGGTACAAGTTTTAAATAAACATTTTTGGAAAAAAGACATTGCCTTTGTTAATGCTCAAGTTGGTTTCGAAAAAGAAGTTTCAGGAACAACTGGCGCCGTAATTATTGGTGATAGAACCTTTGGTATTAATGCCGATGATTATAAGTATCAATACGATTTATCTGCCGAATGGCAAAAATATACCAACTTACCTTTTGTGTTTGCTTGTTGGGTGAGTACAAAAAAAATTGAGGAGTCGTTTATTACTGATTTTAATAATTCCTTAAAATTTGGTGTGAATCATATTGCAGAAGCCGTTACCGAATTCCCTAATCATACGAAGGGTTTTAATGCCTTTGATTATTTATCACATAAAATATCCTATACTTTTGATGATGAAAAGAAAAAAGCCTTAGAGCTATTTTTAAAATTAATGAAGGATATTTAAGATTCATTCAAAAAGTGTTTTGAATAATAATTATAATTAATTAAAAGAATTTTATTTTAAACTATAAACTAGCGGCTCTGCGCAATCTATCATTAATAGCTAAACCTAAATTTTGTTCGGGTAACAATTCGCAAATAATAACATCTACATCACTTTCATCTAGCTCACGCATAAACGAAAATAAATGAATTGCCGCTTGATTGTAATTTTTAGTTTCGGATAAATTTTTAACGATAGTATGAGATTGCATTGTAGCAAATTCTCCAAAAGCGATAATTCCTATTTTTTTATCAGAATGTATTTTTTGCAAATCAGTTAAACTCCCAACAAAAAAAGGCTTTTTAGGTGCATAATGACTTTTTAATTGCCCTGGTGCTTTTGGGTTACTCGATTGATTTAATTGTATAGAAACTTTACCAACTACTTGCTCTATAGCATCAATGGATAAGCCACCTAAACGGTAAATAATAATCTCATTATCTTCTTCGCCAACAATGGTCGATTCTATCCCTACATTACAATCACCTCCATCTAAAATATAATTGAGTTTAGTACCTAATTGTTTTTGTACGTGTTGTGCACTCGTTGGGCTAATATACCCAAACGGATTAGCACTGGGTGCTGCTAATGGAAAGTTTAATTGCTGCAATAATTGTAAGGTTAAAGGATGGCTTGGAACCCTCACGCCTACTCTATCTAAACCCGACGTCACTAAATTAGGAATGCACGCTTTTTTAGGCAACAATAAGGTTAAAGGACCTGGCCAAAACGTTTGCGCTAGTTGCAATAATTTAGGATGGATGCTTTCTGCAAACTGATATACTTGATCTAAACTATAGGTGTGAACAATTAAGGGATCAAACGTTGGGCGCTGCTTGGCTTCAAATATTTTAGCAACAGCTTCTTCATGTATTGCATTAGCAGCTAAACCATAAACGGTTTCGGTTGGTATAGCAACTAAATGACCACTTTCCAGCTCATTTTTAGCTTTTTGTATGTCGTTACCTATTATTGCCACGGTGCAAATATAAGGCAATTTAATAAAGGGAAAATTCGTATTTTTAAAATCTTAAATTATAATTATTATTTCGCATGAAAATATCTTACAACTGGCTTAAAACGTTAATAAATACAGATTTAACTCCGCAACAAATGGATGAATATTTAACGTCATCTGGACTTGAGGTTGAGGGAATTGAAGAATTTGAAAGCATTAAGGGTGGCTTAAATGGGATTGTTATTGGCGAAGTAATGGAAAAAGAAAAACATCCTGATGCTGATAAATTAAGTTTAACTAAAGTTAATGTTGGTGGGCCTGAGTTACTAAGTATTGTTTGTGGTGCGCCCAATGTGGCTGCTGGGCAAAAAGTATTAGTAGCAACCATTGGTGCAAAATTATACCCATCAACTGGCGAACCATTCGAAATTAAAAAATCGAAAATTCGTGGAGCTGTAAGCGAAGGAATGATTTGTGCCGAAGATGAAATTGGTTTAGGTACAAACCACGATGGTATTTTAATTTTACCAGCAACTGCTGTAGTTGGTATGCCTGCAGCGGAATATTACAAATTAGAAAAAGATTATATTTTAGAAATTGGTTTAACACCTAACCGTGCTGATGCAGCCTCTCATTTTGGTGTAGCGCGAGATTTAGCGGCTATTTTAAATTGTAAACAAAACACAACTACTCACAAAGCCGAATTACATCATATTAAAGAATTACCAACGGCATCAAATATTAATAAAGTTGAAGTAATTATTGAAAACCCAGAAGCTTGCAAACGTTATAGTGGGTTAGTTATTTCAGGCATTACGGTTAAACCATCGCCTGATTGGTTAAAAAATTATTTATTGGGTATTGGTTTACGCCCTATAAATAACATTGTAGATATTACCAATTTTGTATTACATGATTTAGGACAACCATTACACGCTTTTGATTTAGAAAAAATAACAGGCAATAAAATAGTTGTAAAAACTGGTTTAGAAAACAAAACCTTTACGACCCTTGATGGTACCGAACGAAAATTAAATGCTAATGATTTAATGATTTGTAATGCCAACGAACCTATGTGTATGGCTGGAGTGTTTGGTGGTTTAGATAGTGGAGTAACAGATAATACAACAGCTATCTTTTTAGAAGCCGCTTATTTTGATCCAGCATTTGTACGCAAAACAAGTAAATTACACGGTTTAAAAACTGATAGTAGTTTCCGTTTTGAGCGTGGTACTGACCCAGAGATGACAATTAACGCTTTAAAACGCGCAGCCACATTAATATTTGAATGTGCTGGTGGTAATTTAAGTATGGATATTGTAGATATTTATCCTCAACCATTAGAGCCATTTCAAGTAGCTTTTTCATTTAACAATTGCCATAAATTAATTGGTAAAGAAATAGACAGAGCTGTGATTAAACACATTATTTTATCGCTAGGAATTACCATTACGCAAGAAGGAAACGATGCGTTATTATTATCGGTGCCTCAATACAAAACAGATGTAACACGCGAAGCTGATGTGATTGAAGAAGTAATGCGTATTTATGGATACAATAATGTAGAAGAAAGCACGCAAATAAAATTTAGTGCTGCCTATTCGGAACGCGAAAAAGCAACATCAACAGAAAACACAACCGCTAATTTATTAGTAGGTTTTGGTTATAACGAAATGATGGGCTTATCCTTAACAAAGGAATCGTATTACAACGAAGAAACTCCCTTAGTAAAAATATTAAATCCATTAAGTTCGGATCTGAATGTGATGCGCAACACGATGTTATATACAGGGCTTGAAGCCTTGGCCTATAACATTAACCGTAAGCAAGCTGATTTGAAATTATTTGAGTTCGGAAAAACGTATCAAAAAACAGACGAAGGGTTTAAATATGCCGAAACAAAACACTTAACCTTATTTGTTTCTGGCCGTAAATATTCTGAAAATCCATACGGTGAAAATAACAAAGTAGATTTTGCATATTTAAAAGCAAGTATCGAAACTATTTTAAATAAATTGTCTATCACATTTAAATCAACCGATTTAAGTGATGCTAATTTTTCTTATGGATTATCATTCACCAATAAAAAACACACCTTAGTTAATTTTGGATTGGTGAATAAAGCTATTTGTAAAAAAATGGATATAAACACAGATGTGTATTATGCCGATTTTAACTGGGATAATGTATTAGCTTTAGTAGGAAAAACAAAATTAGAATATAGCGAAATACCTAAATTCCCTAGCGTACGTAGAGATTTAGCGTTACTCATAAATAAAGCAGTTACTTATAAAGAGCTGGAAGAATTAGCTTACAATACTGAACGTAAATTATTAAAGGCGGTTAATTTATTTGACATTTACGAAGGAGATAAACTAGAGGCTGGTAAAAAATCGTATGCTTTAAGTTTTACTTTATTAGATGAGGATGCAACCTTAACGGATAAACAAATTGATAACGTGATGCAAAAGCTAATGAAAACCTATACGGAAAAAGCTGGAGCTACTATTAGGTAGTTATATATCTTTAACGGCAAAAACTGTTTGTTGCAACAAAAATTAAACTTATTATAATATGCGTAAAATTATTTATTCGAGGATATTAATAATATTTTTGATGTTATTACCTGTAATTTCAATCGCACAAACTAAAAAGTATATTGTCCCTCAATTCGATTACTCACAAATTGACAGTTTAGTTAATGTTGAAATTAAGAAACACGCATTAGATAGTAACATTGTAATAGCAAAAGTTGGATGGAGTATTGGAGATTATTTGATGCCCAATGATACTAATTATATCTCCTGTGATAACCCTTTTGATATTTTTATTTTTTATACCAAGAACACAACTTTAAATTTATTGCTAATTGATAATTTTGGGTATTTTAAACCAGTAAAAATAAATGATTACAAAATTATTAATTTTTTAAAATTGCACTTTACTAAAATGCAAACAGAAAAACTAAAACCTACTGACTATGGATCAGAACATAAGTATTTACAAAAAATGTATATATCTCATTATCAAAACAATCTTCAATATGAATATTCAATTAGCTACTCAAAAAAAAGGTCTAATTTAAGAAGCGAGCAATATAAATTTTTACAACTTTTTAATAGTCAATTAGACCTTTTTTCTAAATCTAAGGAAGCTAGATTTTCAGTACAATGGGAAGATTTTAAGTAATATTTTTTCTTATATTATCACAACCAAAACACTCTTACTAAAAATTATATATCATCTAAAGCATCCATAATTTGAAATGAAAAAGGTGTATACATTTCCGCCATTGATGATGTTAATAATTTAATTATTCGTTGGTATAATAAAAAAGACTGCCTTACAAAAGACAGCCTCAGAATTTCAAAAATTTAAAATTAATTCACTTTATCTAGTATTTTTTTTGCTTCATCAACTACTTTTTTCTGAGTTTCAATTTCAGCTTTCTTCTTTACCTGATCCGTTTCATTGGTTGTAATATCGGTTTCTGCTTTTTTAATTTTCTCTTTATAGTTTACGATATCCGATTTTAAATTTTTATTATCTTTTTCTAAATCTTTTTGATTGTCTTCTAATTTAGATAATACTTTTTCTGAATCTTTTACTTTTTCTTGTAACGATTCTTTTGTCATTTTGATGGCAAACTCTTTAACGATTTTTTCCATCTCATTATATTGGTCCTTTTGCTCTGATGATTTTAAGTATGCACCACCTAAATCAACACCAACGTGCATAATCACTGTTTTTGTTTTTTTATCTTCTTCAAAAGTTGAATACACATCCACTGGATTGTTTCCTAATTCTTTAATTTCAACATTATCACCAAACAATTCTTTTTTAGCACTTTTAACTTTTTCGTTTTTATAATCCTTTAAACGACTTTTCCATTTACTTTCAACATTATCAGAATTATTTTCATAAATAGTAACCGTTAATGCATTTTTACTACCAGTACTAAATTTCTCATTAGTTTCTTTAACGTCAATTTTCTGTGCTTTTGATGCAACTGCAAAAGATACAAGAGCTGCTATTAAAATTATTTTTTTCATAGTATTAATTTTAGTGATTTTTAAAGTTAAAATAATTAATTAGAATTAATCAACTTCCGTTACGCCGCCCGAAATAATAAATTTCATCGCATCCGAACCGTCAATTTCTAGAAAGGTAATTTGTTCTTTTGGCACAACTACCATTCTTCCCGAAAACGAGTAAGAATAAGGTAAATACACTGCACATCTATCTTTTATTTTAAGTTCCGATAAATCATCTTGCGTTATAAAACCAATTTCTTGTATGTTGGCCTGCGGGTTTGTTAATACTAACACAGGCTTTGTAAATTTCTTTTTATTACCAACAAAAGCATTCATGAAATCTTTTATAGGCGAATAGATATGACGAATTAACGGTGCATTTTCTAACTTAAGTTCTAATACTTCAAACAGTTTTTGAAATAAATAAGATGATGCTAATACTCCTAATAAAGTTACAAATGCTAAAAATATAGAAATTGAAATTAATGAATTTAAAAAATTGCTATCGGTAAATGCAAAAAACAAAAATAAATTCCCGAAAAAATTAAATATTTGTACAAATACAATAATGGTTAATCCTAAAGGAATACAAAGGATTAATCCTTGTAAAAAATATTTTATAAATTTATTTGTCATCATAATTTCAAATCCAATTAATATCTTTTTTTAATTTACTTAAGGTATAGGCTTCAGGCGAATGTTCCTTTGTTTTAAAATCGTACAACCAACTTGCATTAGCTGGTAAACTCATCAATATAGATTCTATGCGTCCATTCGTTTCTAATCCAAACTTAGTTCCCTTATCATACACTAAATTAAACTCCACATAACGACCACGACGAAGCAATTGCCATTGTTTATTTTCGGGTGTAAATGTTTTGTTTTTATTGAGATTGATCAACTCAACATAAGTAGGCGCAAAAGCTTTACCCACATCTTGCCAAAATGCAAAATTTTGTTCAAAGTTTAAATGCTCGTTGGAATATAATCTATCAAAAAATATTCCTCCTATACCGCGCGTTTCTTTTCGGTGATTAATAAAGAAATAATCATCAGCCCAGGTTTTAAATTTTTGATAATATGTTGCGTGATGTTTATCGCAAACTGATTTTAATTGTTGATGAAAAAATTGCGCATCCTCATCAACTATATAGTGCGGTGTTAAATCAATACCACCACCTAACCATTTGGTTCCGTTAGTCATTTCAAAATACCTGATATTCATGTGAATAATTGGTACCATAGGATTTTGCGGATGAATAACAATAGATACACCAGTTGCAAAAAATTGATCTTTATCTTTAGAAATACTTTCGTTAATGGAATGTTGCTTATCAGTCACTAAAAAATCAGGCACATCGCCGTGCACTGCCGAAAACATAACACCACCTTTTTCAATGACAGCTCCGTTTTCAATAACACGTGAACGACCACCACCACCTTCTTCTCTCGTCCAGTTTTCTTCTTTAAATTTTGATGAACCATCTGCTGTTTCAAGAGCCTGACAAATTTCATCTTGTAAGGTTTTTAACCAAGCCGTAATATTTTCTTTATTTATTTCCATCCTAATTTTTGTAATTTATAATTAGCATATTTATAAATAGAAATCGCTCTGTTTTCAAAACCGGTTTCTTTATCTGGGCTATAAAACTTAAAATCTATCGATGCTCCGTCGTACTTAAATTGATTTAAATTTAAAAACAAACTTGGTCCTGCTTTTTTTAATTGAGTTAAATAATACATTCCAATATCAAACCCTTGAAAATAATATTCTGTTGCATCTGTACTATGCAAATCTTGATATTGTTTAGCTAACTGTATAATTTGCGCATCAGTATAATCAATATGATTAGAGGATGCGAAATGAAAATTTAATTTATCTAAATATTCCTGATCTAAATTATCAATATTAGAAACGTTGTTAAAGCCAAATAGTGCAAAATCTTTTTTATCACTAAACACAAAAAGCTGCGTAATAAAATCCTGCAAGTAAACCGGATTATTCGTTAATGCAATAACTATATTTTTTTTATTAGGAACATAAGCTTTTTTAACACCTTCTATACCTTTAACAATAGTAATCGAATCTTTTAATGTACGATTATGATTCAATAAATTTTCATTAAATCTGTTTTTAAATGCGCTAATGTATTGTGCATCTTTTGTGGTTGTATTTACTAAAATAAAATGAGCTGAATTTAAAAGCGAATCTGAACAATAATCCGCCAAACTCTCAATCATTGTAAATAAGGATGGCGTAACCTTACTGATTAACGGGTTATTATACAAAATTTTATTTTGTTGTAATACAGGTGACACGATTGGCAAACCTTTTGTTTTTGCAAAAGCAGAAACTGTTTTAAATGTGCCGCTGTAAATTGGTCCAAAGGCTACATCTAAATTTTTAAATTCAGAGGTTTTACAATATGCTTCAAGCTTACTAGAATCTCTATCATCCGTATCCACTAATTTTAAATTAATTTCAAAATCAGAACCACTTACCGAATCAATGGCTTTTTTAAATCCTTCATAAAAATCTAAAGCCAATGTTTGTTGCTGCGGGAAGTTTGCTTTGTTTTTAGCTAACTCATCTAAATTAATTAAATCTGTTTCAGGAAATTTAAATGGTAAAAACAAACCTACTTCATATTTATTTTTTTTCGTCTTATTAAACAATGTTGTATCAAACGGTGTATTGTTAATGGTTACAGAATTACTTATAGGTAATTGAGTAGTAACAATTGAAGTAGTAGTAGTAGTAGTAGTAGTAGTAATTGGTTGCTTATTATTTCCTGCAATCTTAATTATTTGTCCTTGTTTAACACCATCTTTTAATTCAGGATTCCATTTAATTAAATCGTCCGTTGATACATTAAACTTTTTACTAATACCATATAACGTTTCACTTTGTAGCACTGTATAATTAGTAGCATTAGCTAAAGACTGATTAGTATTGGTAACTGTTGTTTTTTTAGATTTCTCGCCAACAATAATATAATCACCTTCTTTTAATCCACTAGTAATTATTGGATTGTAGGAGTTTAATTTTTTTTCGTCAATGCCATATTTTTTTGTGATAGCATAAATGGTTTGTCCTTTTTCCACTTTATGATACACATACTTGTTGGTATCAATAGGTAAACTAGTTGTAGCCGATTTATTTAATAAACTTTCAACAGGAATTTTTAATTCTTGTCCATTTTTTAATCCATCAATTGCATCCTCATTTACAGTTAAAATAGAATTAACATCCATATTATATACTTTAGATATAGCATATAAACTTTGACCTTTTTCTACTTTATGGATGTAATATTTTTTACCATTAATGGTTTGTACGTTAGTTGATTTTGTTTGTGCGTGCGTAACACACGAAGAAAAACAAAATACTAAAGCAAAAAGATGGATTAAATAGTTAAAGTTATTTTTTTTCATTTTTTATTTTGTCACATCGCACGGAGTAGAGATGCTAATCATTTATTCGTTATCTATATTATTCCCACTCAATAGTTGCAGGAGGCTTAGAGCTAATATCATACACTACTCTATTTACACCTTTTACTTTATTGATAATATCATTACTCACTTTTGCTAAAAACTCATACGGTAAATGACACCAATCTGCCGTCATACCATCAGTAGATGATACCGCGCGTAATGCCACCACTTTTTCGTAAGTACGCTCATCGCCCATTACTCCAACACTTTGTATTGGTAATAAAATAGCGCCTGCTTGCCATACTTCATTGTATAAATTAGCAGACTTTAATCCATCGATAAAAATAGCATCAACATCTTGCAATAGCTGAACTTTTTCAGGAGTAATATCCCCTAATATACGTATAGCTAAACCTGGGCCAGGAAAAGGATGACGACCAATTAAATTAGCATCAATTCCTAAAGCTCTACCAACACGTCTCACTTCATCTTTAAATAAACTACGTAATGGTTCAACAACCGATAATTTCATATAATCAGGCAAACCACCAACATTATGGTGCGATTTAATAGTAGCTGATGGACCATTAACCGATAAACTTTCAATCACATCCGGATATATAGTTCCTTGTCCTAACCATTTAGCATCAGTAATCGTTTTCGACTCATCATCAAATACATCCACAAAAGCTTTACCAATGGCTTTACGTTTATCTTCAGGATCAGATAAACCTTTTAAGGCATCATAAAAACGTTGTTTAGCATTAACGCCTTTCACATTTAAACCCATATGTTTATATGAATCCAATACGCTTTCAAATTCATTTTTGCGTAACAACCCATTATCCACAAAAATACAATGTAAGTTTGCGCCAATAGCTTTATGTAATAAAACAGCGGCTACACTACTATCAACACCTCCACTTAAGCCAAGTACAACTTTATCTGATCCGATTTTTTGTTTTAATTCAGCAACAGTCGTATCAATAAATGATGCAGAAGTCCAGCTAGCTTCACAACCACAAATATCTATAACAAAGTTTTTTAGTAACTGAGTTCCTTCTGTTGAGTGATACACTTCGGGATGAAATTGTATACCCCAAGTTTGCTCACCTTTAACAGCAAAACCTGCAGCGGCTACATCGTGTGTAGATGCAATGATGTCGCAATTTTCTGGAACTTTTAATATCGTATCGGCGTGGCTCATCCAAACTTGTGAATTATCACTAATACCTTTAAATAAAGGATTTTGAGCATTTACAAATTTTAAATTTGCACGACCATATTCGCGTGAGTTTGATTTTCCAACTTCACCTTCATAAAAGTGTGCTAAAAATTGAGCTCCATAACAAACGCCTAATAATGGCAACTTACCTTTAATAGCAGATAAATCAGGAATTAAGGGATTTTCCTGACGAACACTGTGAGGTGAACCAGATAAAATTACACCTTTAATTTCAGAGGTAATTGTTGGGATTTTATTAAAAGGATGGATTTCGCAATAAACATTAAGTTCGCGTAAACGACGAGCTATTAATTGTGTGAACTGTGATCCAAAATCGAGGATTAAAATTTGTTGCTGCATAGTAGCTGGCAAAGATAGTTAAATCTTTTGTTTTAAAGGGTTTAGCTCTGAAAAAATGTTATTTTTTATATTTTTTTATATCTCAGGCAACCTTTTCTGTTTTATGCTTGTCTATCAGAATAAAGGGAAGATAGTTTTTACAAAAGTTTGTCATATGTTCGGAAAGATTCTACAATTATTTAGTAATGAAATTTTAGATTTTTTAAAAAGCGAGGCAACCTTTTATACTAAATAAATGTCTTAATAATATAAACACTTAATTTTAATAATTTATGAAAACAACAACTAAACGATTACTAGCGTATGCTACCAGTTTTTTTAGCTTAACTGCTTTAGCACAATGCCCTAGTATTAATAACTTTAGTACTACAATTGGTGCGAATGGTACTGCAACCATAACACCTATAATTACTGGAATGGTTAATCAAAATACACATTACTATTGGAGTAGTTCAAACGGAGCGCTTTTTACAAATGGTTATTGGGACTCTGAAGTAAATATCCAAGTATATGCAAATGGTGTGTATAGCGTTTGTATTTCTTTAAGCGATTCAATTCAAGGCTGTTCAACATCTCAATGTACAACAGTTAGCATTTCTAATGCGCCAAACATAACTTGTAATGCATCTTTTACAACATATACTGATAGTAATTGTGTTACACATCTATCTAATACTTCAACTGGTGCTAATTTGAGTTCTAGGTGGTATAACATAAAAAGCAATGGTCAATTTACATTTCTTAGTTCTGCTAATAATCCTAATTTAACTTTACAAAATGGGCAAAATACTATCAGACTATATAGCTATGCGAGTGGACAGTTTTGCGATACAACAACACAGGTAGTAAATGTTAATTGTTCTGGAAATCCTCAAGGTAACTCTTGTCAAGCTTCATTTTATACGTATACTGATTCTTTATGCATGACTCATTTTATTAATACTTCAACAAGTCCTTTTGGCGATAGCATATCATCACTATGGAATATAAATGGAAATACATATAATTCAACTGATGTTACATTAAATTTAACTAATGGAGGAAATTGGGTTAAGTTAATTAATTATTCAAATGGTACAATATGTGATTCAATAACACAATACCCAAATGTTAATTGTATTGGAAGCCCACAAAGCAATACTTGTCAAGCTTCGTTTTATTCCTATACAGACTCTTTATGTATGACTCATTTTATTAATTCATCTATTAGCTCAGCTGGAAATAACAACACCTCACAATGGTACATTAATGGATATACCTATAACACGCCAGATGTTTCATTAAATTTAGTGAGTGGCTCATATTCTGCCTATTTATTTAATTATTCAAACGGTGTGTTCTGCGATTCTGTTTATCAAAATATATTAGTAAACTGTAATTATGCTGATTCTACCAATCAATTACCTTGTCAAGTTAACTCATCATTTACTATTTTTAATGATTCAACTAACGCAGGTAATTATTTTGCTTATAATATGTCTACAGGTAATGGTACTTTATCATATCTATGGGATTTTGGTGATGGAATGACATCTACACAACAATATCCTTTTCATCAATATGTAACCCCAGGGCAATACATGATTTGCTTAACGGTAACATCTTCAAATGATAGTCTAAACTGTTATAGCTCTCATTGCGATTCATCAAGTATTTATGGGAAAACAGCTGGTTTTATAATG
>JAYSTR010000125.1:0-26777 GCA_043719555.1 Bacteroidota bacterium | reverse complement strand
GATGAGGCTCAGGATGCAACCATGCAGTTGTTTGAAAAACTCTTAAAAACCATTAATACACAAAGCATCAATAATTTTAAAGGTTGGTTAAGTTTTGTGGTACGAAATCATTGCATCTCTATTATACGCAAAAACAAATCGCATCAAAAAAACATACATGCGTATTACGAGTTTGAGTATACCGAGGCTAAATTAGAGGAAGAAGAAAAAATCTATTCTGTTACAGACGAATTGATGTTGCAAGGATTAGAACAATGTTTGCCGAAACTTAAAAAACCTCAACAGGTTTGCTTAACCTTGTTTTATCTTCAAAACAAAAGCTATCAGGCTATAGCCGATGAAACACGTTACAGCTTAAATGAAATTAAAAGTTACATCCAAAACGGAAAACGAAATTTAAAATTATTGCTTACCGAATTACAACAAAACAATGACAAATAAAAAACATACTCAAAATAACAATCAATCGAACGATGATTTAGATTATCTATCATCTGTTGCGTTTGATAATTTTGGTTTTGATGATAACGATTTAGAAGACATTACAAAACGTATTGATTCAGAAACAAACAACACTAAAACCAATTTATACTCAACTATTTTTATTAGTGTGTTGTGTGGCTTACTTATTGGTGTTACGTGTGTTTTTGTGTGGTATCAAAAAAGCAAGAATCATCCGTCTGTTTATCAAAACTTATTAGAAGAAAAAACACAGCTATCATTACACAATACTGTTTCTAAAAACGACACCATCTTTCCTGAACTTAAATCAAACTCTGAAAAAACAATAGAACATTTTACAAGCAATCACGAAATACCAGAACCTATATTGCATACAGAATCAACTGTTGAAAACATTCCTACTATAAACCCTATTATTAATTTAGAAGAAGAAAAGCACGAAGAAGAAATTCATTTTCAGTTTATACCCAATGCACCCGTGTTATTTATTAGTAATTTAAAAGTAACCAATTATCAAAGTTATTATTTTAAAAATAATCAAGAATTAAACTTAATGGAATCATCAGGCTTATCTGCTGAATATGAAAACAAAACAAGTGCTAAATCAACTTTTATAGATCAGGTTAATAAAACCTTAGCGCACAAACTCATACGAAGCTCAATGAAAGCCTTTTACACAAACCATTTTGTAAATTGTATTGAAGATCTTACACAATTATATAACTACAATAAGGATGATGCAAATGCCCAATTCTATTTAGGAATGTGTTATTTTCAATTAAAAAAATATGCGTTAGCGAAAACTTATTTTACAAAAAACATCGATAATCAAAACAATATCTTTCATCAGGAATCAGAGTTTTATTTAGCATTAAGTTTATTAAATTTGAACGAAGAAGAAACAGCCAAACAACAACTACAAACTATTGTAAATAACAAAGGGTTTTATAGTTTGCGTGCTAAAGAAGTTTTAGAAAAATAAATGGAAGTTAGATTAGATAGTTATTTGTGGGCCATACGTATGTATAAAACGCGTACGCTTGCTACCTCAGCCATAAAAGGTAATAAAGTAAAATTAAACGATGTGTTGGTTAAGCCAGCTCATATTGTAAAAATTGGCGAGCGCTATTCACTTTCAATGCCTTATGGTGTAAAAAAAATAATTGAAGTAAAGGCCTTATTGGATAAACGCCAAAGTTTTGAGGTTGCTAAAGAACACTACATCGATCATTCACCTCCTGTAGAAAAAACAGAGCGTCTAGAGTCTTTATTTTACACTGTAAATATTAAACGTGATAAAGGTGCTGGACGTCCAACCAAAAAAGATAAACGAGATTTGACTGATTTTGGTTGGGACTAAAAAGCAACAATTATTTATAACTACTGCACGTAACTTAATTTAAGCATATTAGTACGACCACGCTCATTCATAGGCATACTTGCTAAATTAATTACTAAGTCGTCCATATTTACAAAATTATTGTCGCGTAAATAATTTTTTAAATCGGTAATTGTTTGATCGGTACTTTCGTATTTATCGTAATAAAAACCACGTACTCCCCACACTAAACTTAACGTTGCTAGTAATGAATGATTATCTGTGAAAATAAACACATTGGCTTTTGGTCTGTGGCTACTTAATTTAAACGCTGTATAACCAGAATTTGTAATAGATATAATCGCACTTACATTCGCTTGTTTAGACATAATACTTGCGTTATAACAAATACTATCTGTAATATAAGTAATGGTTTTTAATTCGGGCTCGTGTTCTTTATGGTAAATATCGCCTCCATTTTCCATTTGTGTAATAATACGACGCATGTACTCAATCACCTTAACAGGGTATTTTCCTACAGATGTTTCGGCACTTAACATTACGGCGTCTGCGCCATCCAATACCGCGTTTGCAACGTCGTTAACCTCAGCACGTGTTGGTGTATAGGCCGTAATCATACTCTCCATCATTTGCGTAGCAATAATTACAGGCTTAGAAGCTTGTATACATTTTTGCACAATCATTTTTTGTAATAACGGCACTTGCTCCATTGGTAACTCAACTCCTAAATCTCCACGAGCAACCATTACAGCATCTGTAACATCAATAATATTATCAATCTCACGTATAGCTTCAGGCTTTTCAATTTTTGCAATAACACGAGTATGTTTGTGTTTACTTAAAATTATTTTTTTTAAATCAACAATATCGGTTACGCTACGCACAAACGATAAACCAACCCACTCAAAATTATGCTCTAAAGCAAAATCTAAGTCACGTAAATCTTTTAGTGTTAAACACGGCAACGATATTTTAGTATTGGGTAAATTAACGCCTTTTTTTGATGAAAGGGTTCCTCCTGCAATAATCAAACAACGCACTTCATCGCGTCCATTTGTCTCAATAACTTTTAATGTAATTTTCCCATCATCAATTAATACTAACTCATCAACCGCAACATCTTGAGGAAATTGAGGATAAGTAATAAATAATTTATCGGCCGTTCCTTCACATTCTTTAGTGGTAATAATTATATCTTTTCCATTAATTAACTCAGCGGCATTATCTTTTACTTTACCAATACGTAATTTAGGGCCTTGTAAATCGCCTAATATACCTACATGGCGGTTTAATTTAGTGTTTAACGCTCTTATGTTGTTTATGGTGTGTTGCACCGCTTCGTAATCTCCGTGCGAAAAATTGATTCGGCAAATATCTAATCCAGCATTAAATAATTCTTCTAAAACAGCAATGTTATCAGTAGCCGGACCCATAGTAGCTACTATTTTTGTTTTGTTATAATTAAATCCCATAATGTAATTTTGTTTATACGAATGTAACAAATTACCTCGATAATTTTATATTATTAAATGTTTACTGTTTTTAGTATTTTTAGGCTTATTATATTTGTATGCCTAGTAAACTCGAAAAATTCGCCGAATTAAATACCTTACCAAACTGCTTTAATTTCTTTTTTGAACAATTAGAAGAGGGTTTTCCGATGAAGGGAAAATGGCACAGCGATGTGTTTAAAAACACAAATCCAATTGTTGTGGAACTTGGCTGTGGACAAGGTGAGTACACCATTGGTTTATCAGAGAACAACAACTCTAAGAACTTTATAGGTGTTGATATAAAAGGCAACCGAATTTGGAGTGGTGCTAAACAAGCGCAAGAAAAAAAACTAACCCACGTTGGGTTTTTACGCTCTCGTATTGATTTTATTGATAGATGCTTTGCTGAAAATGAAGTGTCTGAAATATGGATAACGTTTCCTGATCCACAACCACAAAAAACACGTGAGCGCAAGCGTTTAACCAATCCTCAGTTTTTTTTAAGCCGCTATAAAAAAATATTAAAGCCTGGTGGCTTAGTCCATTTAAAAACAGATAGTACTAGTTTTTACGAATACACCATGGATGTTATTAAAGAAAACAATTTTAACTTATTGTTTTCAACTAACGATTTATATAAAAATTGTCCGCCCGATAGAGAAGAGTTAACGCGTATTAAAACCTATTACGAAAAACTATTTACCTCACGTGGCGAAGATATTAAATACTGCTGTTTTCAAATACATTAAGCCATGACGATAGGACAAGAACTCGCACAAGAATTATTATTGGAAGCTTCTGTAACTAGGCGATATTTACAAAATGTACCTTTCGATAGACTTAATTTTAAACCAGCAGAAACATCTGAAACCCTTGGTCGATTAGCTGTTCATGTTGCCGAAATTATGGCATGGGTAAGCTCTGTTGTTAATACTAACAAATTAGATTTTATTGATTTTGAGCCTAAAAAAATTAATTCAAGCGCTGAACTTTTACTCTATTTTGACACACTTTTAAATGAAGCACTAATAGATTTAAAGAAAATTAAAAACGACGAATTTGAAAAAGAGTGGTCAATGAATAATGGCGAAGAGATTTATTTTACTTTGCCTAAAAAACAAGTTCTTCGTGTTTTTTGTATTAACCATTTAATTCACCATCGTGCGCAACTTAGTGTGTATTTACGTTTATTAAACATTCCTGTTCCCGCAACTTATGGTCCATCTGCCGATGATTTTGATGTAATTTTAGTTAATAAATATCAAACGATATAACGTGTAAAGAAAATGACTATAAAAAAACTACCACATAAAAACATCTACTATAACGCTATTTTAAAAAGCTGTTTATTTGGTATGGCTATTATTATTTTTTCGTTAGGTATTGGTGTTATTGGGTATCATTATTATTTTTTTAACCTAAGTTGGACAGACAGTTTACTTAATGCGAGCATGATATTAACGGGAATGGGCCCAGTAGATAAAGCCTATACACAAGGCGCTAAGTTGTTTTCTTCAATCTATGCAATATATAGCGGTGTTGCATTTTTAACTAGTGTGGCTGTTATTTTTGGGCCTATTGTTCATCGTTTTCTTCATAAATTTCATGCCGATGTGGAAGAGTAGAACCTTTAAGAAATTGGCGATTTTTGGTTTGATGATCGTATTAGTTACTAATTCATTTGCACAAACAAAATCGGCTGGAAAATATTTACCTGGTGAGTACGCAACCTTAAAATATAACAAGGTTATTATATATGATTATGTTTACAATCAAAAAGGTTGGTTTGTGTGGAAAGGTAAAATTGACACATCATACATTATAAAAAAACAAGTTACACTTACAAAACCTCAGATTGATTCGTTACACAAAATATTATTTAATACTAATACATACGGTGCTATTCCACAACCTTCCTTTAGGGGTAGTTTCGCCATAGTATATTATTTAGATGCTAAAATCGTTTCCCATATTTTCATTTCTTTAAAAACAAATATGATTTTAACTTCTCATGATACAAATGCCATGTATCAAGAGCGTTATAATACAGGTAAAGATGGTTTTAATTTTTACAGTGGTATTTGTAAATCTGGCAACAAGGCCATATTGGAATTTTGTAACAAACTTGGATTTAACTTTAGTAATAAATAGTAGAGATAACCATTTGATTTTTTACCTTTAAGCATTCTACTAAAACTATGATAAATCTTTTTATTAATTGGAATCCCAGTCCCGAAATATTTACTATTCCCGGCATTGATTGGCCAGTGCGCTGGTATGGCTTAACCTGGGCTTTTGCGTTTATTGGTTGTCATTTTTTTATGAACCGCATTTTTAAAGCCGAAAAGCGAACCGATGAACAATTAGATTCCCTTACGCTATACATTGTGATTGGCACCGTATTAGGCGCGCGTTTAGGTCATTGCTTTTTTTACGATTTTGATTACTACTCCACACACCTAATAGATGTATTAAAAATTTATGAAGGTGGCTTAGCGAGTCATGGTGGTGCAATAGGTATTATTGTAGGTATGTGGTTATATTGTCGTAAAACCAAAGAAAACTGGTTATGGTTATTTGATCGATTAGTGGTGGTTGTTCCGTTTGCTTCGTTACTAATTCGTTTTGGTAATTTAATGAATTCCGAAATTGTTGGCCGACCAACCGATGTGCCTTGGGCTTTTGTGTTTCATCAAATAGATGAGTTACCGCGCCATCCAACACAGTTATATGAAGCAGCTTATTATACCTTATTATTTATAATTATGTATTGGCTATGGAACAATAAGCGTAATGTTTTTGGTCCAGGTTTTATGTTTGGGATTTTTTGTGTACTCATGTTTGGTTTCCGTTTTATAATGGAATTTTTAAAAGAAAATCAAGAAAATTTTGAAAATGCATTACCAATCAACATGGGTCAAATACTCAGCATACCATTCATATTAATTGGTGTTTTTATGATGATGAAAAGTGTTAAAAGTTCGACAAATACCTAAATTTTTTGTATATTTAGTTTAACTAAACTGTTTTTATGAAATCTATCTGCGTTTTTATTTTGATTTTTATCGTCCAATTGCTTTCGGCTCAAATCAATGATTCCTTAAGTGATAATTTACTTTACGAATTAGATAAATCTGATATACCCGCCCTCCGCGAAGCAGATAAACATTTTAATGATTTGGATTATTTAATAGCCTTACCCATTTATGATAAGCTATACAACAAGTATAACAAAAATACTTATTTGGGGTTTTTGTTAGGTTCATGTTGCACATTTGAGATGCATAACTATAATAAAGCCGAAGAATTAATCACTAAAGCAAAAAACTTAAAACCTTACTTACAAGATTATTGTTTTTTTTATGGTAAAAGTTTGTTTGTAGTTGAAAAGTTCGTTGAGGCAAAAATTCAATTCGAAGATTATTTAAAAAATCCAGTTCCAAATAAAATAAAAGAATATGTTAAACAACAAATAGAGGAGTGTGATAACAACATTAGTTCTCAAAGTAAAATAACGGCCGTTAAAATAAAAAACTTAGGTAATAAGATTAATACTACCGAAAACGAATATTCTCCTGTGTTCCCAGGCGATGAGTCCTTTATGGTGTACACGTATCGTGGTGATAAATCAATAGGCGGAAAACAAAAATTACCTGGTAAAAAATCTGAGAATGGTATTTATTTTGAAGATATTTATATTTCTTATAAAGACAGCACAGGACAATATCAAAAAGGTGTTCCTATACCGGGTTTAAATTCTAAAACTCACGAATCTGCATCATACATAACACGCGACGGGCAAAAATTATATTTATATAAAAACATTAATGGTAGCGGAGAAATTTATTTTAGTAAAAAAGTAAATGGTAACTGGACTAAACCCGAACGATTAAATGGTATTTGTTCATCAAGCTGGGAAGGAAGTTGTTGTTTTTCGCCAGATGAAAAAACGATTTATTTTTCAAGTGATAGAAAAGGGGGGTTAGGTGGTCGTGATATTTGGAAATCAAAATTATTAAATAGCGGGCAATGGGAAAAACCAATAAACCTTGGAGAACCTATAAATACAAGTAGCGATGAGGATTCTCCGTTTATTACACACGATGGTAAGCTTATGTATTTTAGTTCAAATGATGGCAAAAAAAGTATTGGAGGTTATGATATTTTTAAATCTGAAATAAAAGATGATAAATTCTCTACCCCCGAAAACATTGGCAAACCATTAAATACTATACAGGATGATAAATATTTAGTAATAAGTCCAGACGGAAAAAAAGCCTATTATTCGTCTGAACATGGCGATGGAATCGGACAACAAGATATTTATGAAATTGACAGAAGTAAATTTGAAAAACCTGTATCACTTATTTTAGTTAATGGTATTGTTTCACACAAAGGCAAACCTGTTGAAGCAAAAGTGTTTGCAAACTCTTTAATTAATAAAGATTATTATTCGGGCGAATTTACCAGCGAAGCAAGCACAGGAAAATATTTTGTGAGTTTACCAGGTAAAAGTAGTTACGAATTAATTTTTGAGTATAATAATATTAAAGCTAAAAAAAATGTATCTGCGCCATTAATGGATACATTGGCTCGCTTAGAATTAAATGTTGAAATTGTTGCTGAAGATACGCTACCAATTTCACAAACGAAACAACCTATTGATTCTATAAATATAAAACAAGATATTTCAATTGCAGAATTTTTGAAATTATATGGCGACAAAAACTTTGCAAACACAGAATTTAAAATTCAAATTGCGGCTTACAAAATGGCTGATAATTTTAATTATGCAAGATTAATTGGTCATCCTATTTTAGAAAGAGAAGATGGTACAGACGGCATAACTCGCTTTACTGTGGGTAACTATGAAACCTGCAATAAGGCAAACGCTGCATTAAATAATGTTGTGCGTTCGGTAATACCAGATGCGTTTATTATAGCTTATAAAAACAATAAACGTGTGCGTTTATCCGAATTACTAAATCCTTAATTTACATTCTAAATCATAAAACAATGGCTCTACCAAACGTATTTAACAACCAAACAACACAAGCGTGTTTAACTCGATTAGAAAAATTAACACCCACAACTACTCCACAATGGGGAAAAATGAACTCTGCTCAAATGTTAGCACATTTAAACGTTGCATACACTGCATCAGATTTATCAACCGCTTCTAAAAAAAGCTTTATAACAAAATTAATGATGAAACTGTTTGTGAAAAAAATTGTAGTTGGGGAATCTCCTTACGCAAAAAATTCTCGTACAGCTCCAGAATTCATTATTTCTGATGAAAGAGTTTTCGAAAAAGAAAAATCAATCCTAGTTAACAACATTAAAGATATTGAAACCAAAGGGGTTAAGTATTTTGAAGGAAGAGAAAACCCTGCTTTTGGTGTATTAACAACACAAGAGTGGAGTAATCTATTTTATAAACACATCGATCATCACTTTACACAATTTGGAGTATAGATTTTATAATTATTAATACAATAAAAAAGCAGTTACAAATTTGTAACTGCTTTTTTAATTTGCTTTGCTCTTTTAAAGTATTGCTCTGAATAATAAAAATAATGACCCCGATAAAATAATGGTTACGGGCAATGTTAACACCCACGCTAATAAAATATTAGTTATAGTGCCACGTTGTAAGTTTTTTAAACCTTTTTTAGCAACCATACTACCCATAATACCAGAACTTAGCATGTGCGTTGTGCTAACCGGTGCTTTGTAAGCTGTAGCCACACCAATACCAATAGCTGCAACTATTTCCGCAGATGCACCTTGAGCATAACTCATGTGTTGTTTTCCAATTTTTTCTCCAATAGTTTTTACAATTCGTTTCCAACCGATCATGGTTCCTAAACCTAAACAAATCGAAATCATAATAATTACCCAGGATGGGGCAAACTCAACTAATTTTTTCGCTGACTCTATTTGCTTTTTTAAATCTTTTGCCTCCGCTTTAGATATAGCAACGTTTTCGCTCTTCATTAATTTTTCGGCACTTTTTGTTACTTTTACAACATCCTTACGTAATTCAAAACGCTCTGTAGTACCTATTTCTTCTGAAAAATCTTTGCCCGCTGATGCTGTAGCAAAATGCGCTGCGTGCTTTTTGATGCTATAAAAGTTTTTAAATTCTTCTTTACCAAATTGCGTTGTATCTGTTGTTGAAATTATTTTTTCGATAACCGCTATATTAGCATTAATACTCTGTAAGTTTATTTCTTTATCTAAGGAATAATAAGCGGGCATAATAGCAATTAAAATCATCATGACTAATCCCACACCTTTTTGCCCATCATTTTGTCCATGAAAAAAACTCACTAAACCACAAGTAAACCATAACAACATTCTAATAGCTATAGGTGGTGTTTTACCAGGAATTGGTTCCTTATAAAACACATCGTCTTTTACAAATTTTTTGAAAATAAACATAATCACAATGGCCGCAGCAAAGCCAGCAAAAGGTGATATTAATAAAGCCCAACCTGTATCTTTTGCTTTGTCCCAGTTTACAGCACTTCCGCCTGTAGCATCTGGTAAAAAATAAAACGCTAACCCAATACCTAATATTGAGCCAATAAGCGTGTGTGAACTTGATGCTGGTAAACCAAAATACCAGGTACCGAAATTCCAAATAATAGCCGATAATAATAATGCTAAAATCATTGCTATGCCGTGCATTACGTTACTATCCACTAAAACCTCCATAGGCAATAAGTTTACTATACCCATTGCAACACCTATACCACCTGTTAATACACCTATAAAGTTTAATACGCCGCTATATACTACAGCGGTTGTTGGTTTCATGGAGTGGGTGTAAATTACAGTTGCTACAGCGTTGGCTGTATCGTGGAAACCATTTACAAATTCAAAAGTACAGGCTAGTAATAAACAGATTACTAAGAAGATTATCAAGGTTGTTGTCATTTTTTTTATTTAAAAATAAAACAATTATACTTATTAGATGTTAAGTTATTGTTATGAATGTTAATTGTTATTAGAATGTTTCACAATTTTTGCTTCAACAAAAAATATAATTTCTTCCGCAATGCTTTTACTTTGATCCCCTGCTCGTTCAAGTTTTCTTACAATCGAAAGCATTTTTAAACACTCCTCAACATTATTTGGCTCTTTCTTAATTTGTTCGATGATTATTTTACGAGCACTTTTATTTAACTCATTTAAGGTTCTATCGCGTTTTAGTACATTTTTAGCGAGCTCTGCGTCTTCGTTTTCAAACGAGGTCATTACATCAAATAATAAATCATTTGCTTCTTCAAACATTTGCAATGCGTGGGTATGTTCAATTAAATACGTATAATCATATTCAAAACTCTTTTTCACAAATTTTGCTATACTCGCAGCAATATCCCCTATTTTTTCGAGATTATAATTAATCCGTAACTGAGCTAGCACTAGTCTTAAATCATTTGCAACAGGGTTATGAAGCGCAAAAATATTTTCACAACTTCTATCTATTTTCAATTCAAATGCATTTACTTGTTTTTCAGTAGCTAATACTTCTGCAGCTAATTGCTTATCTGATTTAGCTAAAGTTAACAACGCATCTTTCATTTGAGCCGAAACTAATTTCGACATATCTATTATCTCAGCTTTAAGCTGTTGCATTTCGTATTCTATTGGACTCATTTTATTTTCTTTACTCTAAATAAATAATTTTTTCTTAACTATAATAAATAATCAATTAGCCAAAGCGACCTGTAATATAATTTTGTGTTCGCTCTATTTGTGGATTAGTAAATATTTCGCGTGTGGTGTTATATTCTATTAATTCTCCTAAGTAAAAAAACGCGGTGCTATCGCTTACGCGGCCAGCTTGTTGCATATTGTGTGTAACAATAACAATGGTGTATTTATTTTTTAATTCAAATATTAATTCTTCTACTTTACCTGTAGATATAGGGTCTAGCGCTGACGTTGGTTCATCCATTAAAATAACAGAAGGTTGTATAGCTAAAGCACGTGCAATGCACAAACGTTGTTGTTGTCCGCCCGATAATTCGAAAGCAGATTTTTTTAATTTGTCTTGTACTTCATCCCACAACGCCACTTGTTTAATTGACGTAATAACACGCTCTTCAATAATATGTTTATCAGTAATACCATTTACTTTTAAACCATAGGCCACATTTTCGTAAATAGATTTTGGAAACGGGTTTGGTTTTTGAAATACCATTCCGGTTTGTTTACGCAAACTATCTACGTTAACCGATTTTGCATAAATATCTTTTCCATCTATTAAAACTTCGCCTTTAATTTTTGTGTTGCCAATTAAATCGTTCATGCGATTAAACATACGTAAATACGTTGATTTACCGCAACCCGATGGACCGATTAAAGCTGTAACCGTGTTTTCTTTTATTGATAAATTGATGTTTTTTAAAGCGTGTGTAGCGCCATAATAAAAATCAAGATTTTTAGATTCGAGTTTGTACATACTAATTCATTTTTACTTTATTACCAAAATATTTACGCAAAGCGTTCGCTAATAAATTACATATTAACACTATCAAGATTAACACCAAAGCGGTGCCATATGCTATAGGGCGCGATTCTTCAATGTTCGTGCCACTTGTAGAAATTACATATAAATGATACGGCAAAGCCATTGCTTGTTCAAACATACTAGTAGGAATTTTTGGTAAAAAATACGCCGCTACAGTAAATAAAATAGGAGCCGTTTCGCCCGATACACGACCAACAGATAAAATCATCCCTGTAATAATATTTGGGAAAGCAATTGGTAAAACCACATTGCGTATGGTTTGTAATTTAGTGGCTCCTAAACCATAACTCGCTAAACGAAACGTATCATCAACAGCTTTTAAAGCTTCCTCTGTATTACGAATAATAACGGGTAACGCAAGTAATCCAAGGGTTAATGAACCCGCTAAGATAGAATCGCCAAAGTTTAATTTATTTACAAATAAAGCCATGCCAAATAAACCAAATACGATCGATGGTATGCCTGATAAGTTATTTGTCATTAATCGAATGAAGCGTTTAAAAAAACCATCTTTCACATATTCATTCATATAAATAGCTGCCAATACACCAATAGGGAAAGCAAACAACATACTACCAGCCACTAAATAAAGTGTACCAATAATAGCAGGATAAATACCACCTTTGGTCATTCCCTCTTCGGGCATTTGTGTTATAAATTCCCAACTAATAGCCGAAAAACCCTTAACAGTAATAAATGCTAAAATGGCAACTAAAATACCAACAATAGCAAAGCCAATAAAACCAAACAAGCTAAAAGCCATAACTTGATTACGTTTTTTGGTTCTCATTAATTTATCATCATCAATCATGCTCATTAATGTTTTTTATGTTTGTTAGTATTAGATACAAATTCAACTGTAATATTAATTACTAACGTAATTATAAATAAAATGCAACCTAAGGCAAATAAGGCTTTATAATGCAGGCCGCCATCTGGAGCTTCGCCTAGCTCGGCCGCAATGGTTGCTGGAATAGTACGCATGGGTTCCAAAATACTGTTTGGCATAACTGCTGCATTACCTGTAACCATTAACACAGCCATGGTTTCGCCAATAGCACGACCAATACCCAAAATAGCTGCGGCCGATATACCTGATATTGAAAATGGGATAATAATTTTATAAATGGTTTGCCATTTGCTCGCTCCTAATGCCAAACTCGCTTCCTTCATGGCGCGTGGCGTATTTCGCATAGCGTCTTCGGAAATAGTAATAATAGTTGGTAAAGCCATAATTCCTAAAATTAAACTACCCGCTAAACCGGTTTCGCCAACCGATATATTAAACGTTTGTTGTATTAATGGAACAATAACTACTAAACCAAAAAAGCCATATACAACCGATGGAATACCTGCTAACAATTCTATTAATGGTTTCATAATACGGCGAACACGATTGCTTGCAATTTCACTCATAAAAATAGCGGCCGCTAAACCAATTGGTAGCGCAAATAATATAGCACCAAAACTTACCCAAAGCGTGCCATAAATTAACGGCTTAACGCCAAGCTGCGCGGTGGGTTGAGAAGTTGGATACCACTCTTTGCCACCAAAAAACTCTTTAAACGTAACAGGATTTAGCGTGAGTTGTTTGCCTGTAAAGTTTTTATCTAAATATTTATCAGGGAAAAAAGCAATAATACCCGGGATGCTGTCTACCAAGCGATTTAAGCATGTTGGTAAGCCTTCAAAGTTTTCGCCAATTTGCTCATCGGTATAATAATTAGAAATATCCTCTAGCCTAAATAAAATTATGGTGTCTTTTTTTGCGCCAAAATAATCCCACGATGTAATTTTTTGATCGTAAATGTTTTTTATGTCTTCAGATGTTAAGGTACGTACATTGTTGTTTTTATTAATTGTAACCACATAACCTTTTTCAATGGGTTTCTCATTAAATAAACTAATGCCTTCTTTAAATAAAAAAAATACAATTAACACTACTGTTAAACTTGTTACTGTGCCACTGAGCATTAACAAGCCTTCTACAAATTTTTCGGAAAATATTTTAATAAAATTTTTCAAGCGTATGTTGTTATGTTTTTAAATACAAAAAAGACACTCCGTTTCTGGAGGTCTTTTTTACTAAATAAGTATGTTGTAATTATTTTGTTAGTGGAATATAACCAACTTGTTCAACAATTTTTTGTCCTTCGGCTGATAAGCAAAAATCAACAAATGGCTTAACCGATTTTTCTGATGTACCTAAATAATAATAATATAACGGACGAACAATTGGATATGTTTTATCTTTTGCGGTAGCTAAACTTGGCGCAATAAATGTTTTTCCTTTATTAAAAGAAACTTTAATAGCTTTCACTTCTTTTTCTACATAGGCATAACCCACATAACCTATAGCGCCTTTAGTTTGGCTAATTGATTGAATAATTGAACCTGTAGCTGGCATACTTAATACAGAGGTTGCATAGTTTTTATTACTCATAACGTGCTCTTTAAAAAACTCGTACGTACCAGAGCTCGATTCGCGAGAGTATACAACAATAGCTAAATCATCGCCGCCAACATCTTTCCAGTTTTTAATTTTACCTGTAAAAATGCTTTCTAATTGTTCGCGAGTTAATTGCGTAACTTTGTTAGATGGATGCGTTACCACAGCTAAAGCATCGTTTGCAATAACGGTTTCTTTAGTTGCTTTACCTGCATCCGATAATTTTATTTTTTCTGTCATTTTCATTTTTCTAGATGACATAGCAATTTCGGTAGTGCCATCAATTAAAGCAGATAAACCAACCCCGCTACCACCACCAATTACGGTAACTTTAGCGCCTTTGTTAGCTTTCATATAAACCTCAGCTTCTTTTTGCGCTAATGGTAAAACGGTATCGCTACCTTTTAATTTTTGTGCTTGTGTTGTGCTTGCAAATAATAATGCGGCTAGTAATATAGTTGTTGTTTTCATTTATGTTTTTTTTGATGCTAATGAATAAAATTATGTTGTGGTAAAATTAAAATTTTATCTGAAATCTTAAGGTATATACATTGTCTGGTAAATCTTTTCGGTAACCAGTTAAATCAGCACTTTCGTTTTTAACAATATCGCAATATGCCATCAATTTTGCATAGGCATTAATGTGGTAATTTAAACCAACGCCATAAGTATCAAAACGAATGTCGCCAGCGTTAGTTTTAGTGCCTTTTTTTCCAATATCATTACCACTAATTTTAACATTAGGGTCGTACCAATCGTATTTAAAAACCACCTGAAATTTAGTTTGCATAATATCCTGCACCCAAACAAAATAAGCGCCATTAAAACTTCGGTGATAAATTGTTGTCGCTGTTGATGTAATAGGAGCACCTAAAGAATTATTAGCTCTTTGATTATTTGCGTTAGTTCCGGGTTGTTCTCCTTGTATGTATTCAGCTCTTAAGGTTGTAATACCTATTTTCCAATCAATGGACGCTTGTGCATCAACTCCCATATATATTCTACGAGCCTTGCGGTTAAAATCAATCGAATCTGCCATAATAGTAAAATCTTTATCGCCAGCTGTATTTGTAGCAAACTTATAATCTTTAGAAGCCCCAATTCTGTAACCACCGTTGTAATATGAACCACCTATCGAAAACACCGCTCTTTCGCTACGTGTTGCCTTCGTATATGATAAACGTCCTGTATAATCTTTATACGAATCAAACTCGGGGTTAACACCAGCTACACCATTCATCATACCTAAATCAGCTTTTAATCCAAATAATTTAGATGATTTTGGCACAACGATAGAACCAAAAGCACCCATATCACGCTCTACCGGAAATAATATTTGATTAAAACGAGCGCGCTCAGGTGTTTCACGTTCGCCTGAAGATTGATTTAACTCAAAACCAAATTGTGTTTGTAATAAACCACCAGTAATAGAAAACATATTCCATTTAGGATCAGATATTTTTGCATACGTTTCGCGCATAGCCATACCAGTTTCTCGTGCATCAATATTTACCATTAATAATACATTGTTGTATGTATATGTAAACTTAAAACGTCCACGACGCATTGTAAATCTGTTAAAGTATTTATTGCTACCTGTAATAAAATCGCCGCCCGAAAATGATTGAGCTCCTGCAGAATCTATATACTGATATTGTGGTTGAACATAACCTGTTATTTTTAGGCGTTTTGCTTTTAAGTTGTCATCCATTAAAGCCGCTACAGCTCTTGTTAAAGTATCTATAGGTGTTTCAGTAGGTTCAGTAATAACTACTTTATTAGTATCAGTAGGCGTTTCTTGTGCGCTTGATGTTTTTGTAAAAAAAACCACACCCGCAAGTAAAGTAAAAATATATTTCATATTAAGTAAGTGTTAACTGGGCGCAAAATAATTTAATCTAAATTATCTTAACATATTTTTAATGTTACCAAATTGTTAAGTAAAATTGTTTGGTAGAGTGATTTTAATATCGTAATATTGCAATATATAAATACAATGGGATTAACTAAAACAGATAATTTTACTGAGCATCAAAACATTATTGCTACCCAACTAAAAGCGTTGGCACATCCTGCGCGTGTAGCTATTATAGAGTATTTAATAAAAGTAAATTCATGCATTTGTAATGACATCGTAAACGAAATACAATTAGCGCAACCTACTATATCCCAACATTTAAAAGAGTTAAAACAAGCGGGTTTAATTAAAGGCTCTGTTGAGGGAAAAGCCATTTGTTATTGTGTGGACGAAAAAGCTTTAAAACAGTTAACGAATTATTTAAATGGTTTGTCTAAAAATTTATCTATTAAAAACGATTGTTGTTAAATTTAAAAAACGATTATTATGAAACTATCCGAATTCAAAAATCATCTGAACAGCTCTAAAACATTAAGTTTTATGTTACCCGAAGGATTAATTATTCCTGAACATTTTCATATTACAGAAGCTGGTTTAATTACCAAACATTTTATTGATTGTGGTGGTGTAACTCGTACCGAACAAAGTATTTCTTTTCAGGTATGGGTTTCTGTTGATGTTAATCATCGCTTAGATTCCACTAAATTATTAGACATAATATCTAAATATGAAACGGTTATAGATAAGCAGGATTTAGAAATTGAATTCGAATACCAAACCGACACCATTAATAAATATGGTATAACCTTTAATAATGGTTATTTTGTATTTACAAATAAATTAACCAATTGCTTAGCGCCCGATAAGTGTGGATTACCAGCTTTCGAAAAACAAAAAATTAAATTAACTGATTTAACAGCAAGTGCTCAAACATCTTGCTGTACGCCAAACTCGGGGTGTTGTAATTAAAATTAAATAACTATGTATCCATTACTAAAAACTTTTTGTGATTCATTATCAACCGATTTTAATACTATTCCAAACGAACGAAAACTTATTTTACAAAAAATTAGTGAATACATTCAAACCAAAAAAGATAAACAGGAAGTTATAAACCTGGTTTATATTTGTACGCACAACTCTCGTCGTAGTCACTTTGGGCAAGTGTGGGCAGCAACAGCAGCACATTATTACCAACTAAAAAAAGTACATACTTTTTCGGGCGGAACCGAAATAACCGCTTTTAATACGCACGCCATTAAAGCTTTAAAAATAATTGGTTTTAATATAACCAGTACCGATTTAAATACTGATAACACTCGCTTTAAAGTAGGTTACGGTGATAAACTATCCTGTGTTTGTTTTTCAAAAGTATATAATGATAGTGTTAATCCAAGTGCAAACTTCGCTGCTATCATGACTTGCGGTAACGCCGAAGAAAACTGCCCTTATATACCCAATGTTGATTTACGAATTGCAACAACTTACGAAGATCCTAAAAAGGCGGACAACACACCGCAACAAGATGAAACGTATTTAGCACGTTGCAAACAAATAGCGGCCGAAATTTTTTATATGTTTAGTTTAATAAAATAATGAAAAAATACATTGCCGAATTTTTAGGCACTTTTTTTATTGTGCTTGTTGGTTGTGGTGCTATAGTTATAAATCAACAATATCAAGGCATTGTAACTCATTTAGGTATTTCCATCGTGTTTGGAACCATTGTTTGTTTAGTTATTTATGCGTTTGCAAAACTATCCACGCACTTTAATCCTGCGGTTTCTATTGCTTTATTTTTAGCCAATAAGTTATCGTTAAAGCATCTTATCTTCTTTTACGCTTTTCAAATTAGTGGTGCCATAGCAGCAAGTGCGCTATTAGGTTTTATATGTCCATTAAACGAGTTATTAGGTACAACACAGCCAAATGGTTATTGGTTATTCTCTTTTGTGTTAGAATTTATCCTCACATTTTTACTTTTATTATTAATTTTTATACTAGATAAATACCCTACAAAATACGCAGGTGTACTAATAGGGCTATTAATCTTTTTAGAAGCTTATTTTGCAGGTCCTATTTGTGGCGCCTCTATGAATCCAGCACGTTCTATTGGTCCGGCAATTATATCCGGACACTTAAACTATTTATGGTTATATATAGTAGCACCTATTAGTGGTGCAATAAGCGCTTTAAGTATTAAAAAACTATTTATCAAATAGAATTAATTTTAGTTATTCTATCTGCGTGGCGGCCACCTTCAAATTCTGTTGTAAAAAACACATCTATGGCTTTTTTTGCTTCTTCTAAAGATATGTATCGAGCGGGCAAGGTTAATATATTAGCATCATTATGTTGGCGAGCTAACATTGCTATTTCGGCTGTCCAGCATAAAGCTGAACGTATACCGGCGTGTTTGTTAGCCGTCATATTAATACCGTTTCCACTTCCGCATAGTAATAAACCGAATTTAACCGTGTTGTTTAATACATCTTTTGCTACCGCGTGTCCAAAATCGGGATAATCTGCACGTTCTGCAGAGTAACAACCTTTATCAGTAATTTCAAAACTTTTGTTTTTTAAATACTCTATTAATTGTACTTTTAGTTCAAATCCAGCGTGGTCGCTACCTACAGCAATTTTAGTCATATCCTAGTTTTGTTAATAGTTTGTAATCAACGTTAATTAACACTCATAACAATTGTAACTGATAATGAGCTCTTTATATACCATGCTAATTAACAAAATAACTGTGTATAAATAAATTCTTAGTTAATAACATTACATAATTTTTTATCACATTGTTAATAGCTTATTTACTTATGATAATTTTAGGTAATACAAAATTTACTTTCAAGTATTAGTTAGGAGTTTGTACACTTTTGTTCACATAAATAAACAGACTATTAACGTAAATGTTATTATCACTATTTTAATTTAAAGGATTGTTAACTACTATACACTTACTTAAACATCAACACTTTAGTTAAATTAAACTAGTTAAATAAATGTTAACAGAGTGTAAACAACTAATAAAGCAAACAAACAAAAGCTTAATTTTACACAGTACTAACACCCTATATACTATAACTATAATTTTAAAATTTTAAAAAATATTATAATAATATAATGAATTTAGAAAAAGGTTACCTAGAAAAAAAAATTGATCCATCGCTTGATTTGTTCAAAGAGATTTCGCATCTTAAGAAAACCAAGAATGCAATTATCCTCGCTCACTACTATCAAGATGCTGATATTCAGGATATTGCAGACTATATTGGGGATAGTTTAGGGCTCGCTCAACAAGCCGAAAAATCTACCGCCGATATCATTTTATTTGCCGGTGTCCATTTTATGGCAGAAACAGCCAAAATACTGAATCCGAAAACAAAAGTTTTAATTCCGGATTTAAAAGCTGGTTGTTCTTTAGCAGATTCTTGTCCTGCTGATGAATTTTCGGCTTTTAAAGCCTCTCACCCTGATCATGTGGTGTTAACCTATGTAAACTGTACCGCAGACATTAAAGCGCTCTCAGATGTGATTGTAACCAGTACTAATGCGGTTCAAATAGTAGAGTCGTTTCCTAAAGATCAAAAAATAATATTTGCCCCTGATAAAAATTTAGGTGCTTACATCAATAAAGTTACCGGTCGTAATATGGTATTATGGAATGGTAGCTGTATGGTACATGAAATTTTTAGCTTAGAAAAATTAATTAAACTTAAAGCGCAACATCCTCAAGCATTAATATTAGCCCATCCAGAGTGTGAAGCTCAAATATTAGAACATGCACATTTTATTGGAAGTACAACCGCTATTTTAAATTATAGTAAAAAATCAGAAGCTCAGGAATTTATTGTGTTAACTGAAGCAGGTATTATTCATCAAATGCAAAAATCAAGTCCTACAAAAACATTCATTCCTGCACCACCCAATAATAGCTGTGCCTGTAATGATTGTCCGTATATGAAATTAAATACTTTAGAAAAAATTTATAATACCTTAAAGTACGAGTTACCAGAGTTAATAATGAGTGATGACATGATTGAAAAAGCTAAAAAACCTATTACTAAAATGTTAGATTTATCGGCTCAATTTGGACTTTAAAAAATGTAATATTGGATAATATTTTTATTTAATTTTACAACTATAATCTTTAGTATTTTTACTCAACAATTTAATTTCAATCACTATGAAAATTATAATTACACTTTCTTTTATACTTTGTTTAAATTTTATTTCTAAAAGCCAAACGGATGGTTCATATACTTTGTATCATCAAAATGGAAAATTAAAAACTAAAGGTAATTTTCATAATAGCAAACGCGAAGGTGAATGGACTTATTACCACGAAAATGGAAATATTGCTCTTAAAAAGAATTTTACTAAAGGAGAATTAACTGGCGAATGGGCTTATTTTAATGAAAATGGCGATGTTACTATGAAAGTTGATGATATTAGTAAAGTAAGAGAAAAAGCGCAGTTATCTTATTTTAAAGATGGAGATCTTGTTACAAAAGGTGTTTTCGTAAATAATAAAAAAGAAGGTGATTGGATAAAATCTAACCAAAATCATAATTCAGTTATTAAAAGTAAATTTTAGTTAATTAACGAACCCTTAAGTTTTTATTGTTAAATTTAACCATATTTCAACGTGGTTAATTCATATATGCACTTTACATATATATTCAGATTTTTTTTAATAATAGTTTTTAGCTGCCAATTATTAATTGGTAATGCACAGGTAACAAATCCTAATGGTTACAATGTATTTTATTACGAAAATGGTTCAAAATCATCCGAAGGAACAATGCGTAATGGCAAAGCTGATGCTTATTGGAAAAACTATTATAAAAATGGAAAATTAAAAATAGAAGGTAATCGTAAAAATTTTGTGCTAGATAGCGTTTGGAAATTTTATTCAGAAAATGGAAAAATAACTAAACAAGTCAATTATTTAGAAGGTAAAAAAAATGGTTACACGTTTAGTTTTGATACGAATCAAAAAGTAAATAGCCGCGAATTATTTGTTAATGATATTAAACAGGGCAATTCCTTTTTATTTTACCCATCCGGAAAAGTAAAACAAATCATTCCTTATGTTAAAGGTAAACCAGATGGTACTTCTTATGAGTATTCACAAGATTCTGTTATTATAGCTATTTACAAGTATCAAGGTGGAATTTTAAATGGAATAGAACGAATAAACCGTAAAGATGAAAACGGAAAAAAGCAAGGTGTGTTTAAAGATTTTTTTGATGATGGAAAATTAAAAGAGGAAAAAAAATATAAAGATGATTTAGTAGATGGCTATGTAAAAACCTATGATAAAAAAGGGAATTTACAAAACACTCAAAAATTTAATAATGGTAAGCAAATTAAAAATGCACCAGAGTTAGCAAAATTAGATGTTTACAAAGAATTTTATGATGATGGCACCATGAAGTACGAAGGAGGCTATATCAATGGAATGCCAGTTGGTACACATTATCATTACAAACAAAAATATATTTGCGATAGTTTACCAGTTGCGCGTGATGATACAAGTGATGTAATGATTAAAAAATTAATATGTCGTAATCGTGCAGTACCTGATTCTGCTATTGTTTACAACGAAGGTATACAAACAGATTATGGTGCGGTTGATAGTTTACGTAATCGTATAGGTATTTGGACAGAGTATCATAATACAGGTGAATTTAAAGGGAAAGGTTTATATTCAAATGATAAGCGTATTGGAGAATGGGTATTTTATTATCCTAACAAACAAATAGAGCAAAAAGGTAAATACGATAAAAAAGGCCGTGCACAAGGCGAATGGAAATGGTTTTATGAAAATGGTGCTTTATTGCGTGAAGAATTTTATATAGATAATTTACGCGATGGTTTAATGAAAGAATATACCGAGGATGGAAAAATTATTACATCAGGAGAGTATGTAGAAGATGAACAAGAAGGTATTTGGATATACGAAACACACGAATATAAAGAGATTGGTAAATACGTGAATGATAAACCAGATAGTTTATGGAAACGTTTTTATATGCCAAAAGGTAATTTACGCTTTGAAGGTAAATTTTTAAATGGTGATCCAGAGGGCCAGCATACTTGGTATTACCAAAATGGTAAAAAATTAGCACAAGGAAATTACAGTGGAGGAATGAAACAAAATGAATGGAAATTCTTTGATGAAATAGGATTTAATTATTTAACAGTTTATTACGAAAATGATATAGAAGTTAAGTTTCAAGGGATTAAAGTAGAGCCAACTTATGAAGAAAGTTTAAGAGATTACTCTGAGATTTATAATAAAAAATCAGATAAAACGATTAACTTAGATAAGACAAAAAAGAAAACTGACGTTCCGGTAAAAGATAACGAAAGTGAATAATTTGGAAAAAGAAACAAATATTGATTTAAATACTCTGGAACTATTGCCAGTTGCTGTTATCTTATTTGATATTGATAAAGTTTATTTCTTAAATAAAAAAGCGAAGGATTTATTTAAAGTACCAAAATCAAAAAAAGTAACGGATTTAAGTGTGCTTGATTTCTTAAATGAAAAATACCACAAAGCTTTTATTCAAGGAAGCAACCAAATATTAGAAAATCAAGATTTTCCTGCAATTGAATTGCCTTTTCTAAATTTTAAAAATGAAATTGTTTTTATTGAGGCAAAATCAAACACTGTATTGTTTAATGGAATTAAAATTATTCAATCAACTTTTTTAGATATTAGCGACAGAATTGCGCGCTATAAAGAATTACAATTAAGAAAAGATGCTGAAGAAAAATTTAATTTAATATCAAAAAACGCCAATGATATTATTTTCTTTTATACGTATTATCCTGAACCAAAATATATTTTTATAAGCCCATCTATTAAAAAAGTACTAGGCTACAGTGAATCTGATTTTTATAATAATCCAAATCTATGTTACTCTATAGTTACTGATGTTGTTGGTTATCGCGATTTCGAAACTAAAATCACCAAACAACAAAAAAACAATTCTTTAAAATATACATCTACAGTTTTTCAATACAAAACAAAACAAGGTAAATTGGTTTGGATAGAAGATAATTATTCGCCAATATTTGATGAGAACGGAAAAATAAAATTTGTATTAGGTATAAGCAGAGATATTACCAAAGAAAAAAATTACCAATTAGAATTAGAACAAAAATGGAGTAATTATGAAAACCTTATTGAAACATCGCCTAACGGTATTTTAATACATAAAGGGGTTTGTTTTTTTGGCAATAAGGCAGCAGCAGATATTTTTGACGAATCAAATCCTAAAAAACTAATAGGTAAAAACTTAGTTAATTATATTATTAAAGAACAACAAGATAGTGCGGTACGACGCTTAAATACGCCAGTTTTAGCAAATGACCCTAAAACGTTAACGTACAAAATTAAAACAAACAAAAACAAAATAAAGGATATTGAAATAAAAACAGTTCCGTTTTTGTATAATGGCGAATCGTGTTTACAAACCATTATTAGAGATGTTTCTACAGATAAAAAATTAGCCGAAGAAACATTAAGAGCGCAGTTAGCCGAAAAAACTAACGCTATTTTAGTTAAAGTAATTAAGGAAAGAAATACGACTCAAGCGAAACTAAACACCATTTTTAATACCTCTACACACATTATTTGGTCTATTGATGATAATTATAAATTAACCTCATTTAATCAAAATTACCATAAACAAATTTCGACTTATTATGATAATAAAATTGAAGTAGGTTTAAATTTCAGAAGGCTTTATAAAACAATATTAGACGCGAAGGATTATCGTTTTTGGATGAAACAATACGAGCTAGCCTTTAAAGGTGAAAATATTTTATTTGAAACAGAAAAGAAAACAGAAAACGGAGAAGTTATTTATCGTGAGATATATTTAAATCCAACGAAAGATGATGCAGGTAAGGTAACAGAAGTAGTTGCATTATCACACAACATTACTCAGCGTAAAATTACCGAGCTTAAAGCACAAGAACAAGCCGCTAAATTAAAAGCAATTTTCGATAATGGTAATCAATTGATTTGGACATTAAATCGTAAATATTACTACACATCCTTTAATCAAAATTTTTCGGATGCTATGTACGATGTTTATCAAATGCGGCCTAAACATGATGTTGAGGAAGTTTTTAATCCATTTTTAGGAACAGAAAATGAGCACGTTCATCAATGGTGGCTTGATAAATATGATGCAGTGTTTACTTCTAAAAAAAGTATAGAGTTTACGGTTGAGCAAATAAACACACATCATAAAAAAATACATCGTCAAATATTTGTTTATCCAATTTTTGATAGTAAAAATCAAGTAAATGAAATATCTTGTTTATCGTATGATATTACAGAAATTAAATATTTACAAAGTGAGTCATTAAAACAAGAGCAAAAAGTTTCTTCAATTTTCGAAAATACTTCGCACTTAATTTGGACGATTGATAAGAATTTTAATCTTACATCATTTAATAATAATTTTGGGAAAGTTTTTTTTCAAAATTACGGCAACAAACCTATATTGAAATGTAGCTTAGCGTCATTGGTTAGTAATGATATTCAGGCTGATTATATCGAAAGTTGGTATCCATTATATAAAAGAGCACTCAATGGCGAAAAATTAAAATTCGAAAAAAAAGATACGAATAAAAAAGGAAACACTATTTATCGCGAAGTTTTTATAAATCCTATTAAAAATGAAAAAGGTGTTATTGTTGAAATAGCTTGCCTGGCGCATGATATTACTGAAAACAAAACATTCGAATTAAAAATATTAAACCAATCAGCTAAACTTAAAGCAATTTTTGAAAGTGGCGATCAGTTAATGTGGACTATCAATAAAGAAAAACAAATGACGTCGTTTAATAACAATTACGCGAATGCTATTTTCGAATTATACAATTTTTATCCTAAAGAAAACAAAACTTTAAGAGAATTAGCAAATGGAAAAACAGATGAGTTTGAAGCATTGTGGGAAGAAAAGTATAACGAGTGCTTCAGCGGAAAACCAGTACAGTTTTCAACAGAGCGTAAATTATTAAATGGTAAGATAGTTCATCGTCAGTATTATTTAAGCCCTATTAAAAACCAAGCCGGTATGGTAATGGAAGTATCAGGTTTAGGTTTTGATGTTACAGAAAACAAGCTTAATGAAGAAAAAATCATACAATCCCTGCGTGAAAAAGAAGTTTTATTAAAAGAAGTGCACCACCGTGTAAAAAATAATATGCAAGTTATTTCAAGCATATTAAATTTGCAATCGTCCTATGTTAACGATACTTATGCGCTGAATTTACTTAAAGAGTGCCAAAATCGCATTAAATCAATGGCCTTTATTCATGAAAGCTTATATCAAACCAAAAACTTCGAAGAGGTTAATTTTACTGATTATATCCCTACTTTAGCAAAAAATTTAATTCAATCATATACTTTAAATCAGCAAAAAATAAAATTAATTTTAACATTAGATAAATTATTTATAAATTTAGATACTTCAATACCTTGTGGATTAATCATAAATGAAATAATATCTAACTCCTTAAAATATGCATTCGTCGACAATAAAGATGGAATTATTTTTGTAAATTTAAAAAATATTAAAAACACAGTAAGATTAGAAGTTGGAGATAATGGAAAAGGAATACCAAAAGAGATTGATATTAAACAAACAAAAACACTAGGACTGCAGCTAATAGATACATTAACTGATCAAATAGGCGGAACGCTAACAATAGATTTAACAAAAGGAACAAAATTTATAATTGAATTTAAGATATAATCTTTATGGAAAGTAATAATATTAACGTATACATTGTAGAAGACGAAAGCATTGTTGCTAAGGATATACAAAATAGCTTAAAAAAATTAGGCTATAATGTATTAGGTATTAGTAATAATGGTGCCGATGCCATTAAAAACATTGTCGACTTAGAGCCTAATATCGTATTAATGGATATTATGATTAAAGGGCCAATGACAGGAATTGATGTTGCCGAAACTATAAAGAAAGATTACAATATTCCTGTAATATTTTTAACAGCTTATGCTGACGAAAGCACATTAGCAAAAGCAAAAATTACCGAACCTTATGGATATATTTTAAAACCATTTAAAGAAATTGACTTACACTCAACTATCGAAATGGCAATCTATAAACACAAAAAAGATAGTGAAGTTCAAAAAGAGCGCGATTTTTTATATTCATTAGTTGAAAATAAAGACGAAACAGCAAAAGATATTTTATTCGTAAAATCAAATAGCCGTTTAGTTAAAGTTAACTTAAAAGATATTTATTACGTTGAGGCGCTGAAAGATTACGTTGTATTAAACACACAATACACGCGTTATACAATTCACTCAACAATGAAGGACATTGAAAAGAAATTAGATAATGGTGATTTTATTCGTGTACACCGTTCTTTCATAGCTCGTATTGATAAAATACAAGCCATCGAAAACCAAACAGTTGTATTAGAAGAAAGCAAAAAAGTCATTCCTATTGGCGGTTCATACCGCGACGATTTATTAGCTAAATTAAACATGATTTAATTAGTTTCTCAACTTTAATAAAGTATACAGTTAAAATCAAAAGCCACTATAAAATATAGTGGCTTTTGAT
>JAYSTR010000124.1:0-3998 GCA_043719555.1 Bacteroidota bacterium | reverse complement strand
GAGTTAACAACGGCTTTACACTACGTTTTTAATACACCTTACGATCAATTAGTTTGGGATGTAGGCCATCAGGCTTATGGTCACAAAATTATTACTGGTCGTCGCGATGTGTTTCACACAAACCGTATTTACAAAGGTATTAGTGGGTTTCCTAAGCGTTCAGAAAGTGAATACGATACTTTCGGTGTCGGTCACTCATCCACATCCATTGGTGGCGCCTTAGGCATGGCTGTTGCAAGCCAGTATTTAGGCTTAAAAGATAAACAACATATAGCAGTTATTGGTGATGGTTCTATGACTGCAGGTCAGGCATTCGAAGCTTTAAATCACGCTGGCATTTCTAATAGTAATTTATTAGTAGTATTAAATGATAACTGTATGAGTATAGATCCTAATGTTGGTGCATTAAGAGATTACTTAACAGACATCACAACATCACATACTTACAATAAAACAAAAGATAAGGTTTGGGAATTGCTTGGTAAAATCAGCAAGTTCGGGCCCAATGCACAGGAAATTGCAAGCAAATTAGAGAATGCCGTTAAGACTTCTTTATTAAAACAAAGCAATTTATTTGAGTCGTTAAAGTTCCGCTATTTTGGCCCAGTTGATGGACACGATGTGGTTCGTTTAACTAAAATAATGGCCGATTTAAAAGATATTCCTGGCCCAAAAATTTTACACGTATTAACTAAAAAAGGTAAAGGATATAAGTTTTCTGAAGAAGGAAATGAAACCACTTGGCACGCACCAGGTTTGTTTAATAAAGATACAGGAGAAATTATTAAAGTGGTTCCTAAGGAACCGCAACCGCCAAAATATCAAGATGTTTTCGGACATACAATTGTAGAGCTAGCTGAACAAAATAAAAAAATAATGGGTATTACACCAGCTATGCCAAGTGGTTGCTCATTAAATATTATGATGAAGGCTATGCCTGACAGAGCGTTTGATGTGGGCATTGCAGAGCAGCACGCGGTTACGTTTAGTGCTGGGTTAGCAACTCAAGGCATGATCCCTTATTGTAACATTTACTCATCATTTATGCAACGTGCCTATGATCAGGTAGTGCATGATGTGGCTTTACAAAATTTAAAGGTAGTGTTATGTTTAGATAGAGGTGGTATTGCAGGAGCAGATGGACCAACACACCACGGTGCTTTTGATATTCCATATTTTAGATGTATTCCGAATATGATAGTGAGTGCTCCAATGAATGAAGAGGAGTTGCGTAACTTAATGTATACAGCACAATTAGATGAGGTAACAGGACCATTCAGTATTCGTTATCCACGTGGTAATGGTGTGATGGTTGATTGGAAAACACCTTTCAAGAAAATAGAAATAGGTAAAGGACGTAAGTTAAAAGATGGAAAAGATGTGGCTATTTTATCGTTGGGTCATCCTGGTAACTTTGCTACTAAAGCTATTGAAAAATTAGCGTCAGAAAATATTACTCCTGCTCATTACGATTTACGATTTGCAAAACCGTTGGATGAAGCGATGTTACACGAAGTGTTTACACGTTACAAAAAAATTATTACCATAGAAGATGGAACCATCGTTGGTGGAGTAGGTAGTGCTGTTTTAGAATTCATGTCGGAAAACGGCTATAACGCTCAAGTAAAGCGTTTAGGTATTCCTGATAAATTTATTGAGCACGGAGAGCCAAATGAATTGTATACGGAATGTGGTTTTTCGGCTGAGCAAATTCACGATGAAGTGATTGAAATTTTAAAAGAGCACAAGCAAATTAAGGTTGGATAAAACCTAAAGTATCATTCAATAAAAAATCCCACTTAAACTTTAAGTGGGATTTTTTTTATATATAAATATAAGTTGAATTAGTTGTTAAGCATTACTGGCATTACCAACATTAACACATCTTCAGCAGGGTTTGCTTTTTGTGTTGGTACAATAATACCAGCTCTGTTAGGCGCGCTCATTTCAATTGTAATTTCGTCGCTTTCTAAATTAGATAACATCTCTAAAACAAATTTAGAGTTGAATCCTATTTCCATATCTTCACCAACATAAGTACACACTAATGTTTCGTGTCCTTCATTTGCAAAGTCTAAATCTTCGGCCGAAATAGTTAATTGGCTACCTGCAATTTTTAAACGTATTTGATGTGTTGCTTTGTTTGCAAAAACACTTACACGGCGTATAGCTCCTAAAAAAGAAACTCTATCAACTGTTAATTTATTAGGATTTTGTTTAGGAATAACTGCCTCGTAATTGGGATATTTTCCATCAATTAAACGGCACACTAAATTAATGTTACCAAAACTAAAGTAAGCGTTTGTTTTATTGAACTCTACTTTTACAGCATCATCAATACCAGATAATAATGTTTTTAAAACGTTTAACGGTTTTTTGGGCATAATAAAAGATGAAGATACACCGGCCTTTGCATCGTTACGTGTATAGCGCACTAGCTTGTGAGCATCAGTTGCAACAAATATAGAATTGTCGTCAGTAAACTGACAAAATACACCACTCATTACTGGGCGTAAATCATCGTTACCAGTCGCAAAAATTGTTTTGTTAATTGCATTACCTAAAACATCGCTTTTTATAATTACAGAAGTAGAAGAATCTACTTTAGGTAATTTTGGGTATTCATCACCGTTATGTCCAGTTAAGGTATAATCACCAGTTTCTGTTTTTAATTTAGCACTAAATTTTTTGTTATCGATGATAAAAGAAATTGGTTGCTCGGGTAAATTACTTAAGGCATCTAATAAGGTTTTTGCTGGAATAGCAATGTTGCCATTTTCAGAACTCTCAACCTTAACACTAGTAGTAATGGTAGTTTCCATGTCACTAGCAAAAAGAGTTAGGGTTCCATCTTTTAATTCAAATAAAAAGCAATCTAAAATTGGAATCGTATTACTGGAATTTAAAACACCATTAATAGATTTTAAATGTTTAAGCAGAGTGGCTGATGATATAACAAAATTCATATAATATAAGTATTAGTTGGGTGATAATTTAATATTAAAATTAACAATATGATTGGTTTAAAAGGCTTGTTATTAAAGCTACTTATAAACTATTTTTTAACAGTATTGTCGGGCAAAAAGTATCTGTAAGTCTGCAGTAATTTACCAAATACATAATATTGAGCCATTGCAAAATCTTTTCCGTCGTTATATTTTATATAAATTCTATCAGGGTCATATTTGTAATTTTTTTTGTATTCAACTTTTTGAGCTAATTCAGTTTGTTTGTGGTATAATTCACACATTTTTTTTCTATTATTATTGTCAGTTATTGTTAAAGTTACAAATGGAATTCCTCCTTTAGATAAAGAATCGGCTATATGATCTTTTTCTTCTAAAAAAAGTTCACAATTAATGTTTTGAAAATAGGCAATGTATTGTTTTAATTTTTCTTCACTGAAATTTAAAGAAACCCCCGCACTATTTTTAACTATAAAACTGGATGTGTTTTGTAACTGAATAACAAAAGACGAATCGGGCATTTCATTTAGCTCTACTTTTATTTCCTTTAATTGAGGAGGCGTGTAATCTAGTACACTTCTATCTCTCCAATCTAAATAATTAGTATGATATCGCGTGCTTAAATACCCTTCAAAGCCTCTGATATAAGTTATGAAAGGTTCTTCATAGTTTTCTTCGGTTTCTGGATTTGTTAAAATCATATACGTACCGGTGTGATCTTGAGTTGTATGCCCTACATAATATTGTTTTATCTTTTCGCCTTTACTATAAATTTCAATTTTAGTAGAACGTCCTGCCATTGTTTTTATTACAGTTTCGCGCGATAATTTAGAAACGGGAGATTTAACACTAACACTATTGATTGTCGTTAAGAGGTATTTAATTCCATCTTTACGAGCTTTGTGGTCATCTAAATACCATACGCCATCTTTTTTTGTAAGAGTAATACTTTTGCCTTCTTTGTCAGCTAAAAATATTTTATCAATCTTTGCGGTGTCATTTAAGCTTAATTCATTTGCATTAGCATGTAAG
>JAYSTR010000123.1:0-4037 GCA_043719555.1 Bacteroidota bacterium | reverse complement strand
ATGCGAATAAATAACCCGCCTGCTTTACCTTCGGAACAACGGTGGGTAAATAAACTTGGCATTAATTTTTCGATACGTTCACCAAAACCATCAATTTTATTGGTCGGTAATAATTCCAGCTCCTCAATATCTAATTTCATCACGATTAATTTTTTACGATTAATTGACCAATAGTTTGGGCCGCGCATTACTTTAATTTCGATGATATTCATAACGTTGGATTTTTGAGTATAGAAAATGTGGACTGTGTTTTTCTTAAATGTAAGTGTTGTTTTTTATATAAACAATATATTGTTTAAAATAATGGTATAAACTATACCTATTTAGCGCTTGTTTATTGCATAATTACAATAGTTTTACATTAAAATAAAATACATGAGCACACCAAAAGGTAAATTAATTATTATAGGCGGATCGGTTGATAAAGGTAGTTTTTCAAATCATCCGGAAAGCTTACCAAGTAATTTAAAGTTTTTTGAAAAAGGAATTTTAAAACGTATGATTGATGAATCTGCTAAAGGGAATTTATCGCGCATAGAAATTATTACAACGGCGAGTAGTATTCCTGTTGAAGTTGGTGAAGAATATATTGAAGCCTTTAAAAACTTAAATGTTCTTAATACAGCAGTGTTAGATATTAGAACGCGCGAAGAAGCAAATGATCCAAAAAATATTGAACGTTTACAAAACGCTGATGTGGTTATGTTTAGTGGTGGTGATCAATTACGTTTAACCTCTATTTTTGGTGGAACAACTTTTCATCATTTATTATTAGAGCGTTACGAAAAAGAACATTTTATTATTTCAGGTACTTCGGCAGGTGCAGCAGCGAGCTCTAATAATATGATTTACCAAGGTAGTAGTCAGGAAGCTTTATTAAAAGGTGAAGTGAAAATTACAGGAGGTTTAGGTTTTATAAATAATGTAATTATTGATACACATTTTGTACAACGTGGGCGTATAGGTCGTTTGATGTATGCAGCAGCAAGTAACCCCATTAATTTAGGAATTGGTTTAGGCGAAGATACTGGCTTATTAATTACTCACGGAAACAATATGGAAGCGATTGGTTCCGGATTAGTGATTTTAGTTGATGCTACTTCAATGAGGCATACAAACATTACAGATGTTGAAATGGGAGAGCCCGTATCAATTGATAATTTAACGGTACACGTGATGTCGTATGGTGATCATTTTGATTTAAAGACAAAACGTTTAACCTTACGTGCACTTAAAAAAGCATAATACTTTTATTTAATAGAAATAAAAAAACCAAAACAATCATGTTTTGGTTTTTTTGTAGGTTATAGTTTATAATAAAAATTATTTCTTTTTAGCTGCGGCTTTCTTAGTCGCTGCTTTTTTAGGAGCCGCTTTTTTTGCAGTTGCTTTTTTGGGCGAAGCCTTTTTAGTTGCGGCTTTCTTTGCAGGTGCTTTTTTAGTCGCACTTTTTTTAGCACCAGCTTTTTTATCAAAGGCTTTTGGGTTCTGAATTAAAATCATTGCCTTCACTTCTTCTAATGTTAATGCCGATAATTCTTCGGGTGTAAATTTACCACCACCGTTTTTAATTAATTTTAATTGTAGTTTGCCAAATTTTATTTGTGGTCCCCAACGTGCATTCTCAACCGAAATTTTATCTTCAGGCCAGTTTTGTATATAACGGTTTGCTTCTTTTTCTAATTTCTTTTCAATCAATTCGTTAATATCACCTTGCGATAATTTTTCGAAATTATAAGCACGAGGTACGTTAATAAACATGCCATCATATTTTATAAATGGTCCAAAACGCCCGGTACCTTTAGTTACACCTTTACCTTCGTAATGTGCAATTGGAGCATCAGCTGCTTCTTTTTCTTTAATAATTTCAATGGCTTTTTCCATATCCATCGTTAAAGGATCTATAGTACGAGGTATAGAAATAAAAGCTTCTCCTAATTTAATGTATGGCCCAAAACGTCCAACAGCAACTATAACTTCTTTATCTTCATAAGAACCTAAAGTCATAGGTAACTTAAATAATTCTAATGCTTCTTCTAAAGTAATGGTTTCTAGACTTTGAGTTTTACGTAAGCTCGCAAATTTTGCAACCTCGCCAGTAGCTTCATTTGTTTCACCAATTTGTGCTAAAGGACCAAAGCGACCAATTCGTACAATAATAGGTTTTCCGCTTGCGGGGTCAGTACCTAAACTACGTTCGCCACTTGCACGCTCACTGTTTTCGGATGTATGAACAACTGTTTTATGAAACGGATGATAAAACTCACCTAACATTTTTTGCCAATCTAAATTTCCTTCAGCAATCTCATCAAATTCTTCTTCTACCTTCGCTGTGAAATGAAAATCTAAAATAGTTGGGAAATATTCTATTAAAAAGTTTGTTACAACAACACCAATATCAGTAGGGAATAATTTTGATTTTTCTGCACCAGTATTTTCTGTTTTTGTTTCCTTAGTTAAATTTTGTTTTACTAACGTTAACTGAGTGTAATTTCTTGGATTACCTTCTCTATCAGTTTTCTCAACATAATTACGTTTTTGTACTGTACTAATAGTTGGCGCATAGGTTGATGGACGACCAATACCTAACTCTTCTAATTTTTTTACTAAACTAGCTTCTGTATATCTTGCAGGATGATGCGTAAAACGTTGTGTTGCAGTAATCTCTTTGCTTTCTACTTGCTCTCCAACTTTTAATGGTGGTAACATCGATGTGTTTTCATCTTCCGAATCTTCATCATCAGTTCCTTCCATATATACTTTTAAGAAACCATCAAATTTTAATACTTCACCTTGTGCCACAAATACTTCTGAGGCGCCACTTATCGTTACCTTTGCTGTTGTTTTTTCAAGCTCAGCATCACTCATTTGCGAAGCGATGGTACGTTTCCAAATTAAATCATACAAACGTATTTCGTTACGTTCGCCATCTATTACTGTTCTATCAATATAAGTTGGACGAATGGCTTCGTGAGCCTCTTGTGCACCTTTACTTTTGTTTTTATACTTACGTGGATTGTAATACTTTGCGCCGTAATTTTGGTTAATGGCTTTGTTAGCTTGCTCCATAGCTGTATCCGATAAATTTACCGAGTCAGTTCTCATGTAAGTAATGCGTCCAGCTTCGTATAAACGTTGAGCCACTTGCATAGTTTGTGCTACACTAAAACCTAATTTACGAGCAGCTTCTTGTTGTAGGGTAGATGTTGTAAAAGGTGCCGCCGGAGATCGTTTAGCAGGTTTAGTTTCTAAGCTACCAATAGTATAAGTTGATGGTTTACATTTTTCTAAAAAAGCTTGGGCTTCTTGTTCAGTTGGAAAACGTTTATCTAATTCGGCTTTTAAAACACCAGTTCCTACTTTAAAAATTGCGGATACTTTAAAGGCTGATGTTGATTGAAATTGTTGTATTTCACGTTCACGCTCTACAATTAAACGTACCGCAACCGATTGCACACGGCCTGCAGATAAGCTAGGACGAACTTTTTTCCATAATACTGGTGATAGCTCAAAACCAACTAATCTATCTAATACACGGCGTGCTTGTTGTGCGTTTACTAAGTTAATGTCAATTTCACGAGGATTTTCAATAGCGTGCATAATTGCAGGCTTTGTAATTTCGTGAAAAACAATACGTTTGGTGTTTTTAGGATTTAACTTTAAAGTTTCGTATAAATGCCAACTAATTGCTTCTCCCTCACGGTCTTCATCGGATGCCAACCAAACCATGTCGGCACCTTTAGTTAATTTTTGTAGTTCTGCAATTACTCGTTCTTTATCAGGTTGAACTTCGTAAGTGGGTGTAAAATTATTTTCTATATCAACCCCAAAGCCTTTTTTAACTAAATCTCTAATATGTCCAAAGCTCGATTTTACAATAAAATCTTTACCTAAAAATCCTTCAATGGTTTTTGCCTTAGCAGGGGACTCAACAATAACTAAATTTTTTGCCATCTTTTTAATTCAAGGGTTAATGTTTAAAATTCAAAGTACCATTAACTAAAATCATATTATATATATGTATAAAAGTCGTTTTT
>JAYSTR010000122.1:0-10299 GCA_043719555.1 Bacteroidota bacterium | reverse complement strand
TTCGGTAGGCGCATCTTTTATTTTAGTTCACTACGTTGCCATGGCGCACTTAGTAGGCGGTTTATTTATTTGTATTGGTTTACTTACTCGATTATCACTTTTTGTACAATTACCAATTTTAGTTGGCGCTGTTGCTGTTAATTTTGTGGGTGTAATGAATATCGAAAATCTAATCCAAGCAGGTTCAATTTTAATAATATCTATCTTCTTTTTGTTTTATGGATCAGGAAAACATTCAGCAGATTATTCCTTAAAATTGAATATGTAAGTTATAATATTCGGGCTCTGCTTAAAAGTTGGTCAAATTGTGAATAAAACTGTTATTAGTTTGTATAAAAAAGCGCAATTAGCTTTGAAAATGTAAGTAAAAATTCTACATTTGCACCCGAATTTAAAAAATACATATAACATGTCTAACCAAGTTGGTAAAATTTCTCAAGTTATTGGTCCTGTAGTGGACGTTAGTTTTGATTTAAATGGCGGCAAGCTTCCTAGTATTCTTGACGCTTTAGAAATAGTTCGCGCAAGCGGCGAACCTTTAATTTTAGAGGTTCAAAAACACATTGGCGAAGATACAGTTCGTGCCATTGCAATGGATAGTACTGACGGTTTATGCCGTGGTATGGAAGTTAAAATGACAGGTTCTGCTATCAAAATGCCTATTGGTGATAAAGTAAAAGGTCGTTTATTTAACGTAGTTGGTGATGCGATTGATGGTATCAACACTATGAAAAAAGATGATGGTGTATCTATTCACCGTCCGGCTCCTCGTTTCGAGGACTTATCAACTTCATCAGAAGTATTATTTACAGGTATCAAAGTAATCGATTTAATTGAGCCCTATTCAAAAGGTGGTAAAATTGGTTTATTTGGTGGTGCTGGTGTAGGTAAAACCGTATTAATCATGGAATTAGTAAACAACATCGCTAAGGCTTATGCAGGTTTATCTGTGTTTGCAGGTGTTGGTGAGCGTACTCGTGAGGGTAATGACTTATTACGTGAATTCATCGAATCAGACGTTATTAAATATGGTGATGCATTTAAGCATGACATGGAAAAAGGCGGATGGGATTTATCTAAAGTTGATTTAACAGCATTAGAAGATTCTAAAGCAACATTGGTTTTCGGACAAATGAATGAGCCTCCTGGAGCACGTGCTCGTGTAGCATTATCAGGATTAACCATGGCAGAATATTTCCGTGATGGAGATGGAACTGGCCCAGGTCGTGATATCTTATTCTTCGTTGATAATATCTTCCGTTTTACTCAAGCGGGCGCAGAGGTATCGGCTTTATTGGGTCGTATGCCATCAGCAGTAGGTTACCAACCAACATTAGCTTCAGAAATGGGTGCGATGCAAGAGCGTATTACTTCAACTAAAAAAGGATCTATTACTTCAGTACAAGCGGTATACGTACCTGCGGATGACTTAACAGATCCGGCTCCAGCAACAACATTTGCTCACTTAGATGCTACAACAGTATTAAGCCGTAAAATTGCTGAGTTAGGTATTTACCCAGCGGTAGATCCATTAGATTCTACTTCTCGTATCTTAACACCTACAGTTATTGGTGATGCTCACTACAACTGTGCTCAACGTGTTAAGTTAACGTTACAACGTTACAAAGAATTACAAGATATCATCGCCATCTTAGGTATGGATGAGTTAAGTGAGGAAGATAAATTAACAGTACACCGTGCACGTCGTGTACAACGTTTCTTATCTCAACCTTTCCACGTAGCTGAGCAATTTACAGGTTTAAAAGGAGTGTTAGTTCCAATTGAAGATACGATCAAAGGATTTAACATGATTTTAGATGGTAAAGTGGATGAGTATCCAGAAGCAGCATTTAACTTAGTTGGTTCTATTGAAGAAGCCATTGAAAAAGGTAAGAAAATTTTAGCTGACTCTAAATAATTATTGAATTGGTGAATTAGAGAGTTATATAATTCTCTAATTCATTGACTCAAAAAATCTCAAATTGGATATGAAATTAGAAATTATAACACCAGATAAAAAATTATACGAAGGACATGTGAAATCGGCGGTATTTCCTGGAGCTGAAGGATCGTTTGGAGTATTAAACAATCATGCTGCTATGATTGCTACCTTAAAAAAAGGTAATATCGAATTAATTGAAGAGAATAATACCTCACAATCGTTTACTGTTAAAGGTGGGGTGGTTGAAGTGTTTAAAAACAAAGTAATTGTTTTAGCAGATTAATTTTTAGATTTTAATAATATTTAAAAACCTTCAATTAATGCTTGAAGGTTTTTTTATGCCTTTTACTTTTTTACTAAAAATAAATGTAAATTTAGTATTCTGATTATTTAACTTAATTGAAAAGCAAATTTCATATTCTCATTCTTATTAGTTTATATTTTACAAACCATTGTTTGGTTTCTCAAAATATCGACTCACTTAAATTAGCATTAAAAAAAGCAAAACATGATACAACAAAATGCAGTTTATTAAACGCATTGATTGAATTAGAAGGAGACGAAACTATTTGGTCAAAATACAATGAAGAATTAAAACAAATAGCTGATGCTAATTTAAAAAAGAATAGCCCAAATTCAGTTCTTGGAAAATTTTATTTAAAGAAACAAGCAGAGGTATTTAATAATATTGGGTATCTTAAACATAATCAGGGCGATATTAAAGCTGCGATCGAAAATTATAGGAGAAGTTTAAATATACAAGAAAAAATAAATGATAAAGTTGGCCTAGCCGCATCTCTTAATAATTTAGGAAATGTTTACCAAAACCAAGGGGAATCAGATACTGCATTAGTTTACTTTATTAAGGCAATTCGTGTTACTGAATCTAGTAAGGACAACCGAGGAATGGCTTATTCCTACGATAATATTGGTAATGTTTATTTATATAAAGGATTAATAAATAAAGCACTAGAATATTTTTTTAAATCATTGAAGCTACAAGAAAAGGTAGGTGACAAATTTGGATTAAGCAATGTGTTAAATAACATTGGAATCGTTTATGAAAAGCAAGGCGATCAAATAAAGGCTTTAGAATATTATTGTAAAGGTTTAAAGATAAATGAATCTATAAATAATAAATTAGGTGTAGCTAATTCTTTAAATAATATTGGAGTTACCTATCAAAAGTATGGCGACTTAAAAAATGCCATTGATTTTGAAAATAGAAGTTTGCGGATATACGAAGAGTTAGCAAATGTTGGTGGCGTGGCTAATACATCTGGTAATTTAGGATTGGCATATTCAATGAAAGGTAATTTGGAAACGGCCTTACAATTTTATTTAAAAGCGCTTGCAAATCATGAGGAGCTGAATAATAAAGCTGGTATTGCTTCGACTTTAAATTACATTGCTGGTTTGTATCTTCTAAAAAAAGACACGAAATTGGCTTTAAAATATTCGCAAAAGTCGCTTGAGTATAGTAATGTATTAGGATATCCACAAGACATTGGTAATGCTGCTAATCTGTTATCGCAGATTTTTAAATTAAATGGTAATTATCAAAAAGCTTTCCAGTATTATGAATTATATATATCGATGCGAGATAGCATTAATAATCAAGAAACAAAAAAAGCTTCTATTAAATCACAACTGAAGTATGATTATGAGAAACAAGCAACTGCAGATAGTGTAAAACATAGCGAATTGCAAAAAGTAAAGGATGCTCAGCTTTTGGCGCAAAGCGCTAGTTTAAAGCAAGAAAAAACACAGCGTTTTTCTTTATATGCTGGCTTGGTTTTGGCGCTTATTTTTGCAGGCTTTATGTTTAATCGTTTTAAAGTTACTCAAAAACAAAAACAAATTATTGAGGTAAAAGAAAAACAAACTCAACAACAAAATGAAATCATTAGTCTGCAAAAACATATAGTTGAAGAAAAAAATAAAGAAATAACGGATAGTATTAATTATGCCGAGCGTATACAACGCACGTTTTTAGCAACAAAAGAATTACTCGACGATAACTTAAAAGATTATTTTGTATACTTTAAACCAAAAGATATTGTAAGTGGTGATTTTTATTGGGCTGAAACTTTAGGCAATGGTAATTTTGCTTTAGTAACTGCAGATAGCACAGGACATGGAGTCCCAGGTGCCATTATGAGTTTGCTAAATATATCAAGTTTAGAAAAAGCCACTATAATTCATACAAATCCGGCTGGAATTATAAATTATACACGAAAAGTTATTATACAACGTTTAAAGCACGATGGAAGTAATGATGGGGGCAAGGATGGAATGGATTGTAGTATAATTGTTTTTGATAAAAAAAACAATAAGCTATTGATCGCAGCGGCTAATAACCCAGTATGGATCATTAGAAATACAGAACTAATAGAAATAAAGCCAGATAAAATGCCTGTAGGCAAACATGATAAAGATCAAGAAAATTTTACGTTGCATACATTTGATATACAGAAAAATGATGTTATTTATACACTTACGGATGGTTTTCCTGATCAGTTTGGCGGTGAAAAAGGAAAAAAATTTATGAGCAAAAACTTAAAGGAACTCTTAATAGCAAATTCGCATTTGCCAATGGACAAGCAAAAAATATTACTCGAAAGTACCTTTGAAAATTGGAGAAATGGGATTGAACAAGTGGATGATGTTACATTGATTGGGATTAGAGTTTAACTGCAAATAATAATATTTTTTAGTTAAATTTACCTTTCTATATAACATATGAAAAACATCGTTTATTTATTTTTATTTGTATTTGCTTTTCAATTTTTACACTCACAAAGTAATGAGTGGGATTTACAACAATGCGTTGAGTATGCTCAAAAACATAACCTTACTTTAAAACAATCTGAAATACAAACTCAGATAAATAAAAATAATGTACAGCAAAGCAAAGCAACTATTTTACCAACCATTAATATGGGAGCACAACATACCTATAACTTTGGTCGCACGATTGATAGGTATACCAACACTTTTGCTAATACACAGGTATTATCACAAAACTTTTATGTATCCAGTAATGTGGTGCTTTGGTCTGGTTTAGCTCAGTATCATAATATTAAAGCAAATCAGTATCAGTACTTAGCAACTGCAGAAAATTATCAGCAACAGGTATATGATTTATCGTTAAACGTTGCAACTGCTTATATCAATGTTATTTTTAGTGATGAAATTGCCAAAATATCAAAGGCTCAATTTGAGATGACTAAAGAACAATTAGCAAGAACTGAAAAATTAGTTAATGCGGGTGCTTTAGCAAAGGGCTCTGTGTATGACTTACAGGCCCAATTAGCAAATGATGAAGTAAATGTTACCACGGCAAATAATAATTATCAAATTTCCATATTAACGCTTACACAATTAATGAATTTAGATTCAGTGAAAAACTTTACGATTAATAGACCTGCAATAGATGTTATGAATAGTGAGTTTGGTGCGGTATCAGTTCAAAATATTTATGAAACGGCTTTAAAAAATCAACACTCTATTAAGAGTGCCCATTATAATTTATTAGCTTCCGAAAAATCATTAGCTGTAGCTCGTGGAAAAGTGAGTCCTACCTTAAGTGCCACAGGAAATATAGGTACAGGTACCTCTGAACTTGATAGAAAAATTGATGCTGTTAATATTGTTGGAGTTGAACAAGCGCCTTATTTTATTGTTGATCCCACAAACCCAAATAATTTTTTTCCTGTATCGCAAGCAAAAACAGAAATTGTTACCTCAAAAAAACCATTTGCGGATCAGTTTAAGGATAATGTGAATAAGAGTGTAGGCTTTACATTATCGGTTCCAATTTTTAATGGCTTACAAAATTATTCATCTATTAAGAATGCAAAATTAAATACATTAAGCGCCAAGTATAACGAAGATTTACAATCACAAAATTTATATAAAACGATTGCACAAGCCTATGCTAATGCAAAAGCAGCTTTAGATAAATATACTGCTAATAAAGCGTCTGTATCAGCATCAGAACAAGCTTTTACGTTCGCACAACAAAAATTTAATGTGGGTGCTATTAGTACGTTTGAATATAATACGACTAAAAATCGTTTGCAAAATGCGCAAAGTAATTTAGTACAGGCAAAGTATGATTATGTATTTAAGATGAAAGTTTTAGATTATTATCAAGGGAAACCACTAACGTTTTAATAAGTGATTCAGAATTAAAGATTGGTTGAATAAAAAATAAATTCGCTTCTCCCATTTAACGAAGTAGAAATGTAAAAACATAGTTATGAAAAAAATATATTGGATTTTTGGAATTTGTTTGATTGCTCTTAGTGCAGTTATTTTTTATAAATTTTTTCAAGGAGAAGAGGCAAAGGAAGTAATCGTTGAGAAAGCGACCACTCGAAATATTATTGAAACCGTTTCAGCTAATGGGAAAATTCAGCCTGAAACAGAATTAAAAATAACGTCAGATGTATCGGGTGAAATTGTTGAATTGATGGTTAAGGAAGGTGATCAGGTAAAAAAAGGACAGTTACTTTGTCGTATTAAACCTGATATTTACGAGAGTGCCTTTGAACGTGTGAATGCCACAGTAAACAGTTCAAAAGCAAATTTAAAAACAACCGAAGCGCAATTACAACAAGCGAAAGCAAACTTTGCAAACGCCGATGCTTCATTTGCACGTAGCAAAAAATTATTAGATCAAAATGCCATTTCGCAACAAGACTATGATGCATCTAAAGCAACATACGAATCAGCAAAAGCTAATATTGATGGAATAGAAGAAAGTATCAGAGCGGCCGATTACAATGTAAAAAGCGTACAAGCTTCCTTAAAAGAAGCAAATTCGAATTTAGATAAAACTTTTATTTATGCGCCAGTAGACGGAACTGTATCTAAATTAAATGTAGAAAAAGGAGAACGTGTAACTGGTGTACAAGGTTTACAGGGTACAGAGATTTTGCGTTTAGCGAACTTAAATGAAATGGAAGCAAGTGTGGAAGTAAATGAAAATGATATTATTCGTATTCATAAAAACGATACAACCATTATTGAAGTTGATGCCTATATGGGTAAAAAGTTTAAAGGGATAGTTACAGAGGTAGCAAACTCAGCTAATACAACAGGTATTTCGGTAGATCAGGTAACGAACTTTGTAGTAAAAATCAGAATGCTTCGTGAGTCGTATGCGAGTTTAATTACAGATTTAAACCCTGCTCCATTCAGACCAGGGATGAGTGCCAGTGTAGAAATACAAACGCAACGTGCCAAAAATATTATTACTATTCCAATTCCGGCTGTTACAACCCGTAATGGTGATACAACTAAAGTGGCCAGTAGAAATGAGGATGAGGAGGCTGAGATGGTGATTAAAGATGAGAAAGAAGAAAAGCAAAAAGCAAAGCATGAAGAAATAAAAGAGTGTGTGTTTGTATATAGAGATGGTAAAGCCCAGCAAGTATTTGTTACAACAGGGTTACAGGATAATGATTATATCGAAATAAAATCGGGAATTAAATTAGGAGATGAGATTATTTACGGGCCTTACGGAGCTGTATCTAAAACGCTGAAAACGGATAGTAAAGTTAAAATCGTTGATAAAGACAAATTGTTTTCTGAAAAAAAATAATGGCATTGATTTTACATATTGAAAGTTCATCAACGGTTTGCTCAGTAGCAATATCTAACGATGATACACTCATTTGTTTTAAAGAAATTAATAATGGATACTCCCACGCCGAAAACTTACACGTGTTTATTCAGTATATTTTAAAATCTGAAAACATAAAACCCCAAGAATTACATGCCATTAGCGTAAGCTCTGGCCCTGGTTCGTATACAGGCTTACGCATAGGTTACTCAACTGCAAAAGGATTATGTTATGCACTAAATATTCCTTTAATAGAAGTGAGTACCTTGCAAGCATTGGCACACTGCGCATCTCTCAATACTTCTAATACTAATCACCAATTATTTTGCCCATTAATTGATGCCCGACGCATGGAAGTTTATACTGCCATTTATGATATGAGCTTAGATTCTGTAGTTAAACCACAAGCACTTATTTTAACAGAAGAAAGCATCAACTTATTTAAACAAGATAAAACGATGGTGTTTTTTGGAGATGGTATGCAAAAAGCAAAAGCGTTATTGCAAGCTATTCATCAAAGTGTATTTATTGATGAGGTTATTATGCCTAGCTCAAAATCATTGGTAGCATTAGCTTATAAGAAATATGTGAACCAACAATTTGCTGATACTGCTTATGCTGAACCAGATTATTTAAAAGAATTTTATTTTCAAACTGCCCAAAAATAAAACCGTGAATAAAAAAATTGCCTTTGTTATTAATCCTAAAGCGGGAGTTAAGAAAAAAATAAATTTAGAAGAATTTATAAAACTAAACTTTGGTTCCAGTACTCCTTTTGATATTATTATCTGGAAAGACAAAGATGATTTTGCCTCGGTGAAAAATCAAATACTAACTGGCAACTATACCACAGCTGTTGCTTGTGGTGGAGATGGTACGGTGAATGCAGTTGCTGCAACAGTTGTAAATACAAGCATTGCTTTAGGTATTTTACCTTTGGGTTCGGGTAATGGACTGGCTCGTAGTAATGATGTGCCAATGAATTTAAAAAAAGCACTAGAGGTTATTGCGAAAGGTGTTTCTAAAAAAATAGATTCGGGTTTAATAAACGGCAATCCGTTTTTTTGCACAGCAGGAGTGGGCTTTGATGCTCATATTGCGGAGAAATTTGCCTCAAGTACCAAGCGTGGTTTTTCAACCTATTTAAAAACTACGGTTAAAGAATATTTTAGTTATAAGCCAAATCATTATACACTAAACGTAGATGGTAATATAAAAGACACGCAGGCTTTTTTAATAACGATTGCTAATGCAGGGCAGTGGGGCAACAATGTTTATATAGCGCCAAATGCAAGCATCGATGATGGCATTTTGCATATTAGTATTTTAAAACCTTTTTCTAAATTAGCTATACCGGCTGTGACAACAAAATTATTGTCAAAAAAAATCCATCAATCTAATTATTTCGAATCGATGGATGGTAAACAGATAGAGATAATATTTACAGGACAACTACCTGCGCATTATGATGGCGAACCCCTAGTAGCAAACGAAGTGATTACGATTTCAGTAAATCACTTATCGTTGAATATTGTTTGTTAGGTTTTATATTTTTGTATTAGTAAACATCTATTTTCTTAAATCTTTGTCTGATGGATTTATTAAATATTTTTTACCGTCTTTATCAAAACTCCAAATGTTTGAAACCTCTCTTAATTTGCTTAGATTATCTTCTTCTTGTTTTAATTGAATTTTAATTATACGTCTAAGTTTTCGATTTGCATCTTGTTTGTTTTTCTTTTCAGTTTCTGAAGTCGTGATACTAGTTTTTGGAGTTTGTTTTTTTGATCTACTCATTTAATGCATTTTTTTATTTACAATTACTTCTAACAGTATACTAATAGAAGGTATTAGCTGTTGACTTTATTTGAATATTTCAGTTTTAATAATTGCACCTTTTTCATTAAAGAATATTGATTTTCCAGTTTTAATACCATTGTAGTAATACATTTCGTCTGTGCATAAAGATTGCGAGTCTACTAGATTGCAGTTTTTTATTGCGGGTAATGGTGCTAAATTATTGAATGCTCCAAACCTAATAATTAAGGAAAATACTCTTGATGAATCTGGATATTTTTTTTCCCAATTATAAAGGGAATCGTTATTTGAAATTTTAAATTTTTGTTCACTCTTTAATTTACCATTTTTATAATATTCTAACCATGTTCCAATTCGGAAATTATTATAAAATTCACCACATATTTTTACTTTTCCATTGCAGAAATATTCTATAAATGGCCAATGTAGTAAATTATCTTTGTGGTTAACAATATATACTAGGTCGCCATATAAGTCGTACGTTTTTTTTAATCCTGATGGAAAATAACTATTTGAATCACAATAGTAATTCGATAAAATATTTCCATTAATATAAAAGTCTTTACAAGACCATGTTTTTGAGGTTTTATTATAAACACAACTTGTTTTTGGAGAACCTTCGCTATAAAAAGTTTGTCTAATTGGATTAGCTTGATTATCAAATACGTTTGTTTGTCCAAATGTAAATACAGTTAAAAATATTAATATATATGTTATGTTTAATTTTCTAAACATATTTTTTACGGCTAACTACTAACTTGATTATAGAGGTAACGATAGATCACTTATTTATTTGGACATTTACAACTCCTTCATTAAAACCTTATACAGTTCTATCATTCCTTCTATGTCTTTTTTATGAACTTTTTCATCGGGCGTATGCACAAATTGTTCACCTGCACCAATA
>JAYSTR010000121.1:0-4048 GCA_043719555.1 Bacteroidota bacterium | reverse complement strand
TATATTGACCACGTCTCTAATAAATCTTTTATTGAATTACACGGAGATAGAACCGTAGGTGATGATAAAGCGATGGTTGGTGGTTTTGGTGATATAGACGGACAAACTGTAATGTTTATTGGTCAGCAAAAAGGTATTAACACTAAGATGCGTCAAATCCGTCGTTTTGGTATGGCAAATCCCGAGGGCTACCGTAAAGCATTACGCTTAATGAAAATGGCTGAAAAATTTAATAAACCTATTGTTACCTTTATTGATACTCCTGGTGCATATCCAGGCTTAGAAGCTGAAGAGCGTGGACAAGGCGAAGCTATTGCTCGTAATTTATTAGAAATGGCTCAACTAAAAGTTCCAGTAATTTGTATTATCATTGGCGAGGGGGCTAGCGGAGGCGCTTTAGGTATTGGTATTGGCGATAAAGTATTAATGCTTGAAAATACTTGGTATTCAGTTATTTCACCAGAATCTTGCTCCTCTATTTTATGGCGTAGCTGGAGTTTTAAAGAAACAGCTGCTGAAGCATTAAAGTTAACGGCTGCCGATATGAGTAAAAATGGATTGATTGATGGGATTATTAAAGAACCATTAGGTGGTGCACATAATGATCAAACAGGAATGTTTGAAACAGTGAAACAAGAAATTTTAAAACATTTAGCTACATTAAAAAAACAGACACCAGATGAACGTATCAATGCTCGTATTGAAAAATTTAGCGCTATGGGTGTCGTTCACGAATTAGAAGATTAAAACAATAAACGTATAATATATAAATTACAAAACAATGGCAGATACAGGCGATATCAACGTAGGCTCAATTATTAAATTTAATAATGAATTAATGCAGGTTACTGAGTGGCAACACCGCACTCCTGGTAACTTACGTGCATTTTACCAAGGTAAAATGAGAAACTTAATTAATGGTAAACAAATCGAAAACCGTTTTCGTTCAGGCGAAAGTGTTGAAATAGTTCGTGTTGAATTTAGAAACATGCAATACATTTATACTGAAGGTGATTTTGCAGTAGTAATGGATAAAGAAACGTTTGAACAAGTTCATGTTCCTATTGTTTTATTTGGCGATAGTTTCCAATTCTTAAAAGAAGAAATGGAAGTAAAAATTACCTTTGAAGAAGGCGATTCTGTTATTTTAGCTGAAGCACCGACATTTGTAACTTGTACGATTACTTATGCAGAACCAGGTGTAAAAGGCGATACAGCTACCAACACTTTAAAGCCAGCTACAATTGATACAGGAGCTGTAGTTAACGTTCCGTTATTTTGCAATGAGGGCGATTTAATTAAAGTTGATACTCGCACAGCATCGTATGTTGAGCGTGTGAAGAAATAAATTAAATTGGTTACAAAAAAACCCGCTAAAACTAGCGGGTTTTTTTTTACCAAAATATTATTTTATTGTTTTTCTGGAGCTGGGGCAGCTTGTTTTTGGTTAGCTGTAGCTGAACCTTCATTTTCAATTTTAGCATATTGCTCGGCAGTTAAAACAGTTTTTAAGCCCACTATATAATCTGTTCTTAATTTCTGCATTTCGGAACGACGTGCATTTCCAACTTCTCCTTCAGTACGTGGCTTTTGACGCAGCTCATTCATTGCTTTTACATTTGCAATTGTTAACTCCAACACCTTTGGTTTTTGAGCATCCGTTAAATTCACAATTTGATTTAATTTTTCTACTTGACTAGCCGCTTGTACTGCTGGATCAGGCATTTGTCTTTTTGATTCTTGTGCGTTTGCAGTTAAACTTATAATAACAGAACACGCTAACGCTAAAATTGTTTTTTTCATTATCATTTGGTTTTAAATTTATTATAATTTGCTTAATCAATTAACTCATCAACAGATTCCTCTGTTTCCGTTTTTTCTTTAATCTCTTTAGGTTTATCTAAACCTTTTCCCTTACCGTGCTGTTTACCTTGTCCTTTACCCATTCCTTCACCTTTTTTAGGATGGTTTTGCTTAGCTTTATCTTTTAAAGAAGTTAACTGTTCAGCAGTTAATATAGATTTCACTTGCTCTCGGTATTCTTTTCTAACTGTTTCTAGTTCTGCTTTTGCTGTTGCTTTGTTTTCTGGAGTCCCTTTATATTTGTCTCTAATAGCATCTGCCTTAGTAACTCTATCCATAGCTAAGCTATAAATTTTCGGCTTTTGATCTTCCGTTAAAGCAACTCTTTTGTTTAATCCATCCACGCTTTGTTGAGCACGTTCAGCTGGAGTTTTCATTTTATGTTCCCCGTCTTTTCCATGATCGTTGTTCTCGTGTTCCTCTTTTACAGGTTCAGCATTTGTAGTTTGCTCAACAGCATTTGGTTTCATTGGTTTTTTAGGTTTAATAACTTCTTGCGCATTAATCGAAGTTCCTAAGCTAAATAAACATGCTGCTAATAAAATTGTTTTTTTCATACTTACTTTTTTTAATAAATGTTTAATTTTTTATGATAAAACAATGGCATAAATACTGCCATATTTCATCTATAATGTTAAAAAGTCTTAATTATTTTTTAGCTGGGGTTTTCGGTTTGTCTTTCGGTTTATCTTTCGGTTTATCTTTTTTTTCATCTGCCGTCATACATACTTTACAAGGCTCATATCCTTGTTTTTTTGCTTCCGCTAATTCAATACCATGCTTGCCAGTTTTAGCTGAACTGCAATTACGTTGATGATATTTTTTACCATTATCGGCAATATAAACCGTTTGTGCTTTTAGTTTACTAAAACTAAATACTAAAATAAAGGCTGCTACTTTTAAAAATTGTACTGTTTTCATAGGTTTTGTTATTTGGTTGTTTTTATATATTATTAATACTGTACTTTAGGTATCATTCCTCTAATGCCCATATCCACAGGTTTTTCTCCTACAGCTGGCTCATAATAACCATCACTATTGCCATCAGTAAATTCAAAGCTTTTATTTGTTGATAATGACACTGTAACAATAATATCATGAGTTGGATTTGAAGGAATAAGTAAAGGCATCTCGGCTCCATTTGAATCGGTAAATTTTGCAGTAACTACACAAGTACCCGCAGGAATTTGTGATAACTGATTCGCATTAACCACTGTTGTAGTAGCTGATTGCGATTGCCCATCTAACATAAAATAAGTAGGTGTAAAGCCTGAAATATACGTTTCTGTTCCCCAATAGCCTTGTGGATGATTGGCACTTGGTCCATTTACTGGAGAAGCTGCAGAAGGAATATAATCTTGTGTTTTTACTTTATACTTTGGTACATACGTTTGAAAACCTAAAAACGAAGCAACGGTTGTATTATAAATTGTTCCATTGGCTTTTGTAGGAATATCATAATTTTGATATGATAACGAAACACGTAACCATTTAAACGATTGCCCTACAGTGAAATTACTTAACGGAACCGAGAAAAAAGTAGCTCCTTCTTTTACAACAACTGACTTCGCAAAATCAATAGCAGTAGCACCACCCTTAGTTGTTTCTGGCGCATGGTATAAAACAGTGCCAGCCTGAAAAGCCACTGTATCTGCTGTTGCTAACTCTATATAATGCGAAGCCATTTTATTAAATTTTGGTGAATATGCGCTTCGGCCAGCTGGTATTGTTGTGCTTGGATTCCCAAAATTATCTAATCTAATTTGTGTTGAATCAAATTTAAATTTGAAAATTAAATGTGGACCAGCACCTGTAACATTCCATGCCGTATCTGGATAAATTTTATCTGCCACCACCGGCGGAGCTTCAGGATTAGCATCTTCTTCTGTAGTTTTGTTTTTACATGAAAATGCAATAAGACAAATTAAAAATAAAACACTATTTTTTTTCATTATTATAATTTTAAAGACTTATAAATATAACAAAAAACCCTTTGAATAATCAAAGGGTTTTAACATTTTAACTCATTGGAGGAACTGTAGGTGGCGTTTCACTAACCACCGTATCTACAACTGTTTCTACAACTTGTTTAGGCTTTGTTAAATCGGTTATAGTGTGAGCCAAGGTGCGCTCTTCTTCATAAGGTCTCTTACCAAAAATAGCCTCTAAATCTTCTTTAAAAATA
>JAYSTR010000013.1:0-15731 GCA_043719555.1 Bacteroidota bacterium | reverse complement strand
TAAATACCATTTAATTTATCAGCCGAATGGCTCGCGTAATTTTTTAATTTACTGGGAGCAAACCATAATCCATCTGTCCACGATACAAATTTTTGTGTGGCAACTTTTCTATCAATTTTAAAGGGCAACAAATACGATGGTTTAATGATAGTAGAAGTTGAAGCATTATTAATCACTAACGGTGTATCGCAATACGGGCAATTACAGGCCGTAACATTTGGTTTTAAGGTTGTAGACGCTGCACAGTTTTGACATTTTACAGTACTGATTTCCTGCTTATCTTCTTTATGAGATTTTTCATCCAAAAAACTTTGATAATCATTTTCAATTATCTCGGTTGGTTTGGTAGCCTCAATATCATTTTTAGCGCCACAGTAATCGCAGTTTAAATATGGTGTGCCTGGTAAATATTTAAGATTAGCCCCACAATCTTTACATTTAATAAAGTTGCCAACTTCTGCTGTTTTTTCGTTAAAATCGTTTGCCATAGTTTAATTTCAATAACAATCTAAATTACATTTTTTTTGCAAAAAACAATCGCTATTAATATTCAAAATAAGTTTTAAATTTAAAATATATTGATTCGTCATTTATGCAAGCTTTAAAATCAAATATCGAAAGAACCATTGGCGAAACCATTGATGCATCCGATTTTGAAAAATTTTGCCAATTACTTTTTCAAAAATCTTTTGATAAAAAAACATTACTTGTGGAAGAAGGAAATAAATGCAATTACATTTATTTTATACTCCAAGGCTCAAGTTACTCTTTTATTACTGACGATAAAGCTGAAAAACACGCTATACAATTTGCTTTAGAAGGTTACTGGATATCGGACTTATACAGCTTTTACTCGACTCGAAATGCTATATATACCATTGAAACATTAGAGCCAACAACCGTACTTATGCTTACTCGCGAGAATTTCGAAAAAGCGTGTTGCACGATTCCTATGATTGATCGTTTTTTTAGAATACTTATACAAAATGCCTATGTTGCTTTACAATATCGCTTAGCTAAAACAAATAGCGAAGATGCAGAGCATCGTTATCACGAGTTTGAAAAATCTCACGCTGATTTTATACAGCGTATACCTCAATACTTAATAGCTTCTTATTTAGGTATAAAACCTCAATCGTTGAGTCGCATTCGTAGAGAGACTGCAAGCAAAAAATAAACACCCAAAGTTCATTTATTAACCTATGTTAATTCGTTTCCATTAATTTGGATGCACCTTTGTATCGTTAAACACATTAATCAAACTTAAAAAACAATAACAATGGAAAATGTAACTAAATGGGTAATAGATCCCACACACAGCGAAATCGTATTTAAAGTAAAACATTTAATGATAACCAATGTAAAAGGTGAATTCAGAAGTTTTACAGCAGAAGTAAATTCAACAGGAAACGATTTTAGTAAAGCCTCTGTAAATGCAACTATAGACGCTACATCAATCTTTACTAATAGTGATGATAGAGATGCGCATTTAAGAAGTGCTGATTTTTTTGATGCAGAAAATCATAAAACACTGAGCTTTGCTGGCACATCATTTACAAAATTAGATGACGACAATTATCAATTAAAAGGTAATCTTACTATTAAAGGTATCTCTAAAGAAATTGCTTTAGATGTTGAATTTGGCGGGGTTAATAAAGATCCTTGGGGAAATGAAAAAGCTGGTTTTTCGTTAACTGGGAAAATTAACAGAAAAGATTGGGGATTAAACTGGAATGCGGCTTTAGAAGCAGGAGGTGTTTTGGTAAGTGATGATGTTAAAATAAATGCCGAAATTCAATTAGTGAAACAAGCATAATATTTTAATGAAAATTAGATCGTAATTAAAAACAGTTTTGAAATAAAGTGCGTCATTGCGAACGTTAGTGTAGCAATGTAAAACTAAAAGTATTTGAGATTGCTTCGTCGTACCTCCTCGCAATGAAGAGACTTACAACCTAATTACATTTTAATACTACAATAATAAATTAACAACACATTAACTTTTTGTGTGATGGACAGAAAAAACTTTTTACAAACCTTGGCCTTGTTGCCTTTAACTGGTGTAGCTATGAAACTAACTAATTTAGAAAAAGTAACCGATGGTTTTACTGAAACAAAAAAAATGCCTTTGCTTTTTTTAGGTCACGGTAGCCCAATGAATGCTATTGAGGACAATGAATTTGTAAGAGGTTTTAAAAATTGCGCGAAAGATATTCCCAAACCAACTGCCATACTTATGATATCGGCCCATTGGGAAACTCGAGGCACTTTTGTAACAGCTATGGAAAAACCAAAAACTATACACGATTTTGGTGGTTTTCCTCAGGCGCTATTTGATGTTCAGTACCCTGCACCTGGAAGCCCAAGCCTTGCCAAAGAAACAAAAGAACTCATTAAAAAAACAACTATTGAATTGGATACTCAATGGGGCTTAGATCACGGTGCTTGGTCGGTTGCCACACACTTATATCCAAAGGCTGATGTACCAATTATACAAATGAGTATAGATTATACTAAAGATGCGCAATATCATTACGATTTAGCTAAGGAGTTAGCCACATTACGAAAAAAAGGTGTGCTCATTATTGGTAGTGGTAACATGGTACATAATTTAGGGAAAATTGCTTGGGATAAATTAAATACAGATTCCTATGGCTACGACTGGGCTATAGAGGCAAACGAAAAAATGAAACAATACATTTTATCAGATAATCACAATCCATTAATAAACTTTAAAGCACAAGGCAAAGCCTGGGATTTAGCCATACCAAGCCCTGAACATTACCTACCTTTAATTTATATTATGGCGTTGAAAGACAATAACGAGCATATCTCTTTATTTAATGATAAACCTGTAGGCGGTTCTTTAACGATGACGTCTGTTAAAATTGAAACGGTTAATTAACTCAGTCAATACTTAATTAACATTTTACCTTTAACTAGTTTTAGACTAACACTAAATTTCAAGTTACCAAATTTTGTAAAATTGTAACTTGAGAAATATGCCACAAAAAATTAAATATATTTTCACGTTACTATTTTGTTTGTTGTTTACTATTAACTGTAATCAACCAGCAGATTTAAATAACAATGCAGGATACAAAACCCCTACTCCACCTAATGTTGAGTTTAAAATAGATTCTGTAAAATACCGAAAAGAAATTTTTCGTTTAGACACATTATTTACAAAATTAGCCAATGCTAATGCCATTAATGCTAATATTATCATTGCTAAAAACAATCAAATTATTTACAAAAAATCGTTTGGTTTTGCTGTAAAAGAAACAAAAACTTTATTAAGTGATTCCTCTCTTTTTCAACTAGCATCGGTAACCAAAGTTATTACTTCTATTGGTATTTTAATTTTATACGAACAAGGTAAATTAAATTTAAACGAATTAGTTTGTAATATTATTGAAGGCTTTCCTCACAAAACTGTTACGGTAAAACAACTGTTAACGCATCGTTCGGGTCTTGCAGACTACACCTATTTTTGCGGCGACTATTTAAAAGGCGAAACCAAGCAGTTATGTAATAATGATGTGATTGATTTATTTATGAAACATCAACCAAAAAATTATTTTAAAGAAGGTACTCGCTTTGATTATTGCAATACCAACTATGCCCTACTCGCTTCTATTATAGAAAAAATTTCTCAAAAACCGTATGGCACCTTTTTAAAAGAGGAACTGTTTACGCCCTTAGGAATGACACATACTAAAACTATTTTAGATGTTGATGTTACTGATAAAAATATCACTTTTGGGTATACTAATTCGTATATGCGGGTTGCAAATGACAGACTAGATGGTGTTTTGGGCGACAAAGGCATTTACACTACAACGCACGATTTATTGTTATTAAGCATTGCTATGTATCAAAATAATTTGTTGCGTAAAGAAACGCAAACAATGGCTTTTACACCTTATAGCCCCGAAAAAAAATTAAGTAATTATGGTTTTGGATGGCGTATGAAAACCTTAGAACCTAAAATTAATGAAGTGTTTCATAATGGTTGGTGGCACGGCTACCGCACCTCGTTTCATCGTCGATTAACGGATAGTTTAACTATCATTGTATTAAGTAATCGTTTAAATACAAGTGTGTATCAAACAGGGCGTATTTATGAAGCCTTTGATGGGTTTAAAGCATCTAAAAATAAACCAAATTCGGACGAAGATTAGACGAATAGTTTTCGTTTAGTAAAAAGATTTATACCTTAGCCTTATCGTAAAAATTGGAAAAATAGAATTAGGTGAGTTTCCGTTATTGTTAGCTCCTATGGAAGATGTAAGTGATCCTCCATTTAGATACGTGTGTAAAAAACACGGTGCCGATTTAATGTATACTGAATTTATTAGTAGCGAAGGATTAATTAGAGATGCGATTAAAAGTCGCCAAAAGTTGGATATTTTTGATTACGAAAAACCTATTGGTATACAAATTTTTGGTGGAGATGAAGACGCAATGGCAATGTCTGCAAAAATTGTAGATGCTACACAACCCGATTTATTAGATATTAATTTTGGTTGCCCTGTAAAAAAAGTAGTGTGCAAAGGTGCTGGTGCGGGCGTTTTAAAAGATGTGGAATTAATGGTGCGCTTAACAAAAGCAGTTATTAAATCTACAAGCTTACCTGTAACTATTAAAACGCGCTTGGGTTGGGATGAGAGTATGATTAACATTATGGAAGTTGCCGAACGTATGCAGGATATTGGTGTACAAGCAATAACTGTACACGGACGTACTCGCGCTCAAATGTATAAAGGCAAATCGAATTGGAATTATATTGCTGAAGTAAAAAATAATCCGCGTATGCACATTCCTATTTTTGGAAATGGTGATGTAGATTCTCCTGAAACAGCTTTAGAAAATAAAAACAAATACGGCTTAGATGGAATTATGATTGGCCGTGCAAGCATAGGTTACCCGTGGATATTTAATGAGGTAAAACATTATTTTAAAACAGGAACACATTTAGCAAAACCAACTATAGAAGACAGAGTTGATGTGTGTTTAACGCACTTTAGAAAATCGATAGAATGGAAAGGCCCTAAATTAGGGGTTTTAGAAATGCGCCCGCATTACACCAATTACTTTAAAGGCATTAGCCATTTTAAAGATACTCGTATGAAATTAGTAACAACAGACTCTATAGAAGAAATTGAAGCCTTGTTATTATCCTTACCTGAAAAATTTCAGGAGATGCAACAGTAGTAAGTTGTATCACTTGATAAATTCATCATTTGAAGTTACCTCTAAGTATATCAAAACAATGGCAAGCAATCTTTTAATACTATATGATTTTAGTGATACTTATCCAAGATTTATATTTGCATGCTTTTCCTTCATATTTTCAATCGTTGGTTATTTTATTATTAGACATACAATGAAAACAAAAGAAACAGGAGAGCGAGATTCATTGGGGTTTTTAATTTCATCCAAAAAAATAATTATTGGCATAATATTTATTCCATTTGTTTTATTGATGGGCTTTTCAGAAATGAATTTAACTAGCTATTTTAATACAAAAAAAATATACAAAAGAAATAATTTATCCATAACTCAAGGATATGTTCATAATTATAAAATATTTTTCGGCAAACACGATAATTTAGAATTTTATATCAACAACGACTATTTTGTCTTTGGAGATAATATGAATAATTACAGTTGTAGATTTAAAGACATCGATTATAATGAAATAAAAGATTCATCTTATTTAAAGATATCCTATGTAATTTTAGACCAAGAAAAAATAATATTGAAGGTTGAAAAAGAGTAATTACAAGCTTGCAATGATATAAAGTAAAGACAAAAATAAAATTATCATTACTTTTAAATTAATAGCTAAGTAAGAGAAATAACAAGGGAGCATGCTCTCTTGTTGCAAAAAACCTAAACGCAAAATTTATAACCCACACCTCGTATCGATTGAAAGTGGGTTGGTTCCTTAGGGTTTGTTTCAAATAATTTTCGAAAATTTAAAATGTAATTATCAATGGTCCGCGAAGAAGGATTTTCATCTTTGGTCCATAATTTATCTAAAATACTATCACGTGATATCACTGTGTTTGGTTGTTCTATTAATAATTTTAATAACGCAATCTCACGTTTAGATAAGGTTTCGGTGGTTTTATGAATGGTAGTAACTTCGTAGGTTTTAAAATTAATATCACAATCACCAAAACTAAATACATCACCTTGTAGTAAATCATTTACATCAAAACGTTTTAATACATTTTGTACACGCAATAATAATTCTTCTAAATCAAAGGGCTTCGTTAAATAGTCATCAGCACCTAACTTTAAGCCACCAATTTTATCAGCCGTTAAATTTTTAGCTGATAAAAAGATAACACCTACGTCTTTTTGCTGAGCTTTAAAATAAGCGCAAAGCTCTAAACCATTAATCTCAGGTAACATAATATCCAACAACACTAAATGTGGCTTAAATCCATCAAACACTTCTTTAGCTTCGTTACCAGCCGAAGCAGTTTTTACCACATAGTTTTCTAACTCCAAATTAAATTTGAGTGTTTCCAATAAATTGGTTTCGTCTTCAACTATCAGTATTTTATGTGTCATTACTTATTTCAGTTTTCTTAAATACATTTGAATGGTGTTTTCTAAACCAAAATACAACGCGTCGCTAATTAAAGCGTGGCCAATAGAAACCTCCAATAAATTTTCGATATTATTTTTAAAATAATTTAAATTATCCAAACTTAAATCGTGTCCAGCATTAATGCCTAAGCCTAATTTATTTGCTAGTTTAGAACATTCTGTAAATGGCTTTATAACACTTTCGCGATTGGTATCATACATGCGTGCATATTCTTCAGTATATAATTCTATTCTGTCCGTACCTGTTTCTTTAGCGCCTTCAATCATTTGTAAATTAGCATCCACAAAAATAGAAGTGCGAATTCCTGCTTGCTTAAAGGTTTTAATAATATCTGTTAAATACGTTTTATGCGCCATAGTATCCCAACCGTGGTCGGATGTAAGTTGCGTTCCACCATCAGGCACCAAGGTTACCTGATGTGGTTTTATATCCAATACTAAATCAACAAATTTTTTTTCCTTCGGATTACCTTCGATGTTAAACTCTGTTTTTAAAACTGGCTTTAAATCATAAACATCCTGGTAACGAATGTGTCTTTGATCCGGACGTGGATGCACTGTAATTCCTTGTGCACCAAAGCGCTCAGCATCTATTGCCATTTGCACTAAATTAGGTGTATTACCACCACGTGCATTACGAATGGTAGCAATTTTATTAATATTAACGGATAATTTTGTCATAGTAAGGATTATAAAAAACGGTGATTCACTTTTTTTTCTGGTATCATACAAGTATCTGATTTGCCAAACCACTTGTATCTATTTTTTGCAACATAATCATAAACCATATTTCGGATAAATGCTGGAACGATATAAAACACTTGCAACACGGGATATAATCCTTTTAAATGCTTAGACACTTTTAAAGCAGCTGATGATTTTGTGTACGCTTTTTTATTTTCAATTAAAACAATGCTATCAACATCACTCGGATTAATTTCATACAAATCCAGTAAATCCTTTCCATTTTCAGATTGTAATGATCTGAAATATAAATCATTATCTTTTTCGTGCTTTAAAATAAATTGCACAGTAGAACTGCACAGATTGCAGTATCCATCAAATAATAATATGGTTTTATTTTCTGCCATTATTTTTTAATAGATATGGAATATGGATCTGAGGCAACCTCAATCGTTTTAGGTAATAAATTCATATTACTTAAATTAAAATAACTCACAAAACCATTTCGCCCGCAAACGCCTGTATGATGTGGCGTTGGGCCTGTAGTAAAAACATTACGACTTGCTACTAATAATAAATTATGAGCCTCATCAACAGCAATACCGTGTGGCAAATAACCCACTTTATAATTGCTTGCTTGATAGGTTGTCATATCAATTTCGGTAATAGAGCCTTGAATTTTAGAATTTGAATTCGGATCTTTTTCGCACGATACATACAATTTATTCAGTGCTACATTTTTTGCAAATTCTTGCGGAAACTGGCCCGTAGGGATTACTTGCAACAAGCTATTATCACCTGTTTTTAAAACACGTACTTCGTTAGATGCTTGGCAGGAAATAAAATATTTCGAGCCATCATTTGAAAATATAATTTGATGTGGATCGATAGATGAATTAAAATTTTGAGTCGTTGTTCCATCAATAATAATCGTTTCGAGATTAGTTAAAGCAGTATCAATTCTATAAATATAATTACCTGTTTGTGCTGTTATATAAATAGTATCATTGGTATTATTAAGTGTACAGCCGTGGCCATATAACAAACCTCCTGTGTAATCTTTTAATGTCATTGTTTGTAAATTAACAATAGCAATTTGGCTACTAGCTTCCCACGACACACAATAGGCTTGTTTTCCATCATTACTAATAGCAAAAGTATTCCAATTTACATTTGATGTTAATGTTGCTTGAGCTACAAAGCTATCATCGCTTGTGCGGTATTTTTGCATAATATTATTTCCAACAAATACTACATACCAGTATTGCCCATCAGGCGAAACCTTTATCATGTGAGGACTTTCAATAACTCCAGATTTATTACCAACCGTAATATAACGTATTGGTAAATTTGTTTCTGAATCAAAAACTGTTACTACATCGCAACCTTGATTTAACACATAGTGTTTTTTTCGATTAGGATTATCGCTCCACATAATATGTCCATCTTTATCAGGTGCGCCTGCATCAATCCAATGTTTTATGATTTCAACTTCCTTACGCGATAATGGCTTACCGCCTGAAGGCATCGTGGGATTATTTTTAGGGCCTAAATCATCATAGGTATTTATAAAATAACACAACGAAGAAAAATCGCTACGAAAAGGAATAACTGGCGAACCAGTAGAAGAACCCTGAAACAATGTAACGTAAGACGATAAATTTAAATCAGCTGCTGCTTTATAACTTGCACTATTATGACAACCAGAGGTGGCACATTTATTAGAAAAAATAACGCCAATTTCTTTTGGAAAATCACTCGATGTAACTGGAATCTCAGCATCTTTTTTACACGATGAAATTACGACGCCTATGAAAGCAATAAAAAATATGATAATTATTTTACTGTTTTTTTTCATTTACACTTTTTATATTTCGACTTCGCTCAATGTGACAAACACAATAATTAAATCAAATTACATTCTATCAGGCACATTAATACCTAAACACATCATACCGCTTTTAATAATTTTAGAAGTAGTATCAATTAATTTAATTCTAAATTCCTTAGTTGTTTTGTTTTCTTCTTTTAAAACAGGACACTCATTATAAAATTGATTAAACACTTTGGTTAACTCATATGTATAATTAGCTACTACCGATGGGTTATATGTTTTAGATGCATCTTCTAGTGCGTGTGCATAATCATAAATGAACTTAATTAAATCTTTTTCTTTGGGTTGTAATGTTGTTACTCCAGGAGTAATAGCATTTACATCGCCATCAAATTTTCGCAAAATAGATTTAATACGTGCGTGTGAGTATTGTATAAAAGGTCCTGTGTGTCCATTAAAATCAATACTTTCTTTAGGATCAAATAACATTTTCTTTTTAGGATCAACTTTTAAAATAAAATATTTTAAAGCTCCCATTCCAATCGTATTATATAATTCAGCTAACTCATCAGATGAAAATCCATCAACTTTTCCAAGCTCTTCCGTAGTTTGCTTGGCTGTATTTATCATTCCTTCCATTAAATCATCAGCATCAACTACAGTTCCTTCGCGACTTTTCATTTTACCTTCGGGCAACTCCACCATACCATACGACAAATGATAACACTCATTAGCCCAATTGTAACCTAATTTACCTAAAGCTTTAAATAATACTTTAAAATGATAATCTTGTTCGTTCCCTACCGTATAAATCATTTGATTTAGTTTCGGAAACTCCTTATAACGCTCAATGGCTGTACCCAAATCTTGAGTAATATAAACCGAAGTGCCATCACTACGCAGCACCACTTTTTCATCTAAACCTTCGTTCGTTAAATCTATACAAACACTGCCATTTTCTTTTTTATAAAAAACACTTTTGGCCAAACCTTCAGTAACGGCATTTTTACCTAATAAATATGTATTGCTTTCGTAATAATATTTATCAAACGTAACACCCAACATTTTATACGAAATAGCAAAACCATCATACACCCAGCTATTCATCATCTTCCACAACTCAATAGTTGCATTATCTCCAGCTTCCCATTGACGCAACATTTCTTGCGTTTGTAACATAATAGGCGCTTGTTTTTCAGCGTCTTCTTTTGTTAAGCCACCATCAACTAACGATTGAATTTCTTTTTTATACGCTTTATCAAACTCTACATAATATTTTCCAACTAAGTGATCGCCCTTCATTCCAGTAGATTGAGGCGTTTCTCCATTACCAAATAATTTCCAGGCTATCATACTTTTGCAAATATGTATACCTCTATCATTTACTAAATTTACTTTAATTACATCGTGACCTTGTGTTTGTAAAATATTAGCAACCGAAACTCCTAATAAATTATTACGTACGTGCCCTAAATGCAACGGCTTGTTAGTGTTAGGAGATGAATACTCCAACATAATTTGTTTGCCACTACTTTTGCTTGGCTTTATACCATAGTTATTTGTATCGCTAATCGCTTTAAATTCATTTAACCAAAATGCATCCGATAAACTAAAATTTAAAAAACCTTTAACTACATTAAATTGAGTAATAGAAGTGTTAGCTTTTTGAAAAGCCTCACCAATTAATTCTCCTGTTTTTTCAGGTGAAGCTTTCGAAGCTTTGATATACGGAAAAGTAACTAAGGTGTAATCTCCTTCGAACTCTTTTTTAGTTTTTTGAAGAATAATATCATTTGAAACTGTTGTTAAACCAAATAATTCGTTAATTATTGGCGATAAGGCATTTGATAAATAGTGTTCGATTTGCATAGGCTAAAATTACAATAATTTGTTACATCATTTCACGAATTTGTCGCTAATTTTTGCGAGATAAATAGTATATTCGCTATAAGAATTTTAGAAGTATGAACAAAATTTTAGTAACCGGAGGAGCTGGTAATGTTGGTAGCGCGTTAGTTGAAAAATTAATTCAGGATAAAAACAATTACGTTGTGATTTTAGATAATTTATCCACTGGATACTTATCAAAATTACCCTCAGAAGAATTTGATAATTGGAAATTTATAAAAGCTGACGTTAATAATTATAGAGATATTTCATCTATAATGTTAGCGTACAATTTTGATTACGTGTTTCATTTTGCCGCAGTGGTTGGTGTAGCCCGTACTCAAGAAAATCCAGTAAGCGTATTAGATGATATTTCGGGTATTAAGCACGTCTTAAATTTGGCCAAAAACTCTTCGGTTAAACACATGTTTTTTTCTTCATCATCTGAAGTTTACGGAGAGCCAGTAGAATTGCCTCAACACGAACATCGCACACCACTTAACTCACGTGTACCTTATGCGGTTGTTAAAAATGTGGGCGAATGTTTTTTTAGAAGCTACGAACAAGAATTTGGATTACCATATACCATCTTTCGTTTTTTTAATACTTATGGCCCTAGTCAAAGTACTGATTTTGTAGTATCGCGCTTTTTAGCTTTAGCTTTAAAAAATGAAGATATAACCATTTATGGTGATGGACAACAAACCCGTACATTTACTTATGTTGATGATACAATCAATACGATAGTAAATATTATGAATAAAAATTTATTAGTAAACGATGTTATTAATATTGGTTGCGATAAATTATCCACTATTTTAGAATTAGCGCAATTGGTTATACAACTAACCAACAGTAAATCTAAAATTATACATTTACCACCATTAAAAGAAGGTGATATGACTCGCCGTCAGCCAGATAATAGTAAGATGCGAGAAATTTTGGGAGCACCATTAATTCCTATCGAAGAAGGTATTAAAAGAATGATGACGAGCGAAAAATATTTAAAATCAATAGGACTATAATTTTATGTGTGGTATAACAGGTATTGTATCAACTCAAATAAACACTGACGTTTACAAATCTGCTGTTCAAAAAATGACAGATGCCATTGCACATCGTGGTCCTAATTCTCAAGGAATTTTCAATGACGATCATTGTTTTTTAGGGCATCGTCGATTATCTATTATTGATTTATCGGAAGATGGCAATCAACCATTTTATTCACAAGATGGGCGTTATGTAATGATTTACAATGGAGAATTATATAATTACAAAGAAATAAAATTACTCCTGCAACGTGCAGAACACGGTAGTAATCAGTTACCTTATATTTTTAAAACCAATACTGATACTGAAGTTATACTAGCGGCTTATTTACGTTGGGGCATAGAATGCGTAAAACGGTTTAATGGAATGTTTGCATTTTCTATTTGGGATAAGCAAGAAAAAAAACTCATCATTTTTAGAGATAGACTTGGCATAAAGCCTGTGTATTATCAATTTAAAAACAATACCTTAATATTTGCCTCAGAAATTAGAGCGCTAATCAAATCTAATTTAATTGATAAAAAACTAAATTTAAATTCAGTAGCTGAGTATATACAATACACAACCGTTCACGCCCCAAATACTATATTGCAAGATGTGAAAATGTTGATGCCTGCGCATTATATAGAATTCAATATTCAAAATTCAGAATTTAAAATTTCGCGATATTGGAATATCAATGATTTTTCAAAAACAAAACAAGAATTATCGTATGATGAAACTTGTAAAACCGTTAATCATTTATTAACGGCATCCGTTGAAAGACGTTTAATTGCAGATGTTCCCTTTGGTGCATTTTTATCTGGTGGTATTGATAGTAGCGCTATCGTTGGCTTAATGAGTAAAGTATCATCTGAAAAAGTACAAACCTTTAATGTTAGTTTTGATGAAGGTGAATTTTCAGAAGCAAAATATGCCAAACAAATTGCACAAAAATTTAACACACAACATCATGAAATAAAACTAACACCTTCAGATTTTTTAAATCAACTTCCAGAAGCATTAGCAGCTATTGATCACCCTAGTGGAGATGGCCCGAATAGTTATATTGTTTCTAAAGCCACGAAAAATGCAGGCATTACTATGGCACTATCTGGCTTAGGTGGAGATGAATTATTTGCAGGTTATGATATTTTTAAACGTTTTTACGAATTAGAAAAAAAATCATGGTTAAATATTGTTCCTGCTCGAGGTATTGCCGGTAAATTATTAGCCGCAAAAAAACAAAGTGTACAAGGCGATAAAACTTCTGAAATATTAGGACTAGATATCATCAATGGATTTAATGCTTATCCAATAAATCGAAAATTATTTAATCAAAATACCTATAACGCATTATTAAAACAAAAAACGAATCCAGATAATTTCATAAAAGATTGCATTAAAAATAGTAAAACGGATAATGAACATATACTAAGCCGCGTATCGTTATATGAAATACAAACTTATATGCAAAATGTATTATTACGCGATGCCGACCAAATGAGTATGGCAGTTGCGTTAGAAGTACGCGTGCCATTTATTGATTATCAGTTAGTTGAATTTGCCTTGGGAATATCCGATAAGTATAAATATCCTCATACATCAAAAAAATTATTAGTGGATGCGTTAGGCGATTTACTACCAAGTGAAATTGTTAATCGACCAAAAATGGGTTTTACCTTACCTTGGAAAGATTGGTTGAAAAATGATTTAAAAGATTTCTGTGAAAAGAATATGTCGGAATTTTCTAAACGAACTTTCGTAAACGAAGCTGCAATTATGGATTTATGGAAACGTTTTTTAAACAACGATAAAAAAATTGTGTGGAGCCGAATTTGGCATTTAGTAGTCTTAAATCATTGGATTAATACTCACCAAATTGAATCCTAAAAAAAACATATTAATTTTATGCGATTGGTTTTTGCCTGGCTTCCTAGCTGGTGGCCCTATTCAATCCATCGTTACACTAACTAAAAATTTAGGCGAAGATGTTAATTTTAAAATCATTACAACCGATAGAGATTTAAATACGAATAAACCATACCCAAATATTAAAATAAACGAATGGACTGTTTTTGATAATAGAACTGTTTTTTATATAAGTCCAGAAAATTTAAATAGTGCTTTTGTTTTAAAATTAATAAAAGACACGCCACACGACACTTTATATTTAAATAGTCTATTTTCTAAATTTTTTTCTGTACTACCATTGCAATGGAAAAAACAACGTAAAATAGATTCTCGGATTGTTTTAGCACCACGTGGTATGCTTCGAGATGGAGCACTAGCCGTTAAACCGTTAAAAAAGAAACTCTTTTTACGTTATGCGAAAACATTAGGGTTGTTTAATCATATTATTTGGCAATCTACATCCGCAGATGAATCTCACGAAATAAAAAAGCGGATTAACAACAAAGCAATAGTTTTGGAAGCTCCAAATTTTCCTTATACTCCAAATATTTTAGCATCAATCACAAAGAATACAGGAGAATTAAAATTGTGTTTTATAGCCCGTATCGTAGATATAAAAAACTTACATTTTGCATTAGAAGTACTAAAAGAAATAAAAATACATCATATCCTCTTTGATGTATTTGGCCCCAAAGAGGATGAGAATTATTGGAATAAATGTGAGGAAATTGCCAAACAACTTCCTACCAACATTACCTTTAATTATAAAGGGGCTTTAAAATCAACAGAAGTAGAAAGCGCTATAAACAATTACCACGCTTTATTTTTACCAACTCAAACTGAAAATTTTGGTCACGTTATTGTGCAATCGTTAACACAGGGGCGACCTGTAATTATATCAAACAATACACCTTGGAAAAATTTAAAGAAACACCATGCTGGTTTTGATATTTCTTTAACGAATAAGCAAAAATTTATTGAAGCAATTAATACATTAAGCGAAATGCCAAAATTAATGTTTGATGAATATTGTGAGAGTAGTATAGAATTTATTAATGCGACTTTAAAAATTGATACGATTAAGGAATCGTATAAAATTTTGTTTAAATAATTACTTACAATAAAAATTAAGATATTACGTTGTTTGTTATTAATGAACGTATTTAATATGAAAAGTTTAACCATTAGAATTACAGAAGTAATACATTTCGTTTGGTTACCCATAATTTTTATACCTTTTTTTTCTATTTCATTTATCAATGGGCGGATAGTTAGATACTCAAATCCTGATCCAAAAGATTATTTAGGCTATGAAAGTGGTATTGCTCAATTTATGCTGATTTATATTGTATTTTCTAATATTACTGGTTTTCTACTTTTGTGTTTTTACGCGAAATTATATAAGTGGAATTTACTTAAGATTTACCTACCTATAGTACTTATATTCAGTTTATTATTAATAAATTTAATAATGTGCTATGATTATTTAGGAATATTTAGTTGGCTTATAGATTAAAATCATAATGAAGATATCACAACATATTTTAAGTTATTTAAAAGTTATTTCATTTTTTTGGATAATATTTTTTTTGATTTTCATTATTAATGCAAATAAATTACTTGTGGCATTTAATATCGGTCGCGGGCCATTTTATACATTTGCTTATGAAGAAAACTATTATTATTTAAGCATTGTAAGTAGTTTTCTTTTTTATTCAATTGGTCTTAATTTTTTTGTTTTTATTAGTAACATATT
>JAYSTR010000120.1:0-93390 GCA_043719555.1 Bacteroidota bacterium | reverse complement strand
GAAGAGCCTACAGCACCTGAAGATAATTTTGGCGAAATATGTTTGTCCCAAGCTGGTCCAGCTTCAATACGGCCTGCAGGATCACCAAGTGTTTTGGTTGCTGCTGCTAAAACGTATGGTGCCCAAGTTCCATCTAAAACTTTTTCAAAACGACCTGCAGGATCAATAAATTCTAAATCATCAAATTTGTAATCATCAAAATTTGCATTCTTTTCTGTTGAATTTGTTTCTAAAACACCTGCTCTAATCCAGTTTCTACCTGAGAATATTTCATCATCCTTATCTTTTACACCAGTTAACCAAACTTTTGTAGGATCTGAAAACTCCATACTTGCAGGCAAAATATCACCATCTTGAACAATTCTATCTGTCAGACTACTTACTACGGAAACATCTGCAACGTCTTTAGCTTGTCCAATATTAACTGAGATACCTAAATCACTAAAATAATACTCCTGTTTAATTTTAATTGATTTACATGGAACATAAGTTTTACCAGTACCTAAATCAGTTAATACCCAAGTAGTGCTATCAGATAAAACATTACCGAAATACGTGTTTTTAATGTTTTGCGTATTATATGGTCTGTTTATGTTTTCAGCTCTAGTTTTACAAGGATCTATATTATTTACCGTGTCTTTATTTGCATGCCAGTTTAAATTTACAAATTTTAACCCGAAAGTTGTATTTGGTACATTTAAAGGGTCAACAATTTTAATGCCTATTGGTCCCTTACCATTTTCATAAGTAATCGTATCTGTTTTGCTATTATTATTGTTTACAATAGCATTGATACTTTCCTGCGTTAGATCTAAATAGTTTCCACCATTTCCTTGACCTTCAACTCGTGTAATTTTTGGTCCGTAACCATAAATAGAATTTGCAAGATTTTCCTCGCCAATAGCTCTTGAATCTTGAGGAACGCCAATTGCTCTTTTATTTTTTCTACCTTGAATATATGGCTTTTTTTGTCCTTCAAAAGATTCGTCATTAAAAACACCGCTAAAAGGTTTATTCGGAACGTATGTTCCAAAATTATTATATCCATAAGCAACAGCCAAGAAATAATAAGACTTGTTATTTATTACTTTTTGATCTATAGATCCAGAAAATAAATCTTTTGTAAATCTAAATGTTGTTTGGATACCATTATCTATACCATCAACTTTAATTTTCGGAACGTCAGCACCGATAGAACCATCATATTCAAAATTAACTAATCGTTTTACGCCATTCGCTAAATCTGATTGGAATACAATTTGTGCTTTAGCTCCATCATTTAAATCATCTAATCCAACAGTTTCATTTTTTAACTGATAAACAACAAATCCTTCAAAATTATACTTATCGTTAAATGGTGTATAATGTGTTGTATCATAAACAATGTTAGGGTCTTTTTCTTGATATTTAAACAAATAGTTATTTGAAGAAGGTTTGTTTGAAAAGTACAGAATTAACTCATTATTCATTTCCTGAATAGTAATATCTGGTGCCTCAGGTCCTGAAATTACTTGGAAACAGTTGTCAAACAATGCTTGTGCTTTATCATCCGCAATTTTTAATAAAGGTATAGCAGCAGTATTAGAGTTTTTTATACCAGAACGAGCCCATGGCATACCCACTGTAACATAGTTTACTGCACCTGGGTCTAATGTAAATGGACCTGCTGATTGTAAAAATCGTCTATCTGTAGGCACATTACCCGCTAAAGCTTCTGTCCATGGTGCAGTTGAACACACATTGCTAGGATCCGTATAAGTATCATCAGGAAATGCATAGTTTGTTGGGCAATTATTTGCATAACCACTACCTCCAAAAGTTAAATGAGATCCATCTAACCAAAAACAACGCATATAGTTATAATAATCTACTGCAGTATTTGGATTTAACGTTTTAGCCGGAGCATTACCAACGTTATTATTAAAATACATAAAGTTAGTCATTCCCATTTGCTCGCCAGCTTCGTCAATACCAGTTAATTGACCCGGTATAACCAATCCATTATCATGATCATCATCAATACCATTTGTTGTATTTATAGGGCCTTGAAAGAAATCGCAACCTAAAGCTGGCATAAAATCACCATAACCATTTGTTCCTGCACAATCCTCATCAGTATTGTCAGCATTATAAACAAAACCTAAGCCACGTTTAACATCACAACCAATATAATCATCCAAGTAGCAACCTAAATCGGCATCAGTCCAAACTGTCATATAAGCATCAGTAAGGCTTCCTGATGATCTATTAATAATTTGATAGTTATAAAAGGTCATATTATTAATTTCATCTGTTGTTTTAAAAGCGAAAGCTTGTGCTCTAACTTCTAATCCAATTGCAGGGCTTTGTGTAGATTGATGGACACCTCCATTATCATTATACACCCACCATAACGTTTCATCACCATAAACTTTAGCTCTACATTGACCTAAAATATCTTTTCCTAAGCTATTATTTACATCATATAAAGGATAATCACCTGATTCTGGTGAATAAATTCCATCACCACCCGGAACACCATTTGCATCAGCCCAAGGTGCTAAAATTGGATCGTGACCTAAAGATATATCTCCATTACCTGGCCAATCTTTAATTTCTTGCGTAAGTTTCGAGCCATCAAAACCAGATCCATAAAATTCTTCAACATCTGCTTTATATAATTTAAAGATTTTATCGTACTTAGAGCAGGTAACAGCATCAATCGATGCATCGATCGTACTTAAAGGTCCTGTCCAAAAATCGATACCATCCTGACGGTAAGTTTGAGCGGCCACTTTTAAGTTATTTGCAGCATCAATACCACCAAACCAAACATTACCCGCAAATGTAGAGCTAGTAAAATCCGATTTTAAGGCTGTTTTAGGTACCGCATACCAAGCGTTTCCAGAACCAAACAAATCCCACCACATATCAGAACCCGAAAACACAATTGCTCTAACGTTATTTACAGTAAGCTCAGCTGCCGCTTTCGGAGCTAGGCAACCAGTTAATACTTTTTGATTGTTTGCAACTTTAAAAACACCAGCTTTTTCTCTTGCAGAAACAGATAATGTTAAAATAGACGCTGTTGCTAGTACAAGTCCTTTTTTAAGTATGGTTAAATTTTTCATAATTGAAAATATTTATTTATTAAAATTCTAAAGTTACACCAACACGGAAAGTGCGTGGTCGTGAATAATTAGATGGGTTATTTGTGTAAATGTTGTATTGATCAATTTGAGCTTGTGTTGTAATAAATTGTTGACCTAATGGGCTCGCAATATATCCATCATCATCAGGGTTACCAGTAAATGAATATACGTTTTGTACGTTTTTAGTATTAAACAAGTTTAATACTTGGATGTATATGTTTAAGTTAGCTGATTTTGCATCTTCACCATCTTTTTTACCCCACGTTAATTCTATGTTTTTATCAACCCGTAAATTTGCTCTAAACTGAATTGGTAAACTAGATCCATTTAAAGCACCTAAAATACTGTTTTTGCTAGATCCACCATTTCTATCAACCGCACCTGCTTTTTGCACACGAGTAAATGGTGTACCCGAACCTGCTAAAAGAGTTAAGTTAGCACCTGTGTTTTTCAAAAATTGGATGGATTGTGATGAACCGTCTTTTTTAGTTTTATTCCATTGTGGGCCACGGTAATCTTTTCCATCATCAAAACGGTAATCAAACGTAATTACCATATTATGGCGTTGGTCATAATCTAATGGTGTAGTAACTCTTAAGTTTGGTTGAGATAAACTTGCTGCATTTTGTCCTGAAAAGGCGTCAGAACCCGTGCCATCTGCAAATTGTAATGTGTAATTTGCATTAAACATTAAGCCCATCGTACGACGTAACTCAAAAACTAAAGAGATTCCTTTAACTGTTCCAAAATCTCTGTTTATATACGTTTGGTATGTTTGTGGATATGCTGCTTTAATTTGTTGTAAAGATACTTGATCACGCATTTCGCGGTAAAAAGCGTTTATTTTTAAAGCTGCATTTTTCTTTTCGTTTAGCACTTGGCTATAACCAACCTCATAATCAATTGTTTTTTCTGTTCTTAAATTACTGTTAGAGATAATTTTGTTACCAGAACCTTCATTAAAGAAATAATAATCAAAAGGGTCAAAACGATTTAAACTTCTAGAACCACCAGAAGGACGTTGTGTTAAAACATCATAATGTGCTGAGAAACTTGCAATGTCAGAAATCGGAAAAGAGAAAGCTATACGAGGCATTACATTGATTTGTGGTTTAAAGTCAGCAAATGCACCTTCGCTATATGCATTCGTTTTAGCATATTCTGGATCTTTTAACATTGGTGTGTTTTTACCATTAACAGCAATTACACTTGGATCAGATACTTCTTTTCCTTCAAGATCATACCATGTAAAGTTATTACGATAACCAACAACTTTATTACTTCCTTCTGCATCAACATAAACAACATAATTACTTTTAATGTTTCCTGGTCTTGGTTGATCAACTTCGCCAGCTGTAAATGCTTCGTGGAATAAGAATGGATCTTTTAACGCTAATTGATTTGCATCAAAACGATCTACACGAACGCCAACGTTAAATTTAATGTCTTTGTAATCAAATTTATCCTGAATATATCCAGCTACATAAATTGGGGTATAGGCTCCTACATTAAACGTGTTGTTGTTTTTACTATCCTTATTATTTAAAAATTTATCCCAAGTAGTTTTAGCCGTTTCTGTTTTTTTTCCTGTATAATCATAACCATAATATGTAACTAAAGGAGTAACGCCTTTATCTAATAAATCTGAAGCGCTAAACATGTCTATCGTTAAATCATCTGGGCTAATAGCATCTGTATTAATTTTTACATCATTTGCAACACCTAGTAATTCTCTCAATGATTTATCGATTTGAGTTTGATTATCTAAATTAGTTGTTAAATTATATGTATAGAAATTTAATGGGTTATTTGGGTCTAATTGGCCTTGGTTAATAGGATTATTCAAGTCATATCCACCAATATGTTGATTTGCTAATTGTCTCATTTTTGTCCATAAAGGTATAGCAGAAACTGTATGATATCTTTCTACGCGTTGGTCGTATTCAAAACCAACAGTAATTGCATGATTTTTAATATCTGCAGAGAAGTTAGACGCAAAACGTAATTGTGTGTTTTCTTGACGAGTATAAGCATTTGCCTGACGACCAACACCATCAAATAAAGAGTTTACAGGAAGGGGGCGAACACCATTTAAAACACCAAATTTTAATTTTGGATCAAACACTGTAGTAATATTATCAAAATGGTCAAAAATTTGAGAATTATAATTGGCTGTTATTGGATTGTATTCCGATCTTTCGTATAAAGTATTTGCAACCAATAAGTTTGGATTAAAAACCATTCCAACTTCTACATTTCCTGTATTTGGGTTAAAAAATCCTCTACCTTCATAGGTGTTTAAATTACCATAATTTGTGTTATCAATAAATTTACCTTGATTACCGTATCTGAATATTTTATTTTTATGAGTATCATCTTGATCCGTTTTATTTTTCTTCTCATAACTAGCTAAAAATGTAAAATAAGCGTTAGATATAACAGATTGTGATTTTTCTTTATCTGAAGAAGATTGAGCTGAACCAAATTTTTGACGAATACTAACAAAAGTTCTCCATGTACGTTCGATAGTTTGGGTATTATTAACTGGGTTAAACAACATAAAATTAGTGTTGTAATTATGCTTGTTACCATAGTCAACAGCTCCACCTAAGGTTAAATTTGTATTTGGTGTAAGTTTAAAATCTAATTTACCATTTAATTGAATAGATCTGCTTGCTGCGTTTGGTCTTACTTTTGTTTGATACATATCATCTTTAGTAATATTCTGTGCCGCTGGTGTAAAATAATCTTCACCATCAGACCCAGTATTTAAAACTAAAGGCTTATTTTCAATTTCTTTTAGTTTGTCTGGGTTTACTTGCCATAATTTTACATAAGACGGATCTGGGTCTTTTTCATAAGTACCTTGTCCTGATAAGATAAATCCTATTACCGGTTGTTTGTTTCCTGCAGAATCTTTCTTTTGATAAATTGGTCCGCCAACAGAAAAACCCAAAGAGTTATAACCATACTTATCAGTTAACTGAGAAGAGATTAGTTCAACACCGCCAAAAAATTTACTTTGTGGCCCACGAGTTGTAACCGAAATTACACCAGATGTTGCATCTCCATATTGAGCTGGTAAACCACCAGTAATAACTTGAAGTTGCTCAACACCTTGCTGAGGAACTCCTAATCCACCAATTACTTTTACTCCATCCACAAAATAGGTTGTGTTATTAGAACGACCACCACGTACATTTAATTCAGCGCCTTCATCAGATTGAAAAACACCCGCTGTAGTTGCTGCTACTGAATTAATGTTTTTTGTAGCCATGTTTTGGTATTCTTCACGAGTAACAGTTCCTCCTGATTTGGTATCTGGATCGATTAATGGCTCTTGGTATTCCACTACTAAAACCTCATCTAACTTAACACCTTCTCCATTTTCTAAATCAATGGTTTGGTAAGTAGTTTTATCGTTACTAACAACAACGCCTTTAATTTCTTTAGCTTGGTAACCAACGTAAACACCTTTAATATCATATTTACCTGGAGCTAATGGTTTAATCATAGCATAACCATCCATATCAGTAGTTCCTACGCCAACTTGTACACCGTTTTGGTATGCTACAACGTTAGCAAAAGGAATAGTTTCACCATTTCCTTTGTCTTTTAACAAAACCTTAATTGCACCGCCTCCGCTTTGAGCGTTGATAGACAAGCCTGTTAGCAATAAAATTGCAATAAATGAGTATACTTTTTTTAACATATTAACTATTTTTAAATAAGTTCAGTTTTTTACGAGCGGATAAATATATAAATGATAGGCAACTAGTGCAAATTTTTCTTTTGTTTTTTTAACGTTTTTCTTAAATCTACAAACATTTATCGCAATTTATTTTGTTAAAGGCTCCTAAAAAACAACCATCATTAACACAAATTTACTTAAGATGTGTTAAAATTTGTTACACAAACTCATAAGTGGTAGGTTTGACTTGATAACTGGTCGGTTTTTGTCCATAACTGGTAAAAATCTGTTTTTAATATAAAATTAATTACGTTTGAGAATGGATTTAAACACTCATTCATTAATTCTTTTAAGGGGGTTGCCAGGAAGTGGCAAAACAACACTTGCAAAATTATTATCCGAAAACAATAAGTATCCTGTTTTTTCTGTAGATGACTATTTTACAAACTCAGAAACTGGTGAGTATGTTTTTAAGTTTGAAGAAAACTATTTGGCTTATAAAGCTTGTGAGGAAAACACAGAAAATGAAATGTATATGAAGACTCGTAAGGTAATTATACATAATACTTTTACGTTAGATTGGGAATTAGAGCCGTATTTTAAGCTTGCGGAAAAATACGATTATCAATTATTTATTGTTACTGTGGAGAACTATCACAAAAACACCAACCTACATAACGTTAGTGATGAACAGTTACATAAAATGGCTCAAAAATATAAAGTTAAATTATTTTAACTCTTTATAAGTTTTCTTAAAAACAAAGAAGGCAACCTGTTGGTTGCCCTCTTTGTTCATTAAATTTAAACTATTGCAAATTACTTAGTAATCACAATACGTTGAACGTTTTTATCAACCCCATTTGTAACAGTGATAAAATAGATTCCTTGATCATTATTACTTAAATCAACTGGAACAATGCCACTTGAGAATGATTTCATGCTATTGCTATAAACAGTTTGACCTAATGTGTTTGTCACATTAATCGTAATGTTTTGTGTGTTAGGTAAAGTCATAGCAATATTAAATAATCCGTTAGATGGATTAGGCATAATGCTTACATTATTTGTTAACGTGTTCATTTCGCTCATTAATTTTGTTGAACAAGTAATAGTAGGTAAGATAGCCATATTTGCTGTTGAGCCCCAAACTGTGCTCATATCATACCATCCATTAGGGCTCCACAACTCCCAAGATGAGTTTGCTGTTGCATTAAAATCATTAAAAATTGCTACAGTATCTCCTGCTGCAGTCGGTGTAGTTACCGATAAGAAGAATCCTCCAGCTGGTGCTGCAACTGGCGAACTAAATGTAAATTTATAAGGTATTGCAACTGCAGTATTATATGTTACTGTTGGATCTCCAGATAAATACCCAATATTGTTAGTTGGTGTTGTTGCTGTAATTAAACCTAAGTTTGCTGTAGCTGTTGCTACTGGTGTTGTTGTACCTGTTGGTCCGCCTGCTAAAGTACCATTGTACATTTTTAGTTTTACAGAGGTAGCTGCTGCACCAGTGGTACCAGCTGTTCCGTTTTTATAAAAAACAACAACTGCTCCTGTAACGATTGGTCCGGTTATACTGCTATATTTTGAAGAGGCATAAAACGTTGCTTTTTCTAAATCATCATAACAGTTAGAACCATAAACGTAACCTGCTTTAGGGCTACAACCTGGAGTAGCTGTATCACTGCCTGCTGCACCAATATACAAAGTATCGTTAGCTGCAACGTTTGTTAATGTAACATTACAAACTGCTGGAGCTGTACATGTAGAAATTGTAATCACATTCGTTTTAGTACTTACTGTCGTTGTTCCACTTTGTGCTGCTAATGTAACAGTGTATGTTCCATTATTAGTAAACGTAATTGAAGGGCTAGTTGCATTTGCAGAAGGGCTAAACATTGCTCCTGCTGGTAACGCTGACCAAGTATAGGTAGGCGAAGGGTTTCCTGTAGAGTTGTTGGTTACTGAAACCGCTGAACCATTACAAGCAGTTGTTGTCATGTTGAAGGCTGCAACTGCTGGAGTAGGCGAACCTACAGAACATAAACCGTGTGTTCCTAATAATTTACGGAAAGTTCCATTAGCCATTGCTGTTTGCGCTCGTGTACGTTGATCTTCTGTGAACATATACATTGTAGCATCTGGTGTATAATCCATAAAATTCATATACATTTCGCCATTAGCACCATTAGGTATAGTGTTATTAACGCCTGTAGGAGCAGTACACGAATTTGCTTTTGCTGGATAAGTTAGCGCAGTACCATTACTTGCACTTGCCGGAGGCGTATCTAAACAATAATCTGTTGCACAAGCTGCATCACCCCATATGTGGCGTAATCCAAACCAATGCCCGATTTCATGAGTTGCTGTGCGCCCTTTGTTGTAAGGTGCTTGTAAAGTACCAACATTACCAAAAGACTTACCCCAACACCATAAACCATCTGTAGTACTTGTACCTGTACCTCCAGGGATTCCGGTTAAACCTGAGGCTGCAGGAAATGTTGCAAAACCTAATAATCCAGCTGCTGCTGCAATATCAGTAACCCAGATATTCATATATTTTGTTGGATCCCAAATTGTTTGTGGTTTACATAAATTATTCATGTAAGTCATAAACTCTGCCGGATTACCATCTCCATTAGGGTCTCCGTTTGAAACATCGGCTGGGTTTTTATTGGTAACTCCAGCGGTTAATGAAAAAGTTTCGTAAGCCACTCGGTCAATACCTGGTACAGGCATTGTTGCTCCATTTTTATCAATCGTTGCTAAACAAAAACTAACATTAAAGTTAGATATTTTAGGGCGACCATTAACATCTTTATTAGCTGCTGGTAGGCTTGCTGCTGTTGCATAAGCAGTAAAAGCAGTTGCTGGATAACTTCCAAAATTTAAACCACTACCTGCAAAATCTGAATTTAAAACTGCTATTTGAGATGTAGCCTGAGATACAGCCAAATTTGGATATGTGCCAACTGGCGTAACAGACGAAGCAATTATATGGATAACAACTGGAATTGTATAATTAGCCTGAATGTTTTGTCCTTTTTGTAAATCTAATTTATGTTGTGCTATTAGCTGTTGGAACTGATTTTCCCACTGTTGACTCGGCACTTCTGTTGCACAACCACGCCCATTCACGTTCATCAATGAACTTTGGTCTTGTTTTAAATCGGGCGTAACCTTACTGGCTTTTTTTCCCGTTTGAGCAGTAAGCGTTGTAAATCCAAGCGCTACTAATGCTAAAGGTTTTGTAAAATTTAATTTCATAGTTTGTGTTTTTAGTTAGGGTTCACATTGCAATGCTGTTACAAAGTAATGTTTAGCTTTTTGTAAATTTATTATAAGAAATCAACATTGTGAAATTTTTCTACGAAATTAACATTCATAAAATCAATTAATTAAAACGAGAAATTAGTGCGTAAAACACTTAATTTTAAAGGGTTATAATGTGTCGTTTCAAAAAATTGCGATACTAATAAATTCCGAAAACTGTAGGTTTTTTGGAAAACTCAGGTAATTCGGTTTTTTTCCAAGCAGAAACTGGCTTAACTGAAACAGCCTCTTCCGTTAATGTTAAATCAGTAGCGACTAAAACTAAGGTAGTTGGCAGTAATGTTTTTAATAAATCTTCGAATAAATTTTGATTACGATAAGGCGTTTCTATAAAAAACTGTGCTTGTTGTTGTTTAACACAAATTTGCTCTAGCTCTTTTACTTTTTTTGCGCGTTGTACTTTTTCAATTGGTAAATAACCATTAAAAGCAAAGTTTTGTCCGTTAAATCCACTTGCCATAATTGATAATACAATAGAACTTGGGCCAACTAAGGGCACAACTTTAATATTATGTTTATGTGCTAATTTAACTATTTCAGCACCTGGATCCGCTATGCCTGGGCAACCTGCATCGCTCATTAATCCCATGTTTTGACCATTTAATAATGGTGCAATAAAGCTTAATAATTCTTTCGCCTCAGTATGTTTGTTGATTAAAGAAAACTCTGCTTTTGTGATATCAGGATAGTAACATTTTTTTAAAAAGGCTCTTGATTCCTTAGCGTTTTCGCCAATAAACTGAGTTAAAGTATTTGTAATTTCTATGTTTTTTTTGGGTAACACATCTTGTATATCGCAATCGCCAAGGGTTACAGGAATAAGGTATAAAGTGCCAAGCATGTTTGTTTTTATTTTTTAATTACTAAAAATTTATTTTCATCTATTTTCAAAACCTCGTCATCTAACAATTGATTTACTGCGTGCACAACTGTTTTAGTGTTATACCGGCCTAATACTTTTATTAGTTCTGTTAAATTAACATTGTTGTTTTTTACAATTTCCAAAATACCATTTTCTATGTCTGACTCTTCAAACTCATTCGTTTTATTGGCTAAACAAACATCGCAATAATGGCAATCCTGATAATTCGTTTCGTTAAAATAGTGTAACAATTGTCGGCTACGGCAAATAGCCTTTTCGTTAATATACTTAATTACACTTTGTATGCGATGCAACGTTTTTTCCTTCAACACAGGATAATAAACAAGTTGGATGTTTTCTACTTTTAAATTTAAACGACTACGCAAAAAAATTATTTTAGGTAAGGTTGTTTGTGGTATATAATTTATAACACCTTGTTGATGGATATACTTTAACTGGTTAAGTAATTCATCTTCCGAAATTTTTGCTCGGTAAGCCAATTCTTTTTCCTTAATTGTGACGTAATTTTCGAATATTCCGCCATAACTACGGAGCAATACTTTAATTAATGGTTCGTGCTTTGGATGCTTTAATTCAAAATTATAAATGTCAGTTTTATGCATGACCATCAATACTTTTGGTGGTTCAAATCCTGTATCGATGTAAGAAAAATAACCTTCCTTTTCTAGACACTTTATCGAATTAAACATAACGATTGGTCTAATGTTATAGGTGTTACAAATTACATTAATATCAAACTCAAAACTTGCGCCTTCGCCTGAATTAACTGCTATTTGAAAGTAATTACACAAAGCCGAATAACATTGTTTTATTTGTTCAACTGTTGGGGTTTTCTCTTCAAATTGAGTTAATAAATTATCCGTATCATACTTTTCAACTAACACAACCGAGTATGCCGGATTCCCATCTCTACCTGCCCTACCCGCTTCCTGAAAATACGCTTCTAAACTTTCTGGTAAATCTATATGCACCACAAAACGAACATGTGGTTTATCTATACCCATACCAAACGCATTGGTTGCAACTATCACTTGCTTGCGGTTTTCTATCCAATCTGTTTGTATGCTTTGTCTTAAATTTGCTTCTATACCTGCGTGATAAAAGTTACTTGAAATATTATTTTGGGCTAACCATTTACTAATCTCTTCGGTTTTTTTACGATTACGAACGTACACAATACCACTACCACCTATGTTTTGAATGATTTTTAGTAAACGCGTGTATTTATTTTCTTCGAATTGTACTACGTAACGAATATTTTTTCTTTCGAAAGATTGTTTAAAAACCTGTTGCTTCGTGAATCCTAATTTGTCCTGTATATCTTTAATCACTTCATTTGTAGCACTTGCTGTTAATGCGATGATGTTTACTTTCGGAAAATATTCTCTGAGTTCTGCAATTTTTAAATAGCTTGGTCTAAAATCGTAACCCCACTGTGATATACAGTGTGCCTCGTCTACAGCAATTAAACTAATGGGTAAGTACGCTAATTTTTGTCGGAAGTTTTCGTTTTCAATCCGCTCTGGCGATACATACATAAATTGTACATGCCCTAATGCGGCATTATTCAGGGCAATTTCAATTTCTCTAAAATTCATAGAGGATGTAATAGCAACCGCACTAATGCCACGTTGTTTCAGGTTATGCACTTGATCGTTCATCAAAGCAATTAAAGGCGAAATAACTAAACAGGTGCCTCCCAATGCTAAACCTGGTATTTGAAAACAAATAGATTTTCCACCACCGGTAGGTAACAAGGCTAATGTGTCGTTTTTTTGTGTAGCCGATAAAATAATATCGCCTTGCAGAGCTCTAAAGGAATCATGATTCCAATATTTTTTTAAAAGAAAAAGGCAATTATCTAGATCACTCTGCAAATTACAATAGTTGATGAATTACAAAAATACAATCATAATACAAATAACCACCAAACTATTATGTTTAATATATTTTCCTATTAAGCGAATTAAACTAAATTTGTGTTTTATAAAAAATGGCAGCAGACTCTAAATTTATTAAATATACTTGGCTTTTAGTTTGGACGCCTTTTCTATTATTGTTTCTGTTAGTTACATTAATCTCCTTTGAGTTATTTTTTGATTTACCAAGTGTAGAAGAATTACAAAACCCCAAAAGTAATTTAGCAACCGTTGTATATAGTAGTGATGGAAAAATTTTAGGAAAATATTATTCTGAAAATAGAGTTAATGTTAAGTATTACGAATTAGATCAGGATTTAATTGATGCTCTTATTGCTACTGAAGATGCGCGTTTTAGAGAACACAGTGGTGTAGACGTGCAAGCATTAGGCCGTGCTGTATCAGGCGCGTTAATTGGCAAAAAAAGTGCTGGTGGCGGAAGTACTATTTCTCAGCAATTAGCTAAAATGATGTTTCCCCGTAAAAAATTAAGTAAGCCTTTAATGGCCATACAAAAATTAAAAGAGTGGGTTATAGCTGCGCGTTTAGAAAAAAATTATACTAAGGATGAAATCTTAGCTATGTATCTAAACAAGTTTGATTTTTTACATTTAGCTGTAGGTGTAAAATCAGCTGCGCAAATTTATTTTAATAGAGGGCAAGATAGTTTAGAAATTCAACAAGCGGCTATGTTAGTTGGTATGGCTAAAAACCCTTCGTTATTTGATCCTTTAAAACGTCCTGAAAAAGTTTTAGACCGCAGAAACGTGGTGCTGTTTCAAATGACAAAATTTGGTGAATTATCTAAACAAAAATATGATAGCTTAAAACAGTTGCCTCTGGGTTTAAAGTTTAATCCCGAAGATCATAACGATGGATTAGCCCCATATTTTAGAGAATATTTGCGTGAAAATTATTTACGCTCGTGGTGTGAAAAACATATTAATCCAGAAACCAATAAACCGTACAATGTATATAAAGATGGTTTAAAAATATATACAACCGTAGATTCACGTATGCAAAAATATGCCGAAGAGGCCGTTGCAGAGCATATGACAGATTTACAAACTCAATTTACAAAAGAATGTAAAACCAAAAAGAATGCGCCTTTTGCTTGGAATGTTACTAAAGACCAAATAGAAAACATTATGGTGAGTTCGATGAAACGAAGCGACCGTTATCGTGAATATAAAATCGCAGGCTTAACTAAAGAACAAATATTAGCTGAGTTTAAAAAGCCTATACAAATGCAAGTGTATAGTTTACGTGGCGATATAGATACGATAATGAGTCCGTGGGATAGTATACGATATTATAAAAGTTTTTTACACACAGGCTTTATTTCTATAGAGCCAACAACAGGTTACGTTAAGGCTTGGGTTGGTGGTGTTAATCACAAGCACTTTAAATTTGACCACGTGAAAGTTGGTCGACGACAAGTGGGGTCAACCTTTAAACCCTTTGTTTATGCATTAGCCATACAAGAAGGTTATTCTCCTTGTTACCAAGTGCCAAACGTTAGAACTTGTATTACAACTGGCGATGGAAAAGAATGGTGCCCAGATAACTCTGATGGTAATAAAGGCACCGGACGTATGGTAACTTTACGTTATGCATTAGCAGGTTCTATTAATTATGTAACCGCTTGGGTTATGAAACAGTTTGGACCAGAGGCTGTAATTAATTTAGTGCGTCGTTTAGGCATTACAGCACCAATTGATGCTGTGCCTTCTATTGCTTTAGGAACTCCAGATATTTCGGTTTATGAAATGGTAGCAGCTAATGCTACGTTTGCAAATAAAGGAACTTATACACAGCCAACTTTTGTAACTCGTATTGAAGATAAAAACGGTAAAGTTTTAGAAGAGTTTTTTCCAACAACGGACGAAGTGTTTAGCGAAGAAAAAGCTTACGCTATGATACAATTAATGCGTGGGGTTGTAGATTACGGAACAGGTAGTCGTTTACGTAGTCGTCATAAACTATATAACGAAATAGCAGGTAAAACGGGCACCACACAAAATAATGCGGATGGTTGGTTTATGGGATTAACTCCGGAGTTAGTGGCTGGTTGTTGGACTGGCGGTGAGGAAAGAAGTATTCATTTTAACTCAACAAATCAAGGGCAAGGAGCTGCAATGGCTTTACCTATTTGGGGTAAATTTTTCTCTAAATGTTATGCAGACCCTACTTTAAAATTAACAAAAGCAGGTTTTGTAAAACCAAAAAACATGGGTGATATTGAACTTGATTGTAGTAAATATGATCAGGAATCATTGAAAGATACCCCCATGGAAGATTTAAATTTTGAAGGGGCTGAATAATAAAAATTTGAGTATTTTTAAACTTATTAAAATAAATTATGATTAATAAAGTAGTTAAAAACGTAGATGAGGCATTAGAGGGCATTACAGATAACATGACGCTTTTAGTAGGGGGTTTTGGACTTTGTGGTATACCAGAAAATTGCATAGCTGGTTTAGTGAAAAAAGGAGTGAAAGGGTTAACTTGCGTGAGTAATAATGCGGGTGTTGATGATTTTGGATTAGGTCTTTTATTACAAACCAAGCAAATTAAAAAAATGATTTCGTCGTATGTAGGCGAAAATGCTGAGTTTGAGCGCCAGATGTTGAGTGGAGAATTAGAAGTTGAGTTAGTGCCTCAAGGTACATTAGCTACACGTTGTTTAATGGCTGGTTTAGGCATTCCTTTCTTTCCAACTCCTGCTGGCGTAGGAACAGAAGTGGCTATAGGTAAAGAAGTAAAAACAATTACTTACAATGGAGAAACCAAAGATTACCTTATAGAAAAAGCCTTTGAAGCAGATTACTCTATTGTGAAAGCATGGAAAGGTGATACAGCCGGGAATTTAATTTTTAAATCAACTGCTCGTAATTTTAACCAACCGATGGCTATGGCTGGAAAAATTACTATAGCCGAAGTAGAAGAATTAGTTGAAGCAGGGCAGTTAAATCCTGATCATATTCATGTACCAGGTATTTATGTTAATCGCGTATTTAAAGGCGAACACTACGAAAAACGTATCGAACAAGTTACAGTAAGAAAAAAATCTGTTTAAATATTTATTTCCATTTTTAATAAAAAAGTATGTTAGATAAAAACGGCATCGCACAACGTATTGCAAAAGAAGTGAAAGACGGAATGTATGTTAACTTAGGTATTGGTATTCCAACGCTTGTAGCCAATTATATTCCAGCTGATTTTAATGTAGAATTACAATCTGAAAATGGGATATTAGGGATGGGTCCGTTTCCTTTTGAAGGAGAACAAGATGCCGATTTAATTAACGCTGGAAAACAAACCGTTACCTTATTGCCTGGCGCCTCTATTTTCGATTCATCTATAAGTTTTGGAATGATTCGTGCCCAACGTGTTGACTTAACTATTTTAGGCGCTATGGAAGTGAGTGAAAATGGCGACATAGCTAACTGGAAAATTCCAGGTAAAATGGTGAAAGGTATGGGTGGCGCGATGGATTTAGTAGCCTCGGCTAAAAACATTATTGTAGCAATGCAACAAGTTAATAAAGCAGGCGAAAGCAAATTACTTAAAAAATGTGATTTACCATTAACGGGTATTAACTGCGTTAAAAAAATAGTAACAGAATTTGGAGTTTACAATGTGTTACCAGAAGGTGGTTTTGAACTAATAGAACTTGCTCCAAATGTAACAGTAGAACAAGTACAAGCAGCAACCGAAGGTAAATTGGTTATTAGTAAAGAATTGAAAACTATTGCTTAGGGTTTACTCTATCACTTTATCTACAACATAAACAGGTCGGTTTCGGCTGGCTTCTAAGCTTCGCCAAACATACTCACCAATAATGCCTAAGCCTATCATTTGAAAAGATGATACAAACAAAATAACCACCATCATACTCGACCAGCCGTTTGGCTGACTTGTTCCAAATATTTTTAGGGCGATTATAAATGCGCTGTAAATTAAAGCTATAAAACCAAGGGTGATGCCTGTAATAGAAATAAATTTAAGTGGTGCGTAAGAAAAAGAAATAAACGAATCGATAAATAATTTAATTTTCTTTTGTAACGTCCACCGTGATTTACCTACCTCGCGCTTAAGCCTTGTATAAGGTATACAAACCATTTCGTAATTAAGCCACGCTAATAAATATAAGGTGTTAGTGTTTTTTTCGTTAATTTTTACAACTTCATCTTTTAACTGTTTATCAAAAAAAACATAATCAAAGCCGCCATCTGGTATGTTTGGCAATGCAAAGGTTTGTATCATTTTATGATACGTATTTGAAAATGCTTTTTGAAAAAATGATTCTTCTCTATCTGCACGATTACCTACAACTAGCTTAATGCCGTTTTTCCAGTGACTATACATTTTCACCATTAGCTCTGGAGGGTCCTGTAAATCAGCCGCTATAACCGAACAACAATCGCCTGTTGCATAGTTCATGCCAGCTAAAATAGCATTGTAAGAACCAACATTACCAGCTAATTTTACAATTTTTACTTTGCCGGGATTTTCGTTTTTAAATTTAATTAATTCGTCAACGGTGTTATCCTTGCTGCCATCATCAATCATAACGTACTCAAAAGTAACATCGGCTTCAAATAATTTTTCGTTATCTAACAAACGTTGTTTAGTAATAGGGATGTTTTCGCCATTATAATAACATGGAATGATGATAGAAAGTTTAGGCATAAAATTGTTTTATAGAATTGCAAATGTACGTTATTTGTTCTGCAGTCATTCCCGGAAAAATTGGCAACGATAAGCATGTATCTGCAATTAAAGTTGCTAAAGGAAACTGATTTTCTACAAACCCTTCTTCAGCATAAGCTTTTTGTTTATGAGGGGGTACAGGGTAATGAATAACTGTACCAATACCTTTTTGTTGTAAAAACTGTTGCAATTCGTCGCGTTTGTCGGTGCGAACTAAAAACAAATGATAATTAGAAGTGCAACCATTTGCTAAAACAGGCAATATTAAATTATTAATGCCAGCCAATTGTTTTAAGTAACTATTGGCGATATCAACACGTTGTGTGTTTTCGTTACTCAAGTTTTTTAATTTGATATCTAAAAAAGCAGCTTGTAACTCATCTAAACGCGAATTGTAACCCTTAACCTCATTATAATATTTTTTTTCGGAACCATAATTACGCAACGTTTTCGCTTTTTGTAATAAGGCTGCATCATCTGTAGTAATTGCTCCTGCATCACCTAAGGCTCCTAAATTTTTTCCTGGATAAAAACTAGTACCGTTAATGTGTCCAAAACTACCAGCTAATTTTCCATTACACATTGCACCTTGAGCTTGAGCATTATCTTCAACAACAAACAAATTATGTTTTTTTGCAATAGCCATAATTTTATCGAGCTCACAAGCTTGTCCATAAAGGTTAACGGGCATTATAGCTTTTGTTCTGGCGGTAATTTTTTCTTCTATTAACTCAGGGTTAATATTATATGTATCAATGCGTGGCTCAACAGGAACGATCGTTGCGCCAACATACGATACTGCCAACCAACTAGCTATGTATGTATTTGTTGGAACAATAACCTCATCGCCGGAACCAATGTTTAATGCTTTTAAAGAAAGTATTAAAGCATCTAATCCATTACCAACTCCAACACAGTATTGCGTCGCATTAAATAACGCATAGTTTTTTTCGAATTCGGTTAATTTATTGCCCATAATAAACCAGCCCGAATCAATTACTTGTTTTAGTTGTTCTTGTAATTCGGTTTCGTAATTTTTATTCAGTTGCTTTAAATCTAAAAAAGGAATATTCATACTGTAAAATTATAATTTTTGTAACCCAGTTTCGGTTTCTTTGTAATTATTTATGCTATTTGTCCAAACACTTTTGTTTGCATCAAAGGTTAATTTTTCTCCTTGCTCATCAACCCAACCATGCTGTTTAGCAGGATTACCATAATACAACCCGTATGATTTTAAATTTTTGGTTACTACACTTGCAATTCCTGTCATAGCATACTGGCCAATAGTTACTCCTGTTAAAATAGTTGAATTAGCCCCTACCGAAGCACCATGCTCAATTATCGTTTTAGTTGGTTCTTTAAATTGTTTGCTACGTGGAAATAAATCGTTTGTAAAAACAACATTGGGCCCAATAAAAGCATCATCTTTAATTTCAACACCATTCCATAAATAAATACCTGCTTTAATGGTTACGTTATTGCCAATAATTACTTTATCCTCTATAAAACAATGGGAGCAAATATTGCAATTAGCACCAATTTGGGCGCCTTTTAATACCACAACATACTGCCATATTTTAGTATCGTTACCAATTAAATCAGAATCTACTTGCGAAACGGGATGTTTAAAAAAAGTCATGCTTATTTTTTTAATTTTTTAAATTCCTCATAACTTCTGATGTAATCTGATTCGGTGTAAAGTTCTGATGCTAACACCAATTGCACTGCAATGTGGCTGTACTGCATGGTATGCCAACAAAATTTAGGTAAATATAAACCTTGGTTAGGTGACTCTAAAGAAAACACATTAAGGCTGCCGTCGGGCATTTCTGTGTTTACAATTATGCGGCCTAGTGTGGCAATTAAAACCATTTCTGTGTTATGGTGTGCATGCCTACCACGTACAACATTATCGGGAGTATGATAACTCCAAAATACACGTTTAATATCAAACGGAACACTTTTATTGTTTTCGGCAACAGATATATAACCGATATCGGGACTACCGAGTTTTGAAAAATTGATGATATGGGGTTGTTGGTTCATTTGCTTACGAAACTACAATTAAAAATAAACAATTAAAAGTAGAATTTTGTTTTTTGCACGCATGAACTTTTATACTTAGTGCCTCTATGTGTTTTGTATAATTATAAAAACAGACAAAAAACAATATTTATAAAAAAATCTTTAATATCAGTGTTTAGTAAACGAGCAAAATTTATAAATGCATTAATTCCACTGTTTATTTCTCTTGTTTCTATTCTTACAATTTGTTTTCAGTTGTGTTTAACTCGATTGCAATTTGTGCACATGATGTTTTTTGATTTGCGAATTTTCGAACATTTAATAATAGTTATTATAAATCCGTTAATGTAATCTTTTTTGAAATAGGGAAATATGACAATAAATTAAAGAATATTATGTTTTTCTTCATGCATTCGCAGGCTCTTTATATTAAATTATAAAACAACTAAACAAGAAAATAATATTACATCAAACGCTATAACATCCTTTTATACTTGCACTGGGATTTAAGTTTAAAAAAACACTAATGCAAAGACTAAGGATTTATTATTATCTTTCGAAATAATTTAAAATAATAAAATGAAACTACTTTATCTATTATCAAGCATTTGTATTTCAACGTTTTTAATCGCGCAACAAGCATTACAACCAAATGATTTTAGAATTGGTATGTTCGGAAACCCAGGAAAATTTAAACCAAATACACCATCAGGCTGTGACCCTGTGCCATATGATACAAAATTTGATATAGGAAATAATAAAACCAGCTGCTTAAATGTTTTTTCTGAAGATGGATTTAATACAATACAAACTTATGCTCCAAATATTTATGATTCAGAAGATGGAATAAAAAATCTTATTAAACTTACTGGCGATAATGGAATGAAAATACTTTTAAGTACAGGGCTTTTTTATAAAGGAACTTTTGATAGTAGTGGCAATCATTTAGGATATGGTACAAATACCTATGATAGTTGTGGCAATGCTTCAATACCCCCTTGTCGTTGGCTTTACTCATACAGTAATTCAAGGCCAAACTACATTAATTTATTTAATAATGTTTTTTCTCAAACACCTTATAATAATTTTATTTGGGGTTATCATATCTCAGAAGAAGGGTCGTATCTTCACGCTACACAAAACACATCAAATTGTATCGGTATAGCTGCTACTGACTATAAAAATGCAGAGGTGCCTCCACGTAATGTCACAAGCGCAATTAGCACTTTTAAAACATTATTAGCCGCCAAAGGCATAACTAATCATAAAATGGAAGTTATGCCTGCCAATCATAATAGGAGTATTTATGCTGGCACTGTAGATTGGGAAACTGACCCTCTCTTACCCAATTATTTTAAACCACAAGATTATATTGTTACACTGAAAAAAGAAGATGTTTTTTTTGAAGGCTCATACATCCATCCGCCCAAAGCAAATTGGTATGAAGAAAAATACAATGATATTAAAACGCCTACTGGATGGCATAGATTAGGCTTTTTGAAAACTATCGATTATGCAAAAGAGTTCACTAAAGAAGTTCATGATATTATAAATATTGAAAATCAAGTTTGGTCACCAGGATTAATACATACCAATGACCAAATTAAAAATGGTAACATGTTATGGTTTCAGTCATACTCTTCGATAATTCACGGCGCAAAAGGAATATGGTTTTTTGCTTATGATTATAGCTACAGCAATTGTGATAAAATAAACGTATTATTAGAAAATACGGGTACAAATGGAATTACTGCTAACTCTATTATTATTAAGGTTCGTTCATATTATCCTAATGACGCATTTTTAACAAGCTTATCCGATGCTCAAATCACATGTTCAAATTTGACTATTATTCCTTCTAGCATCAACGGAGAAACTATATCTGACTTAGTTGGGAGAGCTGCTGATGAATTACGTAACGGCATAGTAAATCAATTTGATCGAAAGTATTTTTCTCCTATTTACAAAAATTATGTTTCTAATTTATCTAAGGAGCTTTCTTATTTAGTAAAAAAAGACATTCTTTCTACAGATCCATCAACTATTCTTTATACAAAAACCGATGGACCAGACCCAAATTGTATTGTCCCTTCAATCCCTGCATATCCTGCTCAAAGTTATATAAAACAAGCACTAACTAATTTAGGGGCTACTTGGGCAACAAACCCAACATATGCAACTGAATTATGTTCTGAAAATTATGGTTTACGATATACAATACGTACAAATGGAACCGAAACCTATATGATCATCACGAACCCATTAAATTTGCCAGTTACAAATGTAAATTTAGATTTCTCTAATGTTGCAAACCCAATTATTAAAAATTCAACAGGGGTTGAAGTTTTATTTGATAATGGCTCAAATGCAGTAACAAGTCTAAATTATAAAGCTTTGTATGGAGTAACAAATAATAGAAACTCAAACATTGATTTAACAACTCTGACAGTTGGTTCAAAATATTCTTTAAGTTATACAGGAAACAAACAATTAAATTTATCATTTGGTCCTTATGATGCAAAGGTGATTAAATTTGTATCAACGCCACTTCCTAATTATGAATATGGTTGGACAAATACATGGAGTAACTTTGGGAATGGTAATATTGGTGGACATGTTTTAAAAACGAATGATCTAGTTTATCCTGGTGATTTTGATGGTGGCGGTGACGAAGAGATTTTGATTGTAAATAATACAGGATCTGCGAGTGATAAAATGTCGATGCTGAAATTTTTAAATGGAAGCTGGACTTTAAAATGGACAAACACGGCTTACAGTTATGAACATGGAATGTTTGCATATAGAGCCAATTTAATTGTTGGTGATTTTGATGGAAACGGAACAAAGGATTTATTAGGTAATATGCCTTTACCATCTGGCTGGACAACCTTATTTAAATATAATACCAATACTAAAGATTGGGATTGGGTATGGTCTGATGGTGGTAATGTTTCTAATCATCCAATACGGCCATATAAATCCAAAATGTATGCTGTTGATTTTACTGGTAATGGTACTGATGAAATTTTAGGTTGTGATTTAACAACAAGCGGCTTTACAAAAGAAATTAGATGGAATGGGGCTGGTTTTGTTATTCCGATTGGCGGTTGGTCTGATAATGCTAATCATGCAATAAGGCAATATAGAGATAATTTATATACGGGGAACTTTGATGGAGCTGGAGGTGGAGAATTACTAGGATTAAAAGCATGGGGGACACTGTTTGATTTTAAAAATGGTGATTGGAATTGGGCATGGACAACTGGATCAACAGGTTCTTTCGGAGGTTGGGGTTATCCACTAAATACCACAGACAAAGTCATTATTGGTAATATTGATAATGATACAAAAGACGAATTAATGTTGTTTCAAACAGGAACAAATGCTAGTTGGGCAACAACATTTGATATTAGCTTTTCACCTACGCAATGGAACTGGCTGTGGTCAACACATAATACTAATCCTGCAATACCTTTTATTGATGATTGGCCCTTATTTGATAATGGAGGTTCAGACACGAGATATTATTTTATTAAACCAATTAATAATCAACCAAAGCAGTTATTAGCCCTAAGAAAATACGGTTGTAATAGTTCCTATTTTGTAAGTATGTATAAACCAAATAATCCTTATGCAAATTATAAAACTATTGGCAAAAAAAATGAAGAAAATCAGTTGCAAGACGACAATACTGTTTTAATATTTCCAAATCCCGCAAATGAGCTAATTACAGTTAAAATAAATGGCGAATTACAAAATAATATTATTACAATCCACGATATGCAAGGACGACAAAAACTTGCACTGCAACCACAAAAAGCTCGAGAAATATCAGTAAATATCTCAGAACTTGCGAAAGGAATATATATTATAAAAGTAAAAAATGATTCTTTTCTTGTTTCTAGAAAATTAATAATACAATAAAAAATAAATTAATTCGTTTTGTTTTTTTTAAACATTTATGCACAACTTTACTATATATAAAAACTGGACACCCTTATTCATTTTACTTATACTAAGTTATTTTTCTTTATTTCATCAATTACCGAAGCATTCAATGCACCTATGGGACGAATCGAGCTATGCCTTAAATGCACAGGAAATGATTGAGCGAGGGAACCCTATAGAGGTTTATTTATTTGGGAAACCAGACCTTTATAACTCAAAGCCACCTTTAGCAATTTGGTGTATGGCAATTAGCATGAAACTCTTAGGTTTTAATGAGTTGGGCGTGCGTTTACCATCAGCTATTTTCTCTTTTTTATCTGTTTTGTTATTATTTTATATAGGTATTAAAGTATTAAAAAATTACTGGTTTGCTTTACTTATTCCTTTGGTTTTACTTAGTAGTGTTGGGTTTGTAGGAGAACATGTTGCCCGCACAGGAGATACCGACAGTATTTTAGCGTTTTGGGTTTTACTCCAAACAACCTTAATATTTGTCTATACAAATACGACCGAGCAAAAAAAAGCCAATAATTATTTAATATTAGCTGGCATAGCAATTTCACTAGGCTGTTTAACAAAGGGAATAGCTGGTATAATAGCCATCCCAGGCATAATAACGTGGTTACTTTATACAAAAAAGCTAATTATCACTTTGCAAAAAAAGGGTTTTTATATAGGTGTGTTGTTTTTTTTAATACTGGTCGTTGGGTACTATTTGCTTAGAAATCATTTAACTCCTGGTTATTTTAATGCTGTTTTGGAAAATGAAATTGGTGGTAGATTGCATAAACAGGAATTTTTAAATCAGGAATCATTGCCTTTCTATTACTATTTTCAGGCAATGATTGAAAAAAGCAGGTTTAGTGTATGGATATTTACATTACCACTCAGTATTATTTATATTTTAATGAGTACAAATACTCCAACAAAACCATTAGGTGTGTTTTTCATAATTATTTTCATAAGTATTTCCATAATGCTAGCAATATCAAAAACAAAGTTAAACTGGTATGACGCTCCTTTATACTCATCAATGGCTATTATTATAGGGTTATCATTTTATATGTTTTATGAAAACATTAGTAAGTATGCTCTTTTGCTTTTTATGCTTCTGTTTATCTGGCCATTTTATCAGGTAGTATCTAATAATATTAGTAACGGGAAAGGAAGTTCCTTAGGAAAATGTATACGGTTTGCTCGAAATAATGGCCACCGAAAAGATACTGTAACCGTTATTAATGCTGATTTTAACTTTACTATATATTTTTATATTAAACAGGATTGTTTAAATAAAAATGTTTGTTTTGAAAAAAACCCCAATGATACCTCTCTACAAACTGGAAATTTTATTATTACAGAAAAATACGAAAGAGATATTGATGTGAACCGAATTTTTGTATTAGAAAAAATATTTAATTACAATGAATGTAATTATTATAAAATAATTAGCAGAAGATGATTGTGATTATTAAAACTGAATAATCAAGGCGGGAATATGATTTTTACTTGTTAATAATGCTGTAGATTAAAAAAATATATATAAATTCGCACTTTAAAAAAATCAAAAAATGAAAACAAATAAATTTATAATCGGACTATTTGCTTTAAGCGTTTTTGGCTTAACATCTTGCAAAGAAAAAGTGGAAGTTGAAAAATCAATTTTATTGCAAAAGTTAATTGCTAATGCAGAGGATACTCTTGTTGATCCGGGAACAAGAACCAAAGGATCTGGACATAATAGTGATTTTTCGTTTAGAACGGATAGTATACATGAATATGCTGCTGGGCAAAATTACTCTGTTAATGATACTTTAGTTAATTCAAGTATTAAAATTGTTATTGACTTATGGGTAAAATCATCTAATCCTATTAAGGGAGATGGATTTGCAGCGTCTTTTCAAAATGATCAAGCAATTGCACAATGGTTGTTTTTCGATTTAGTCAACTATGGTGCTAAATCAAACGAATGGGTAAATATTAAGGATAGTGTTACTATTCCTGCAGATAAATATACCACACCAAGTATGTACTTTAAGTTTTTTGGATTTGCTCCTAATAAAAAAGCAATAATTGATTTTGATGACATTAACATTACGGTTAAGAAAGTTTATAAAACTATAGAAGATTAAACTATTTTTTTGATTTTATAAATAGCCATAGTTTATAAACTATGGCTATTTTTGTTTATTATCCTACAGGTATATTATGATAAAAATAGTGCAACGTTTTTTTTTAAATAAGGTTTTTGTTTTTACAGCAATTGTAATAATTCAATTAGCATTTAGCCTCTATAAAATATCTACGCATAGTTTATGGTACGATGAGTGTTTTACCATAAACACTGCTATTAAAAATGTTCCAGATATTATTGCTGTTTCAAAAAACGATGTGAATCCACCTCTGTACCCCATTATTGTACATTTTTGGGTAAAATTATTTGGCATATCTGAATTTTCTGTACGATTTTTATCTGCTTTAGCCGCTGCGTTTGCTGCTGGTTTTTTATATTTATTATCGGCAAAGTTTTTAAACAAACAAGCGGCGGTATTTGCAGTATTAATGTTTATAACATCTAATGATTTTTACTACTATTCGCAAGAAGCAAGAACGTATGCGTTGATTCTACTATTCGTTGTTTTATCTAATTACTGTTATTTAAGTTTATTTTATGAAAATAGAAGTCGAAGAAGGATACTATTTGCAATTTTATTAGGATTATTTAATGCTGGGTTGTTTTATCTGCACTTTTTATCCTGCTTTAATATTATTGCACAATGCATTTGTTTACCCTTGTTTTTATGGCAAACAAACAAGAATTTTGCATTAGAAAAAACCCCTGATCAAAACATTAAACACTACATCGTTGCTTATTTTCTTTCGGTTGGAGTTTTATTGATTTTTTTAGTTCCTTTTACGAATCGATTTATAAGTTTGGTTAAAGGAAGTGTTAATGGTAGTAAAATGTGGTTACAAAAACCAACTGTTTTAGATTTAAAAAACTGTGTTTATGAACTATTTAACACTAAAGAAGTTTATCAAGTTTATATTTACACATTAATCTTAATTGTATTTCTAGTTTTTATTAAAAAATTCAAATCAACATCTACTATTTATATTATATTTTTCTTAGTGTCTGGTCCATGTATGTTTTTATTAAATTATTATATCGCCAGCTATTCTCCTATATTTTTGAGTAGATATGTGCTTTTTACTTATTTAGGTTTCATCTTACTTTTTTCTTATTTGCTTTCATTAATAGAAATACATATTGCTTTAAAAACTATTGTGATGTTGAGTATAGCGTTATTTGCCTATACAAAAATGATTATCCCAAGGTATACAAATCAAGATTATAAAAATGCCGTTAAGTTTTTTAAGACTATTCAAAACGACTCCACACTTATTACTACTGACTTACAAGATATTGTGTCGTATTACTACGACAAGGATATATTTTGTATAACTAACGACTCGCTGAAATCAAAAAAATTATTGGAAAAAGGAATCTTTCACCAACTATATGATTTAACATGGCCTGAAAGGCTGGATTTATCAAAATATAAAGATATTTATTATACTCAGAGTTATGAGTTCTTAAACGATGGCGCAAAAACTGTTGCTACTCAGCTTAATAATAAATTTACATTTGTTGGTAAAAACGAAAATTTTTGGGGCGTAAACATTATGCATTATCGCAATGAGCATTATAAAGCTAACTCGAAGTAACCTTAGACATACTTTTTCAGCCAATTAAAAGGTCTTTCTATTACCAAATAACTTATTTCAGCTGCAAGCCAAGTAAACAAAAAATACAACATCCAGATTGTTTCTTTTTTGTCGCTATGTAATGAAAGTTTTGGTGCAATATAATCCCAAAATGTGGGTATTGTAAAAAGATGATACAAATATAAACCGTAAGAAATTTGGCCTAAGTGGGAAAAATTTTCATTCTCCAAAATAAATTTTCCTATATATTTATAACCACTTCCTACAGCACGCGATATAATAATTACTGATAAAACACAAAAAATAAACTCGTCGAAAATAAAACCAATTCTTGGAAATAAATTTTTATGTGCAATAAAATAATACGAGCCTAAATAAATAATTATTATAGCTGGCGTTAAAAAAACATTTTCCGAAACTTTATTAAACCACTCAACTCTAGTTTGCTTAATATAAGCTAGCAATGCGCCAATACCTAAAGCAAACATAACATTGTTGGTTAAGTAGCTTGCGGCCATCCATTTATCTGGCCAAAATGAAACAAAGCAAAATTTAGAAAGCAAAGAGAAAATAATAGTGCCCATTATAAACTTAAACAAATGCTTATTTGGTATAAAAAATATACATAGTGGCCAAAAAATATAAAACTGCTCCTCAACAGCCAATGACCAAAAATGATTAAAATCGCCCACGTAATTATTAGTTTTCGCTTCTAAAATATTACTTGTATAGCTTACTAAATAGGGAAATATTTCGCGTGTGTTTTTGTAATTAACATAAAATAAAAAAAATATTAAACCATAGTAAATTGGAAATATTCTTAGTGTGCGTCGCAAATAAAACGACTTTAAAGCGGCTCCAATCGTTAAACTACCAGTATCAATTTTCGATTTTTGTTTATATAAAATCTCCGTAATTAAAAACCCACTTAAAACAAAAAAGAAAAGTACACCGTTTCCCCAGTGAAATGATTTAACAAATTCATTATCCGAATCCCATGCAATCCAATGCCCAATCATTACAGATAAAACCGAAAAAAAACGAAGCGTATCTAATTGTTTGTAATAGTTCATTAAAAAAAATTTATTGTAAATATATTAAAAACACTTTGATATACTAATGGCAATAAATTAGTGTCATTTTCGTTATTTTGCATAGAATGAGCATATACCAATTATACAAAAATAAAGTTTCTCTAGTAGCATTTACAATTATTGTGTTGTTTTGTATTGTTACAATTAAGCCTTTTTTAAATTGGTTACCAGAGTATAATCACCCTTTTATATATGATACAGATCAATATTATTCGTATCTAATTTTGGCCTTTAAACACCGGGATTTAGCGTTAGTAAATGGTACTTATGGTTTTTGGCTCACAAAAACTAACATTGGAGAACTTGTACCCAAGGGCACATACGGTATGAGTTTGGTGTATTTGCCATTTTTTTTAATCGCAGAATTATGTTCCGCGAAAAACGCTACTGGTTACGAGCCTATTTATGGCTGGAGTATACACATTGGTTGTATTATATATTCATTAATTGGATTATGGTTTAGTCGAAAAATTTTACTCAACTATTTTAACGAAAAAACTACTGCTATTTGTTTGTTTGTATTATTTTTTGGCACCAACTTATTTTGTTATACCTTAATTAATTCAGAGCTAACTCACGGTATATTGTTTTTTTTAATTTCAACTTTTATTTATTGTTCTATTAATTGGTATACTAATAACAAACCAAAACATTTTTTATGCTTATGTTTTTTGCTGGGCTTAATCACTCTTATTCGTCCATCAGAAATTATTATTGTTATAATTCCTTTATTAATAGGTGTTGCATCATATAACACATTTATACAAAAATTGAAAACCATCGCAAACTTAAAATGGTTTCTAGTCGTAGGTTTCATCTTATTTATGATTCCTGTATTTCCACAATTGCTTTATTGGAAAATGCAATCAGGCCAATGGTTCTTTTTTTCGTATGGCTCTAACGAACATTTTTATTTTAACGACCCTCAATTTTTTAACGTATTGTTTAGCTACCGCAAAGGTTGGTTGCTTTACACGCCTTTAATGCTGCTAAGTTTAATTGGTTTCTTGTTTTTATATAAAAAGAATAAAGCTTTATTTTATAGTACAAGTATCTATTTCTTATTAAACCTATACATTATATCCAGTTGGTGGGATTGGACTTATGGCGGCTCTTTTGGATGCCGAGCACTTGTACAAACATATGCAGTTTTAGTAATACCAATGGGTTATTTTATAACTTATATTTATGATTCACTTTCGTCTAAAAGTTTGAAAATAATTACCAGTTTTTTTATTCTGTTTTTTTGTTTCTTAAATGTGTTTCAATCTAATCTTTACAAACACGGAATCATTTCGTATGATGGTATGACTAAAGAAGCATATTGGTTTACCTTTTTAAAGAAAAATTATTCTAAAGAAGATTTAGTATATTTAAACATCTTAATTAAACACCCTGATTATCAGGCCATGAGTAATGGTAACAGAGATAACTAAAACATTAAACATAGCTCTTGTTATTCCTTGTTACAACGAACAGGATAGTGTTGTTAATTTATATTATGAGATTAAACAATTACCCACAAATTCTAATTACACATTAACTCCAATTTTTGTAAACGATTGTTCAACAGATAACACGCAGCAAATTCTTGAAATAAACAAATTCACTCATCTTAATCTTATAGTAAATTTAGGTATAGGTGGGGCTGTACAAACGGGTTTTATGTATGCACTAAATAGTGGTTTTGATATTGCCATACAAATGGATGGAGATGGTCAACATCCCCCTACAGAATTATTTAAAATAATACATCCATTAATTAACAATCAAGCAGATGTTGTTATTGGTTCAAGATATATTACCAACGAAGGTTATCAATCGTCATTTACAAGGCGCGTTGGCATTAACTATTTTAAATGGTTAAATAAAATTCTAACTAACACAACTATTAACGATAGTACATCTGGTTACCGTGCATTAAATAAAAAAAGTTTAGAAATAGTGGCGAATTATTATCCTGATGAATATCCTGAACCAGAAGCTATTGTTTTATATGCTTTAAATAATTTAAAAATTGTTGAGGTTCCTGTTCTTATGAAAGAACGCCAAAGTGGTACATCGTCCATTAATACGCTTAACTCCATTTACTATATGTTTAAAGTAACATTTGGAATTTTGTTTTTATATATTCGTTTAAAATTTAACAACAAAACAACTTAATTATGCAAAACGTTATACCATACCGTTTACAAATTTTAGCAATCATAACTGCATTAGCATTTATGTTTTTTGTTTTTAGATTAATTACTAAGGGTAAATTACGTGAAGAATATTCTTTTGTATGGATTGTGTGTACCGCACTATTGTTACTGTTTTCTTTTTGGAGAAATGGCTTAGATGTAATTGCAAAGTTATTAGGCGTGTATTATGCGCCTGCATTGGTTTTTATGGCTGCTATCTTTGCCATCGTTTTGTTTTTAGTACACTTATCTGTTGTTAATTCTAAACAACATGAACAAATTAAAACCTTAACACAAGAAATGGCTTTGCTTAAAAAGAAATTAGAAGATGACTCTAAAAAAGGATAATCATTTTTTATTTAGCATTGATTTAGAAGATGTTCGCGAGAATGTTGTTAATGGCTCGTTTTATAAAGATAGAGTTGAAGAAAACACACAGCTATATTTAACTTGGCTTAAACAAAAAAACGCACACTGTACTTTTTTCGTCGTAGGAAAAATTGCAGAGCGTTATCCTGATTTAATAAAACAGATTATGGATGAGGGACACGAAATCGCATGCCATTCCTATAGTCACATCACGTTAGATAAACACTCGAATGAAACATTTAAACTTGATTTAGAAAAAAACCTCAACGCATTAACAAAAGCTGGAGCAAAAAACATTATTGGTTTTAGAGCTCCTGTACTTTCTATAACAGAGAAAACACAATGGGCACACGAAGTATTAATAGAATTAGGTTTTAAATATTCGAGTTCTGTTTTGCCTGCACAAAACCCCTTATTTGGCTGGAAAGAATTTGGTACTGAACCCAAATTAATTAACAATGCTTTATGGGAATTACCCATTACACTCGGCAAACTTGGCCCATTAAATTTTCCAACAGCTGGTGGTATTTATTTTAGAGTGTTTCCGTGGCTTGTATTAAAAAACAATATAGCTTCTTGTTTTAAAAATAATCAACCGTTATTAAGTTATTTCCATCCTTATGATATAGATACTAAGCAAGAACATTTTATGCACAACGGGATAAATAACAGTACGTTTTATAATTATCTCATGTATTATAATCGTAAAAATGTATTTAATCGCTTAAACAAGTTAGTTTCTTTTGACGCAAAAATTATTACTTACTCCGAGTATTTAAAAACATTGTAATGATGGAATTTGAATTTAAACAAACGCAAACCGATGAAGCTAGTCTAAAGTCTTATGCTTCCTTGCTATCATCTGTTTTTCCATCAACACAAAAATACACCTATGAGTTTTTAAAATGGCAATACTTTTCAAACCCTCTTGGTAAAGTAGTTGGTTACGATGCATTTTATGATAAAAAACTAGTGGGGCATTATGTTACCATACCTGTTGTATACACTATAAACAACACAAACTATAAAGGATTATTATCATTAAACACAGCTACAGATGCGAACTTTCAGGGCAAAGGATTGTTTACGCAATTAGCAACTAAAACCTATGAGTTAGGTGCGCAGTTAGGTTACCAGTTTGTAATAGGAGTTGCTAATCAAAATAGCACACATGGATTTACAAAAAAATTAGGGTTTAATTTAATAGCTCCATTAAATGCTTATTTGTATTTATATGACAATACTACTTATCAAATTAACACTAATGTTTTCTCATCATTAATTGATGAACAAACATTAGTATGGCGCACAAATAATCCATCAACTAATTATATACAATCAAATTTTATATACTCAAACACAGAGAAGTATTTTATTTCTGCATGTTTAAGCAAACGATTTGCTATAGGCTCTAATAAAAGCGTTGGTTTAATAAAAATGGTTATTGGTTTAAATAATGTTCCTGTTACCTTTTTTAAATGTAAAATTCCTGATAAATTAAAACCCTCTCCCTTAAATTTAATTTTTAAACCCTTAGGTGATTTCAACATTGACATCAATACAAAAAACATCTATTTCGAATTAATCGATTTTGACGCGTATTAGTTTTTTACTATTTTTAATATCTAACCCCTTAAAACAATATAATTATGCAAGTTAATTTTTTAGCCGTTTTTATTGCCAGTTTAATTCCTTTAGTAATAGGATTTGTTTGGTTTAACCCCAAAACATTTGGTACCATTTGGATGAATGAAACTGGTATGACTCCAGAAAAAGGTAAAGAAGCAAACATGATGAAAGTGATGGGTTTAACTTGGTTATTCTCATTTATGTTAGCTTTTATTATGCAACCAATCGTAATTCATCAATATGGCATTTTTTCTATTTTAGGTATGCAACCAGATTCTTCTGATCCTAACTCTGAGCCGATGCAACTATTCAAAAAAATTATGGATTTATATGGATCTAGTTACCGAACGTTTAAACATGGTGCTTTTCACGGCATTATAGCTGCTCTTTTTCTTGTATTGCCCATTATGGCAATTAACGCTTTATTTGAGCAAAAAAGTGCAAAATACGTTGCCGTGAATTTAGGATATTGGGCGGTTTCTATGGCGTTAATGGGCGGTATTGTATCTGTAATGATGTAATTTAATTAACTATTATTTAAAGCGCATTAAGATTAGTTTCTTAATGCGCTTTTTGTTTTTACAAAACAATAAAGTAATTTGGCGCAACTTAAAATCCTAATTTATTATGTACGGTACGTTTCAAAATCACTTACAAAATCAACTTAACGAAATTGAACAAAATGGCTTGTTTAAAAAAGAGCGCGTTATCATTACGCCTCAAGGAGCAACCGTAAAAGTAATTGATGGAAAAGAAGTGATTATTTTTTGTGCTAATAATTATTTAGGCTTATCGTCTCATCCAAAAGTGATACAAGGTGCTAAAAATGCTTTAGATACTCACGGTTATGGTATGTCATCGGTTCGCTTTATTTGTGGTACACAAGATATCCATAAAACTTTAGAGCAAAAATTAGCAAAATTTGTTGGTCAAGAAGATACTATTTTATATGCAGCTGCTTTTGATGCAAACGGTGGCGTATTTGAACCTTTGTTTGGAGAAGAAGATGCCATTATTTCTGATGAACTAAATCACGCATCCATTATTGATGGCGTGCGTTTATGTAAAGCACAGCGATATCGTTATAAAAATTGCGATATGGCTGACTTAGAAGAGCAACTTATAAAAGCACAAGCACAACGTTACCGTATTATTGTTACAGATGGTGTGTTTAGCATGGATGGCTTTGTTGCTCCTTTAGATAAAATTTGCGACTTAGCTGATAAATATAATGCTTTAGTGATGGTTGATGAAAGCCACGCATCTGGCTTTATTGGTAAAACTGGACGAGGTACTATAGAATTAAAAAATGTCATGCATCGTGTGGATATCGTTACAGGAACTTTAGGTAAAGCTTTAGGTGGTGCTATGGGTGGATTTACCTCAGCAAAAAAAGAAGTGATAGAAATATTACGCCAACGCTCTCGTCCTTATTTGTTTTCAAACTCTTTAGCGCCAAGTATTGTTGGAGCATCTATAGCTGTATTAGATTTATTAAGCGAAACAACAGAACTTCGCGACACCTTAGAAAGTAATATCAATTATTTTAAAACTGGTTTACGTAAAATAAGTTTAGAATTTAAAGAAGGTGATTCTGCTATCGTTCCGGTTATGTTATATGATGCAAAACTATCACAAGTATTTGCTGAGAAATTGTTAGCGGAAGGCATTTATGTGATTGGATTCTTTTTTCCAGTTGTTCCAAAAGGACAAGCTCGTATTCGTGTGCAACTATCGGCAGCTCATACACAAGCTCATTTAGATAAAGCTTTAGCGGCTTTTGAAAAAGTAGGAAAAGAATTAGGGGTGATTAAATAATTTTTGATTACGGTTATTTTACAACCATCACGTGGCCTATAAACACATGGTCTTTATCGAAGATATCCGTTAACTCAACTTTATAAACATAAATATCGTTCGTTGTTTTTAAACCTTTATAAGTACCATTCCAGCCTTTATATGCATCGTTGGTTGTAAAAATTTGCTGGCCCCATCTATCAAAAATAGTAAGTGTATACTTAGTTTCATCCCACGCCATTCCTTTTGGTAAAAAAACATCGTTTAAGCCATTTCCTTCTGGCGATATAGCATTTGGCGCAAAGAATGTAAACTCTGGATTTATTTTAATTTCTTTCGTAATAGTGTCGTTACAGCCTAAGGTGTTAATAGCAACTAAGGTAACCGAATAGGTTCCCACTTCCGGAAAACTCTCGTTAATTGTATCTGTTGTTTTAATATTTGTGTAGGGATTCCAGTGTACACTCACATAATCAGATGAACTGTTTGTAAATGTAAAATTAGTTTCATATTCTGTGCTTTCAAAGCCTTTGCTGGATGTGAAATCAGCTTTAGGTTTTGGTAAAATTCGTATCTTATTAAAATCAACTAATTTATACGAACAATTATTTGTTGTGGTCACATTTAATTGCCCTGTATATTTTCCTGCGTCATTAAAACAAATATTCGGGCTGGTTGCATTACTTTTTTGTCCATTAGAAAAATGCCAATCCCATTTAGCAATGTTGCCATTATTAATTAAGGTCGAATCATATAACCTCATACATAACGGCGCACAACCAAAAATACTATCAAACACTTTAACCATTGGCATTGTTGTTACTAACACATTAACAGTACCCGTAACACTCGAACAAATATCATTAGCTGTTACTGTGTAAACAAAAGGCGCATTAACAACAAATGTAATAGCACTGGTTGTTTCATGATTTGGCAACCAATTGTATTGATAATTTCCATTACCACCCGTTACTGTAGTTGCTAGTGTTGTTGTTAATCCTTGGCAAACATTTACACTCGGCGATGTTACAACACTAAGTGTTGATGTTGCATAAACAGTTGTTGTTGCCTTATTACTCTTACATCCATTGCTATTAATAGCTTGTGCAGTATAGGTTGTTGTCACGCTTGGCGACACACTAATTGAAGCGCCGTTTATATTATTATTTTGCCAATTAACCGTGTTTGTAGGTGCGCCAACAACCGTAGTGGTAAGCATTGCAGAACTGGATGCACATACTGTTTGGTTGCCACTTACCGTTAAAGTAAAATCAGACGGTTCGGTAATAGTTGTATACGCATTTGTTCTACAGCCATTACCATCACTTACTACAAAAGAATAATTCCCTGCCGATAAATTCGAAGCTGCTGCAGTACTTCCACCAGACGGCAACCATCCATATGTATATGGTGTGCTTCCTCCTGTAATGGTTGCTTTAATTTTTCCATCTGCTAAACCAAAACACGATACATCGGTTGGTGTTAACACAACACTTGGAGAGACGGCAGCAACAACAGCCACTGTAATTGTTTTTGGGCAACTAATGTTGTTATTTACAACAATTGTATAAACACCTGCTGATACCGCATTTGCAATGGTTGTTGTACTTACTGATGGAGTCCAATTATACGTTGTATTTGGCGAAGCTCCTAAAGCAGTAACTGTAATTGTTCCACTATTAGTACTGCATCCTGTGCCTGTTACATTTGCCGAAACTGTTACTGAATTTGCTGGTTCTGCGATAGTAAACGTTTCTGTTTGTCCACATCCATTAAAATTCATTATCTGTAAACTATAATTACCTGCAGATAAACCAGTCACATTATCTGCGTGTGTGTTCATTGGTAGCCATGTAAACGTATTACTTGCATTTCCTCCAAATACACTAACACTTGCTTGTCCACTTGATAAATTAGAACAAGTAACATCTGTTTGCGATATCGTAGCCACAACAGATGGTCCATTAATAATACTTACACTAGCCTGTTTTTTACAGCCTTTACTATCCGTAACAGTCGAATAATAATTTCCAGCAGATAAGTTTGTCATACTGTTTGTAGTTGCTCCAGTTGGCGACCAAGAGTATGTATAAGGGCCTGTGCCAAACAAGGGTGCAACTATTACACTACCATCATTACCATTAAAACAAGAAATCTGTGTTAATACAGTAATTGATGAACTCAACACACTCACTGTTTTGGTAATTGTTCCCGGAGGATTACAAGGGCCACCAGATTGAGTTAAGCTTACTGTGTAAATGCCTGCTGTAGAAAACGCATGTGTTGGATTTGTTGCTGAACTCGTGTTTGATGTACCTGTAGATGGATCTCCAAAATTCCATAATAAGCTTGTAGATAATGGTGTTGGGCAAGTTGGTAAAACACTTGTAAAATTAATTTGATTTTGAGTCGAAGAGCAAACTGCATTAAAATCAGGTGCGTTACTTTGTCCATTCTGAATTAAAATATCATCAAAGGCTAAACCATCAAAATAATTACACTGGGAGCCCGATGCAAAAGTAAATCTCAACTTCACATTTGGTTGTCCTCCTAAGCCGTTTAAACAATGTTTTGCCACCACCCATCCGTTTGAACCAGAGCCTAATTTACAGGTCGGCCCTGTAGCGTTTGGGTTTCCTGTACCAGCATCTGATGTAGCATAATGATTTCCAGCCCAACCTTGTTTCGATGGATCTAAATTAACTAATTGGCTAATAGAACTTGAGTTATACCAATTTGCGGTCATACAATTGCTAGGATCGTTTACAACCCCTATTTTTACCCAAGAAGCTCCTCCATTAATTGAGTATTGCAAATTGCCTCCATCAAATTGTTTTTCGGTTTCCCAAAATATTTTAAACGAAATCCAGGGATGCGTGAGTGTTGTAAAATCGAAAACAGGACTTACCACAAATGATTCTTCATTGTCATTATAACCCGTTCCCGTTAAGGCTAAACCCCCATTTATCCAACATTTACTTCCACTTCCTGCGCTTGTAATGTTTGGTTTATTTGGTATACCATACACCCAGTCCGATAAAGATCCGCCAGAAGTCCAGCCTCCATTATTAGTTTCGAAATTTTGAAAATAAGGAAAGGTATTTATTTGAGCATTAGTTGTTACCGCCATAACACACCACACCATCAGCCATCGCAAACGATTACACAACTTGTTATGCGTAAAAAATAATTCCATTAGTATCCAACTATGCGTAAACTAAAAATGCCAAATTAATTGGCATAGTTTACATACAGTAAATTTAAAACAAAAAAATCAATAATTTTTGGCGATTGTTTGTTTTTTAACTTTCGTTGGATTTGTTTTTTATTGATAGACTTAGCAAATTATTCAATAAATTAGCGGCTCAAAATTTTTATTATGCTACGTACACACACTTGCGGAGAATTACGATTATCAGACATTAACAAACAAGTTACTTTAAGTGGCTGGGTTCAAAAATCGCGCGATTTAGGAGGAATGACGTTTATTGATTTACGTGACAGATATGGTATAACTCAATTAGCCTTTAACGAAGAGATTGATAGCGCTATGAATGCTCAAGCTCGTAGCGTAAGTCGTGAGTATGTGATACAAGTAATGGGTACAGTTATTGAGCGTGAAAGCAAAAATAAAAATAACCCAACTGGTGAAGTAGAAATTTTAGTAAAAGAGTTTAAAATATTAAATGCATCTATAACTCCTCCTTTTACTATCGAAGATAACACCGATGGTGGAGATGAGTTACGTATGAAATACCGTTATTTAGATTTACGCAGAAACGAAGTGCGTAAAAATTTAGAATTACGCCACCGTATGGCTATTGAAACACGTAACTACTTAGATAAATTAAATTTTTTAGAAGTAGAAACACCTGTTTTAATTAAATCAACTCCCGAAGGAGCTCGTGATTTTGTAGTGCCTAGCCGTATGAACGAAGGGCAATTTTATGCATTGCCACAATCTCCCCAAACCTTTAAACAATTATTAATGGTTGGTGGTTTTGATAGATACTATCAAATTGTAAAATGTTTTAGAGATGAGGATTTAAGAGCCGACAGACAACCAGAGTTTACACAAATTGATTGCGAGATGAGTTTTGTAGAGCAACAAGATATTTTAGATACGTTTGAAGGTTTAGTACGTCATTTATTTAAAGCTGTCAAAAATATTGATATGCCTTTTGTTCCGCACATGACCTATGCTGATGCAATGAAGTTTTATGGCAATGATAAGCCTGATACTCGCTTTGAAATGAAGTTTGTGGAAATGAATAACGTGGTAGCCGGCAAAAACTTTAAAGTATTTGATGAGGCAGAATTAGTTGTAGCTATTTGTGCTAAAGGCGCTGCAGAATTTACCCGCAAACAATTAGATGAATTAACAGAATGGGTTAAACGTCCGCAAGTTGGTGCAACTGGTTTAGTTTACGCTCGTCACAATGCTGACGGAACGATTAAATCTAGTGTAGATAAGTTTTATAAAGAAGAAGATTTAAAAGCTTGGTCGGTTGCTTGTGGCTCTCAACCGGGCGATTTAATTTTAGTATTAGCCGGCTCTGATGAAAAAACTCGTAAAGCGATGAGTGAATTGCGTTTAGAAATGGGCTCTCGTTTAGGTTTACGCGATAAATCAACATTCTCAGCTTTATGGGTAATTGATTTTCCTTTGTTAGAATGGAATGATGGCGATCCCAATTTATTGGCATCATTAGCTGGTCGTTGGCACGCTAAGCACCATCCGTTTACATCGCCAAATCCACAAGATTTCGAATTATTAAAAACTAATCCGGGAGCTGTAAGAGCAAACGCCTACGATTTAGTTATTAATGGTGTTGAAATTGGCGGTGGTAGTATTCGTATTCACAATAAAGAATTACAAGCTCAAATGTTTGATTTATTAGGTTTTTCTAAAGAAGAAGCTCAAAAACAATTTGGATTCTTAATGAATGCCTTTGAATTTGGCGCACCTCCACATGGTGGTTTAGCCTTTGGTTTCGATAGATTGTGTTCGTTATTTGGCGGAAGCGATTCTATACGTGACTTTATTGCTTTCCCAAAAAATAACTCAGGCCGAGATATTATGATCGATAGCCCAAGCGAAATTAGCGATGAACAATTAAAGGAATTAAATATTTTATCGACGTTTAGTAAAACGGTTTAGTATTCCAACTTATTTGTTTTATTTTTCACTTTATCCTCAAAAAAGGAGTGAAAATCCTTTTCTCAAAAAAATTGAAGCTAATTAGCTAGCATTTAAGTTGATTTGGAGGCAAAATGCCTAAAAAACCCTCATTAAATCGACAAAAATATTTTAAAATTCGGCAATTTATTGATACATTTGCACCCGAATTTTAAGCTTACAATTCAATTTTTTACGCAATGATTAGTAAAATCAACATATTCAAACGCTTTTCAAATTTCACAATTGTGTTATTTGCCCTATTATTAACGTTTTCAGTAAAAGTATCTGCTTCTGAGCCTCAAGAAGAAACTGTTCACGCTGGTGTCGAAAGCACTGAACACGCTGTTGCTGCTCACGATCCAAATGCATCTATTGATATTGCAGCTGTTGCATTTGAGCACATTTTAGATTCTCACTCATGGCATTTATGGGGCGAAGGTCACGATGCTGTTGCTCTACCTTTACCAATTATTTTATATTCTTCTACCAAAGGATTACAATTGTTTTCATCTGCTAAATTTGAGCACGGACACGCAGCTTATGATGGTTATAGCTTACACGAAGAACATATAGTTTCGGAAGATGCAACAGAAACAATTTACGATTTATCCATTACTAAAAATGTAGCTCAAATGTTATTATCAGCAGTAGTGTTGTTTTTGTTATTTACTTCTATTGCAAAATCATACAAAACTCAAGGTGTAACTTCGGCGCCAAAAGGTAAACAATCGTTTTTTGAGCCTTTAATTACATTTGTGCGTGATGATATTGCTAAAGGTAATATTGGCCATGGTTCTGATAAATACGTTCCTTATTTGTTAACGGTTTTCTTTTTGATTTTAATAAACAACGTATTTGGTTTAATACCAATAGGTGCAAATTTAACTGGTAACATTGCCTTTACTTTAGTGTTATCTGTATTTACTTTGATACTAACTAATATAAATGCAAATGGCGCTTATTGGCATCATATTTTTGCTCCACCATCTCCAAAATGGCTTTATCCTATTTTAATTCCAATTGAAATCGTAGGTATTTTTACTAAGCCCTTTGCTTTAATGATACGTTTATTTGCTAACATGACAGCAGGTCACATTATTGTAATTTCATTAATAGGATTAATATTTATTTTTAAAACAATGGCCATTGCTCCAGTATCTGTAGCCTTTGCTTTATTTATTGATGTATTAGAGTGTTTAGTAGCATTTTTGCAAGCCTATATTTTTACTATGTTAACGGCATTATTCATTGGTTCAGCAGTAGCAGACCACAATGATGATGGAGTACATAATAGCGATGACGATGCGATTGAAAACGCAAAACATTAAGAGTTTAATAATTAATAACCAATAAAAAACAAAACAAAATGACAGGTAGTATCGCAGCAGTAGGTGCAGGTTTAGCCGTAATTGGCGCAGGTATCGGTATCGGACAAATTGGTGGACACGCAATGGATGCCATTGCACGTCAGCCAGAAGCAACGTCGAAAATTCAAACAGCTATGATCATCGCAGCAGCCCTTGTAGAAGGTGTTGCATTATTCGGTGTAGTAGTTGCTTTATTATCGAAATAAGCTTCAACAAACAAAACAAAGTCTTTACGGTTGGTAAAGATTTTGTTTTACTTTTTGGTTATTAAAAAAGATTATTCGCTTTAGCGAAAACAAACAATAAAAAACAAACAACATGAATAGTTTAGTTATTTTAAATGCCTTAGTTACACCAAGTATTGGTTTAATTTTTTGGACAACCATTACTTTCATTTTATTATTAGTGCTATTAGGCAAATTTGCTTGGAAACCGATTTTAGCAGCTATTAAAACACGCGAAAAAGGTATTGAAGATGCGTTAGCTAGTGCACAAAATGCTTTGAAAGATATGCGTGAATTAAAATCTAACAATGAAAAGATTTTAGCAGAAGCGCGTCTTGAACGTGACAACTTATTAAAAGATGCGCGTGAGATGAAAGATGCTATTATTATTGAAGCTAAGCAAAAAGCACAAGCTGATGTTGATCGTATTATGTCATCAGCACGTGAGCAAATTACGACCGAAAAAAATGCAGCAGTTGCCGAATTAAAAACTCAAGTTGCTACTTTATCTATTGAAATTGCTGAGAAAATTTTACGTAGTGAATTATCAAGTGATGATAAGCAAAAAGCGTTGGTTACTAATTTAATGAAAGACGTAACTCTTAACTAATATGATAGTTGCATCAAGATACGCTAAATCGTTATTAGATTTAGCCACCGAAAAAGGACAATTAGATGCTGTGAATTCTGATATGTTGCAATTAAAAACTATTTGCGATGAATCAAAAGATTTTACAGTATTTTTAAATAGCCCTATTATTAAGGCAGAGAAAAAAGTAAGCACTTTGAAAGCTGCTTTTGATACTAAGTTTAATGCATTAACTGTAACATTTTTAACAGTTGTAGCAACTAAACGCAGAGAAACTCTTATACCTGAAATGGCAAAAAGTTTTATAGCACAATATAAAACTCAAAAAAATATTTTAAGCGCTGTTATTACAACGGCTAACGGATTAGATGCAGCTACTAAACAAGCGGCGTTAGATTTAATTAAATCTCAGCTTAATGGTGAGGTTGAATTAATTGAAAAAACTAACTCTGATTTAATTGGTGGTTTTGTATTAAAAATTGGCGATAAACAAATTGATAAATCTGTAGCCCGCCAGTTATCAAACTTGAAAAAAGAATTAACGAATAAAGCATTAAACTAATAAATAACTAACCATAATATACAATGGCAGAAGTAAAACCCGCAGAAGTATCTGCAATATTAAGACAACAATTATCAGGCTTTAAGTCTGAAGCTGAATTGGAAGAAGTTGGATCTGTATTACAAGTAGGTGATGGTATCGCTCGTATTTACGGTTTATCTAAAGTACAATCAGGTGAGTTAATTGAATTTGAAACAGGCTTACAAGGTATCGTATTAAATCTTGAAGAAGATAACGTTGGTGCAGTATTATTAGGTGCAAGCGTTGGAATTAGCGAAGGCTCTTCAGTTAAACGTACTGGCCGTATCGCATCTATTAACGTAGGTGAAGGTATGTTAGGTCGTGTAATTGATACTTTAGGTAATCCTATTGATGGAAAAGGCCCTATTCAAGGTACTACTTACGAATTACCATTAGAGCGTAAAGCGCCAGGTGTAATTTACCGTCAACCAGTTAATGAGCCTTTACAAACAGGTATTAAAGCAATTGATGCGATGATTCCTATTGGACGTGGACAACGTGAGTTAATCATTGGTGACCGTCAAACAGGTAAAACAACTGTTGCGTTAGATACTATCATCAACCAAAAAGAATTTTATGATGCTGGAAAGCCAGTGTTTTGTATATATGTAGCTATTTCTCAAAAGGGTTCAACTGTTGCTAACGTTGTTCGTACTTTAGAAGAAAACGGCGCAATGGCTTATACAGTTGTTGTAGCGGCTAATGCTTCTGATCCAGCTCCAATGCAGTTTTACGCTCCATTTGCTGGTGCAGCTGTAGGTGAATTTTTTAGAGATACTGGTCGTCCGGCATTAATCGTGTATGATGATTTATCAAAACAAGCTGTAGCTTACCGTGAGGTATCATTATTATTACGTCGTCCCCCAGGACGTGAGGCCTATCCAGGTGACGTTTTCTACTTACACAGTAGATTATTAGAGCGTGCTGCAAAAATCAATGCTTCTGATGATATCGCTAAAAACATGAACGATTTACCAGAATCATTAAAACCAATTGTAAAAGGTGGTGGTTCATTAACTGCTTTACCAATTATCGAAACACAAGCTGGTGACGTTTCTGCATATATTCCAACAAACGTAATTTCGATTACTGATGGTCAAATATTCTTAGAAACAAATTTATTTAACTCAGGTGTTCGTCCGGCAATTAACGTAGGTATTTCTGTATCTCGTGTTGGTGGTAACGCTCAAATTAAATCGATGAAAAAAGTTGCTGGTACCTTAAAATTAGATCAAGCTCAATACCGTGAGTTAGAGGCTTTCTCTAAATTTGGTTCTGACTTAGATGCTGCAACAAAATCAGTATTAGATAAAGGTGCTCGTAACGTGGAGATCTTAAAACAAGCTAACGCTGCGCCTTTACGTGTTGAACAACAAATTGCTATTATTTATTTAGGCACTAAAAACTTATTACGTTCGGTGCCAGTAAATAAAGTACGTGAGTTCGAAAAAGAATTTTTAGCAGTGTGTGAGTTAAAAAACAAACAACATTTAGATGCTTTAAAAGCTGGTAAATTTGATGATGAAATTACTGGTGCATTAGAAGCTACTGCAAAAGAATTAGCTGCAAAATATAACTAATCAGTTATAAGTTATTAGTGTTTAGTTTTTAATACTAAACACTAATAACTAAACATTAAAAACTAGTAAGTGTGCCAAATTTAAAAGAAGTAAGAAATAGAATAGTATCAGTTGGTTCAACGATGCAGATTACAAGTGCCATGAAAATGGTAAGTGCTGCTAAGTTAAAACGAGCTCAGGATGCGATTACGCAAATGAGACCGTATGCTGAGAAATTACAAGAAATATTGCAAAACGTTAGTTCTAGTTTAGATACATCTGAAAATGCATACGCAAAAACAAATTCATCTAAACAAATACTAGTCGTTGCTATTTCATCAAATAGAGGTTTGGCTGGTGCCTTTAATGCCAACATTGTTAAAAAAACATGGAGTTTAATTAATAATGATTACGCAGGTAAAAATGTATCGGTAATTACCATTGGTAAAAAAGCAACTGATGCTTTTAAACGTACAGATCATTACATCCACGGTTCTAATTTACCACACCATTTAAACGAAATTTTTGATAAATTAACTTACGATAACGCTGCTCCAATTGCTGAGGCAGTAATGGATACGTATGTGAATGGTGAGTTTGAAAAAATTGTATTAGTATATAATCAATTTAAAAATGCAGCCGTACAAATTGTACAAGCAGAACAGTTTTTACCAATTAGCACAACGGTTTCAGAATCAGGTTCAACATCATCTGTTGATTATGCTTTTGAGCCAAACAAAGAATTTATTGTAAGTGATTTAGTTCCTCGTTCATTAAAAACACAATTTTATAAAGCATTATTAGATTCATTAGCTTCTGAGCACGGTGCGCGTATGACAGCGATGCACAAAGCAACTGATAATGCTAAAGATATGTTACGCGATTTAAAAATCAGTTATAACAAAGCTCGTCAAACAGCTATTACAACTGAGATTTTAGAAATTGTTGCTGGTGCAGAAGCATTAAACGGATAATTTTAATTACACAACTTCATATTAAAAAACCTCTAAGGAATACTTAGAGGTTTTTTGTTTTGGTAGTATAGGAAAAGCTGTTCTTATATCAAAAACTACTCACTATAATAACTACGCACTTCATCACGTAAATTATATCTACTACTCATTACTTCGCCATAGGCTCCTGCGCTACGAATAGCTATTAAATCGCCACGTTTAGTTTCTGGTAATTCAACGGCTTTGCCAAAGCAATCACTGCTTTCACAAATAGGCCCAACAACATCGTATTTAAAGTTTGTTTTAGTGTTTTCTACTTCGCTCGATTTAGCAGAAATATTTTCAATTTTATGAAACGCCTGATATAATGCTGGGCGAATAAGCTCTGTCATTCCTGCATCTAAAATTGCGAAATTTGTATTGATGCCATTTTTAATGTACAACACTTTACTCATTAAACTACCACATTGTGCTACTACTGCTCTGCCTAATTCGAAATGTAATTGTTGCTGTGGTCGTAGTGCTATAAAATCATGAAACACTTTAAAGTAGCTTTCAAAATCAATAATTGATTCTTTATCCGGCTCATTATAATTAATGCCTACTCCACCTCCAACATTGATGATGGGCAAATCGTATCCTTTGTTTAAAAAAAACGTGTTGATTTCGTTTACCCGCAAACACAATTGTTTAAAGGGTTTTAGGTTGGTGATTTGTGAGCCTATATGAAAATGTAACCCTATTAATTTTAAGTGTGGTAATGTTTTCAGTTTTTCTATTACAGCTTCAAACTCGTAAGGATTAATTCCAAATTTATTTTCTTCTAGTCCTGTAGTAATATACTTGTGAGTATGAGCATCTACATTAGGATTTATACGTAAAGCGATAGAAGCTGTTTTGTTTTGTTGTTTTGCTAAGTCATTAATAATTTCTAACTCGTGTATACTCTCACAATTAAAACAAAATATGTTTTGTGATAGTGCGTAATTTATTTCATCATCATTTTTGCCAACACCAGCAAACACAATTTTAGCTGGCTCAAAATTATTTTCGATAGCACACTTTACTTCATTACCGCTTACACAATCGGCACCTAAACCATATTGCTTTATTAAAGCAATAATGTTTTTATTCGCATTCGCTTTAAATGCATAATGCACGTGATAGTTATATTTTTGGCTTTCTGTATTTATAGCGTTTAACGTTTTACGAAGTAATTCTAAATCGTAATAATAAAACGGTGTTTTATATTGTTGTAATTGATGTATGGTTTGTTGTGTGAACATTTTTCTCAGTTATAAATGATGAGTGTTGAGTTATGAGTTGTTAGATTACAAATACTAACTACCGTTGACTTTTCATTAGTAATTAATTATATCCAAACAATCCATTATTTAAAGCAACCAACGCATCTTTTTTATGAACAGAGTTTATTAAAACACTAATATTATTAGGGCTTCCACCATAAGAAACCATTTTAAGAGGAATGTCTTTTAATGCTTCTAATACTTTAAAACCATAGCCAGTAGTGTTTTTCGGAATATTACCAACTACACATACAATGGTTTGATGATCATCAACAACAACATTCGCAAACTCTTCGAGTTCCTTTACAATATCATTTAAGTGCTTTGTATTATCAATTGTTAACGATACCGCAATTTCTGAAGTTGTAATCATATCAATCGATGTTTTGTAGCGTTCAAATATTTCGAACACAGCACGTAAAAAACCGTGAGCTAATAACATACGATCACTTTTAATAGTAATAGCACAAATGCCATCTTTTGCTGCAACAGCTTTAATTCCTTCTTGTGTATGAATATTAGAAATAACAGTTCCTAGTGCATCTGGTTGCATCGTATTTTTTAAAAGCACAGGAATGTTCCGTTTTTGAGCTGGTAAAATACACGTCGGGTGTAAAATTTTCGCTCCAAAATACGCTAACTCAGCCGCTTCATCAAAACTCAATTCGTGTATAGGATGTGTTTTAGAAACAATGCGTGGATCATTATTATGCATGCCATCTATGTCTGTCCAAATTTGAACTTCTTCTGCGCGTATAGCTGCACCTACTATAGACGCTGTATAATCACTACCACCTCGTTTTAAATTATCAATCTCGCCAAAGGCATTACGACAAATATATCCTTGTGTAATAAATAAGTTAGTGTTCTGGTATTTTTGTAATTCGTCTGTTAAATTTTTTTCGATGTAAGTTAATTGAGGTTCATCATTCTCATCAATACGCATAAAATTTAATGCTGGTAATAAAGCGCTCGTAATTCCTAATTCTTGTAAATGAAAATAAAACAAAGCGGTACTTAATAATTCGCCCTGAGCTAAAATTGCTTTTTCTTCGTTAGACGTAAACATATCTAACGTAAATGCGCGTATGTAATTAAAATGATTTTTTATTAAATCATTCCCTTTGGTTTTAAAATCTTCGCTTGCAAATAATTCGTTTACAACGGTGTTGTATTTAGATTCAAGCGCATTAATGTGTTGCGTTGCTGCTTCGTTTTGCTTTTGATACAAATAAGAACATATATCAACCAAGGCATTTGTTGTACCACTCATAGCAGAAAGAACAACAATTTTTTTATCCGCATTATTCACTAAACTAACTAAAGAGCGCATACGCTCTGGACTACCCACGCTGGTTCCACCAAATTTTAAAATTTTCATACAATTATATTTTTTTCAATAGAGGGTCTAAAGTTACTTAAATAATTTGGCTGAAATATAACGACTGATTGTTTATATAAAACGAACCATTTTTATTTAGTATATTTCATTACCACATAGTTCTCAGGTACTGATAATTCGCTGGTGCAGTAATTCAATTTGTTATGTAACTCAACGGGATATTCATTTACTACAACAAAACCTAGTGGCTTAAAAAAATCGGGAATGATGCAAACTAAGTATAACGGTTTATCATTTTTTTTTATGAGTTCTAAAACTAACTGTTTGCCTATGCCTTTTAAACGTTCTGTTTCTATAATACCAAGCGAACATAGCTCACAACACAATTCGTAATTTCTAATTCTGCCAAAACCTACAATGTGGTTATTAAATGTAGCAACTAAAAATTCGTTATTATCTAATTCACGATTATCTAATTCGAATAATTGGATGTGATGTTTTATAAACTCAAAATTATTTTCGGGAACTGTGGTAATAGCAATGTGCATGGGTACTAAATAACGATGTAGTTTTTATACTCCCCTATTTTGTAGCCCGTTTGTTTTTCTATTGTCAACAACACTTTATCTTTTAAGGATAGTTTTATCTGTGCTTTGTCAAATTTAAAATTCCAGTTAACTGCTTTTACTCTATTTTTAAAAACCTCAGGATGCGTCCCTTTAAATTCAACTAAACTATCTATTTGTGAATAATCAAATTCATCAACGATTGCAATGTTTTTTTTCATCCATTCATCATCGTGCCACATCTTATGAAAATGCTCTTGCTTAGCTTGTTGTGCCTTTGGTGGCTTTACCCAACCATAATGATATACCTCTGCATTTATTTGTTTTACGTTTAATTTAGAATTATCTCGTTTTCTAAATCCTTGCGCATCTTTATACGAACAAAAGTTTTTATCGTTTTTTATTACACGAATTTCTTTACGATACCATCTGCGAGAATTACCAACATAATTATACGTGCCATAAAAATGAACGTAATTAAATAATAAACCATCAACCTGTTTATCATCTTTATACTTTAACATCGCTTCTTTAATTGAGGGTAAGTGCATTTCGTGTATACACTCATCGCTTTGTATATAAAAACACCAGTCTACATCCGCACTAATTGCATTAAAAGCTTTGTCGGTTTCTAACGCTAAAACTTGTCCGCCTTTACGCAAGGTGTCATCCCAAACGGTTTCAATAATTTTTATTTTATGAGAGTTAATACTTTTTATTAATTGCAAGGTTTCATCTTCGCTATTACCAACAGCAACTATAAATTCATCGCATATCGGCAGTATAGACGTAATGGCTTCAACCACAGGATAGTCGAACTTTAATGCATTGCGTATAATAGTAAAGCCTGCTACTTTCATTTTCTTTTTTTCTCGCACTTCGACTCCGCTCAGTGTGACAATTCGACCGGACATACACTAAATTATATACTAAGTGTCACATCGAGCTTAGTCGAGATGCTTTAAATAATTTATTAAAACTCAGGATTTTGTCCTACAAAGTTTTGTGGTGTAATTAGTAATAACTCAGTTTTTACTTCATTACTTACATTTAAACTATTTATAAATGTATGCATCGAGTCCTTAGTAATTTGTGTATTGGTACGAGTTAAATCTTTTAAGGCTTCGTAAGGCTTCGGATACCCTTCTCTGCGTAAAATAGTTTGTACAGCTTCGGCAACTACTGCCCAATTGTTTTTTAAATCTCTATTAAAAATTTCTTCGTTTAATATTAATTTATCCAAGCCTTTTAAAATACTTTTGTATGAAATTAAAATGTGTGCTACAGGTACACCTAAGTTTCTTAAAACCGTGCTATCTGTTAAATCTCTTTGTAAACGTGATAAAGGAAGCTTAGCCGATAGGTGTTCTAAAATAGCATTAGCCATTCCTAAATTACCTTCAGCATTTTCAAAATCAATAGGGTTTACTTTATGAGGCATAGCAGACGAACCAATTTCTCCCGCTTTTAATTTTTGTTTAAAATAATCCATACTCACGTATGTCCAAATATCACGACATAAATCTAATAAGATAGTGTTGATACGTTTTAAGGCATCGCAGTATGCTGCAATATTATCATAGTGCTCTATTTGTGTTGTAAACTGACTACGGTTTAAACCTAAGGTGTTATTTACAAACTCATTTCCGAATTTTATCCAATCGTTTTTAGGGTACGCAACATAGTGTGCATTAAAGTTTCCTGTAGCTCCACCAAACTTTGCTGAAAAGGGAATCGCATTTAACTGATTAATTTGTACTTGTAAACGCTCAACAAACACGTAAATTTCTTTTCCTAAGCGTGTAGGCGATGCTGGTTGTCCGTGCGTGCGTGCTAATAACGAAACGTGTTTCCACTCCTTAGCAAGCGCTGTTAATTTATCAGTTACTAATTTTAAATTAGGAATAACAACGGCATTGTTAGCTTGCTTTAATGATAAAGGAATTGAAGTGTTATTAATATCCTGAGAGGTTAAACCAAAGTGCACAAACTCCAAATAGTTTTCTAAACCTTGTTGTTGTAATTTTTCTTTAATGAAATACTCAACGGCCTTAACATCGTGATTAGTTGTTTTTTCAGTTTCCTTAATAACCTCAGCATCTGCAAACGAAAAGTTTTTGTAAACCAATTTTAAGTTTTCAATTTGAACATCATTTAATTTTGGTAATTGTGCTAAGCCTTGTTGCGATAATAAAATAAAATAATCTATTTCAACTTGCACACGGTAACGGATTAATCCAAACTCCGAAAAGTAAGCAGCTAATTCATTGGTAACTTTGCGGTAACGACCATCAACAGGCGATATAGCAGTAAGAGTGTTTAATTCCATAATTTAAAAATAAAGGTTAAATATAGGGAATAAATTTCAAGTAAAATTCCGTTCGGGTTATAACAAAAACACCCGTCGAGCTTTTAAAACCAGACGGGTGTTTTATACTATTAAAATAAATTTTTAACTATTCGGTTTTCTTTGTCCACCAAAACGACTACGTTGTATGGGTCTTAATGGTTGCTCAAAACTTGGAGCAGATTCATTTTTATGTCCTTCGTTACGAGTAGGTTTTTGTGTAAAATCTTTTTTAGGAGAAGCTTCTTTTTTCTCGCCACGAGCGTTGTTAAACTTTTTAGTAAACTCACGTTTTCCTCCACCTGATGATGATTCTCTTTTTTCAGGACGAGGGCCGCTATTTCTTCCGCCAGAACCACGTTGTGGACGTTGTTGCTGAGATTTTTTTGGAGATAGGGTATTATTCATTAATGGAAACGGATGATTTTCAACAACCTCAATTTCTTTACCTATTAATTTTTGGATATCTTTTAAATATGCTTTTTCATCTACGTCACAAAACCCAATAGCGATGCCACTTGCACCTGCTCTACCAGTACGTCCAATACGATGCACATAAGATTCTGGTTCGTTGGGTAACTCATAATTAATTACGTGAGTTAACTCATCAATATCAATACCACGCGATGCAATATCTGTAGCCACCAATACTCGTGTTTTTTTTGCTTTAAAACTATTTAAGGCGTTTTGTCGGTTGTTTTGCGATTTGTTACCATGTATAGCTTGTGCTGTAATGTTTGCCTTTTCTAGCTCTTTCACTACTTTATCGGCACCGTGCTTAGTACGTGTAAATACTAATACACGCTCAATTTTTTTATCTTTTAAAATTTCTTTTAATAAGCCATTTTTGTTTCCTTTATCCACAAAATACATTACTTGATTAATAGTATTTGCTGTACTTGATGCAGGCGTTACCTCAACTCGAGTTGGGTTGGATAAAATAGTTCCTGCTAATTGTACAATAACTGGCGGCATAGTTGCTGAGAAAAATAACGATTGGCGTTTAGCTGGTAATTTAGCAATGATTTTTTTGACATCATTTACAAAACCCATATCTAACATACGATCTGCCTCATCTAACACAAAAAACTGAACCGTATTTAAATTCACGTGACGCTGATTCATTAAGTCTAATAAACGACCTGGAGTTGCAATTAAAATATCTATACCATTACGCAAAGCTTCAACTTGTCCGCTTTGATTTACACCACCAAAAATAACTTTACTTTTTAAGTTTAAATTTTTGCCATAATTTTTAAAACTCTCCTCAATTTGTATAGCCAATTCACGTGTTGGAGTAAGTATTAAACTACGCACCACACGTTTATTGCTTTGTGCTGCATTTTTATCTTGCGATAATAATTGCAAAATAGGAATAGCAAAAGCGGCTGTTTTACCTGTGCCTGTTTGCGCCACACCCAACACATCTTTACCACTTAAGGTTAAAGGTATTGTTTGTGATTGAATGGGTGTAGGCGTTGTGTATCCTTCAGATTTTAATGCCTTAAGGATGGGATCAATTAAATGTAATTTTTCGAATGACATGTTTCTTTTTTTATTCGACCGTTAATTTTGTATTCAAATCATTGGCCGTATGAAAAGAAATTTTTTATAATTTATCTGAAAGTCGTTTTCTGTTTTTGATATAGAACGCAGATGTCGCAGATAATTATGATTAAATCGATTTAAATCTTTGTAATCAGCGTTCCGTTTTTATCTCAATTAGAATTAAACTAACAATAACTTTTGCAAAGATACTTAATTATAAATCATTAAAGGCATTTTCAAACGCTACAATGGTTTTATCAATATCTGCTTGAGTATGTGCTTCACTCATAAAACCAACTTCGTAACCCGATGGGCCAGAATAAATACCTTGCTTTAACAACGAATGGTATAAAATTTTAAAATGTTTCATACTGTCTGCATCAATTTCCTCTGCAGTAGCTATCGTTTTTTTATCAGTAAAGGCTAACCAAAAAATGGAACCTATACTAAATATTGTAAAATTATGTTTCGTGTTTTTAGTTAAACCCGCTATTAACGATTGTGTTTTCGCTTCTAAATCTTTATAAAAATTAGGCTTTAAGCATTCGGTTAATTGAGCAATACCAGCCGTCATTGCCACCGGATTTCCGCTTAAAGTCCCTGCTTGATAAACATTTCCTTCGGGAGAAATATTTGACATAATTTCCTTACTTGCTCCATAAGCACCAACAGGAAATCCTCCACCAATAATTTTACCATAAGTAATAATATCAGGTTTAATGTCGTAATATCCTGCAGCGCCTGTAAAACCTACTCTAAAGCCGCTTATTACTTCATCAAATAATAATACAGTTTTATTAGCTGTACATATATCTCTTAAAAATTGTAAGTATTCTTTTGATTGCAACAACAAACCATTGTTTGCAGGAATAGGCTCAATAATAACACAAGCAATTTCATCTTTAAATTGTGCAAACGCTTGTTCAACTGCTTCTTTATTATTTAAGGATACAACGATTGTTTCCTTAACAAAACTTTCTGGAACTCCTGCCGATGATGTATTACCAAAGGTTACTAAACCCGAACCCGCTTTTACTAATAACGAATCTGAATGGCCGTGATAACAGCCTTCGAATTTTAAAATTTTATTTCTTCCTGTATACCCACGAGCCAAACGTATAGCACTCATTACAGCTTCTGTTCCACTACTTACAAAACGAATTTTTTCGATATAAGGATTGTTGGATAAAATTAAATCAGCTAATTCGTTTTCTAAACGTGTCGGAGCTCCAAATGAGGTTCCATTACGCATGGTTTTCTCAACAGCATTTAACACATTATCGTTCGCGTGTCCTAAAATTAATGGTCCCCAACTAGCACAATAATCAATGTATTCGTTTCCGTCTGCATCCCAAATGTGCGAGCCTTTTCCTTTATCAATAAAAATGGGGGTACCTCCAACGCTTCTAAAAGCACGTACTGGAGAGTTTACTCCTCCTGGAAAATAATTTTTAGCTTTTTCAAATAATTTAGCTGACTCTGTGTTTAGCATAGGATACATTTTAGGATGCAAAGATAGTTTTTTCAAAATAAATAATCCCTCACAAACACAGTTTATGAGGGATTATTTTATGATTATTATTAGTTTATTGCTTCATTAGTCTGCCTGTTTTTATGCTAGATTTTCTGTCCGTAATTTTATACAAATAAACACCTTCTGATAAATGCGATACGTTTACTATTGATGTGTTTTTTATTAAAGCTTCCTTCAACACTAATTTTCCAAATTTATCATACACTTCAAAAAAAGGTTGGTTATTTGAATCAGAAATCTCAACAGTAATTACACTGCTTGTTGGATTTGGAAATACCGAAATTCTATTTTCTTTTGTAAGTGTATTTATCCCTGTGCTAAATCCTATACAGGTAGAATCTGAAACTTCACAACCATTAAAATCTCGAATAGTAATTGTATAACATCCCACAGGTATATTATTTATACCGGGTGTTGTTGCACCATTAGACCAAAGAAATGATTGATAAGGGATTACTCCACCAGTTATAATTAAATTAGCCGAACCATCTGCACATCCACCACAAGTTGCATTGGTACCTGTAACTGTTGTTAGCATTTGAGCAGGTTCATTAATTGTAATACTACTTGTTATTACACATCCATGAGCATCTGTAACCTCTGTGTCATAAATACCAGGGCACATACCTAAGCAGTTAGATGTTGAACAATTTACAAAGCCAAATTGAGAGATAGCATAACTAAACGGTGAAATACCACCAACTGGAGTTATTTCTATACTACCATCACAAGCACCATTACAATTTACATTAGTTGCTGTAGTAATAGCATTCATCGTATATATTGTAACAGTTGGTAAAATTGTATTTGAGACACAACCATTTATATCTGTACCGGTAACCGAATAATTCGCATTACTTAAAGGTGTTGCTACAACATTTGCACCTGTTGTTGAGTTTAAACTATTTGTTGGCGACCACACGTAGGAATTTGCTCCCGTTGCACTCAATGTCGTACTTGCTCCACTACAAACACTATTGTATAATGTAGTCGCGTTAATAATTGGTAATGCGTTTACATAAATAGTGGCTTGTGTTATACCATTACAGCTGCCTGTTTTACCTTGTAATGTATAAGTTGTAGCTGTAGTTGGTGTAACAATTATAGAAGTAGCATTACTAGAGCTTGGCGTCCATGTATAATTAGAGGCGCCATTCGCGGTTAATACAGCACTAGAGCCTATACAGACCGAATTACTTATCGAAGTAATATTAATAGGTAATGTTGGTGAAACATTTACAGTTACTTGCGCAGATGATGAACAACTACCTGTTTGTCCTTGCACAGTGTAGATGGTTGTTGCTGTTGGTGTAACGGTTATCGATGCCGAGTTACTTCCTCCTGGCATCCAGGTATAACTTGAAGATCCAGATGCAGATAATGTTGAAGATGCTCCAGAACAAATAGTATTACTCGAGGCTGAACCCCCAACGTTTGTAGCCACATTAACCATCACTGTTTTGGTAGATGAACAACTTCCTGTTTTACCTTGTACAGTATAAATGGTTGTTGCTGTTGGTGTAACTATAACTGAAACTGATGTTAAAGCCCCAGGATTCCACGTATAAGTTGTTGCGCCACTTGCATTAAGTGTAACCGAATTTCCTATACAACTATTTGTTGATGAAGGTGAAGTTACAACAGTTGGTGTTGCATTAACATTAATCGTAATTTGATTAGAATAAGTACAAGTGCCTGTTTTGCCAAATAGTGTATAGGTTGTTGTGATACTTGGAGTTACTAAAATTGTAGTTGCATTACTCCCCGCAGGATTCCACGTATAACTTGTTGCGCCATTTGCTGTTAAAGTTACACTAGCTCCGCTACAAATTGTTGCTGTTGATGCAGTAGCCGATACGGTTGAGGCTGATGTTACTGTTACACTTGCAATTACTTTTGATTTACAGGTGTTGGTTCCTGTACCAGTTACGGTATAATTAGTTGATGTAGTTGGACTAAATGAAGCTGTTGTACCATTACCTCCTATTGGTGACCACGTATAAGTACTCGCTCCTGCAATAGTAAATGTTGCAGTTGAACCAAAACAAATGGGCGCACTAGTGCCTGTTAAAGTTAAAGTTGGAGAAGCTTTAACAATGGTTACAGACGATGACGAACCACAACTACCTAATGTGTAAGTAATCGTATAAGTACCAGCAACCGACGGTGTAAATTCTGTTACCGCTGTAGTACTTGTGTTAATTGTAAATATGCCCCCCACTAAAGATGGTGTTAATGTTGCAGTTGCTGCGGGCATACAATAACTTGTTGCTAAGCCAGTAAAAGCTAAGTTTAAAGCTCCTTTATCTGTAATGATAATTTTTGTAGAGTCCGTATAAGGCGCCGCTCCATCAGAATCTAATTGTATGTAATACGTAGTTCCTGGAGTTAAACATGATGCTGTTAAATACGATGAGAATTGAACACCTCCATGCGCACTATAACTCACATCATCATCATTAGCAGCAATTAACGTAGCTGTTGATGCAGATAATAATCCATTACATGTATTTGTTTTCCATAATGCTAATTGTGTATCAAAGCTTGGCGATTGTATACTTACATTTCCCGAACTTGGAGCTACAAATGAAAACCACATCGTATTATCCAAATTATTATTACACCAATCTGTGTTTGACGTGCAATTTGTTCCTATTGGTGAGACTTCATTTGTTTCAACCGTTGCATTACTTAGTTCGTATTTTACTGAAGAAGCGCCCATTGTTAATGGTATGGCGCTACAAACATCATCTCCTAATAACATAACATTAACTAAAAGAGGTGTATTAGCTGTGTCACTTAAGCATCCAGGCGATTTTGCAACAACCGTATAGTAAACATTTCCCATTGATGATTCTGATAAATTTTGTGGGTTATTTGTTGCTCCACTAATGGCATTCCAAGGGCCGTTAACTGAAAACCCTTTATACCATTGCACATTTCCAGCAGATGGAGATACTGTGTAACTATTTGGTGTATTTGTATTAACTAAGTTTGGTCCCAATATACTTCCAGCTAAAGGCGTGGTGGTGCAAACGGGTGCAACTGTTAAACTAATATCATCCATACTTAAATACCAATTCGGGCTAGCATCTCCTATCGCTTTAAATGCTAAATAATATGGCCCTGTTGTAGATACACTAAACGTTCCTGATAAATTATTATAAGTCATGTTATTTAAGGTTCCGGTAACAGCTGCAATAGAAGTTAATCCTGTAGTTGTTTGTGTTGTTCCGTAAAGTATTCTAAATTGGTTCCAACCATCAGCGCCATCAGTCACATAATTAGTTTCGGCTAAATATTTTACACCTGCAGTAAGTTGTATCGCATTTGTATAAAAATAATCGCCTGTTATATTAGTACCAAACTTAAAGGTAGCAAATTTAGAGCCTGATAACGGAATTCTATTGTTGCTTCCAGTAGTTGTATTTGTTAAACACACCAAAGGATCAGAAACCGCCCATGAACAATTTGGTAAATCATTGTCGTTAATAATACCTTCGAATCCTTCTGTATAAGGAACCGTACTAGCTGATACTCCTTGCTTAGTAATTTGTATAGCTGTAGATGTTGATGTATTAGATCCACATGAAACAGCACACCTAAAATATGTAGTAGCTGTGATTGTTTGTATTGATAACATTGTAGTAGCTGTTGGTATTGCTGCCCAGGAACTTCCGTTTGGTGATGAATACCATAAATAATTTAATCCCGTTACGCCACTAGTAGAACCTGTTAAGTTTAGTGTAGTTGTAACTGCACTGCAGAATAATGTTGTTGAGGATGTTGCAGTTCCTGCATTTGGAACTCCTGTGCAGGCTGTAGATGGCGTCCATTTATAAATTAACCCATCTATTGGCATTGCTGGTGTAGTGCCTGTTGTGCTATAAGTTTGTGTTGCTGAATTAACAGTACCACTTATAGCATTAATAAATTTTACAGTCGATGTGTTTGTGCGATTGTTAAAATCAGTGTTTGTTGTTCCTCTTAATCCAATTTGACGTGCGCTAGTTATAGCTGCTGAGCCTAATACATATCCCATTGGTCCATAAACAATTATAACATTATTCGTTGTTTCTTGCAAACGAATTTGAAAATTTAATTTATAGACATTGGTTTGACTCGTTGAATAAGCTGGGCGCCAGTTTTTATATTGAATTACCACTTCTCTATTTGGAGCTATGCCTACAACTTCGACTCTAATTTCTCCTGATAAAGAACCTGTTCCTACACTATACATTGATGTTAAATCTCCACCCCAGGCTGAAATAACCCCTGAATACGCTGCCGAACTACTTAGCGGTAAAACATTAGTAGTTAATGGAGCTGTAGTGCCAAAAGTGATAAAACCGTTGGAACTAATATTACAACCCGTGTAACCCACTCCGTTAAACATAAACGTAAAAGGAAAACTTCCAGTTGTTAAATTAAACACTGCGTTATCCAAACTTCCAATATCAGTCGTAGCTGTTGCCGATGCTACTATTGTTCCTGATGAAATAGCTGTGTAAGTTCCAGTATTTTGAGTAAAAGCGTAGGCTGATACTTGTGCTTTTGTTGTTAAACTAAAAATAAGAGCAAAAATTAAACTAAGTTTTTGTAATTTTTTCATTGAAATATTTTAATATACTAAATTAAGCAAATACAAGATACAAGCGCATTTTAATTCGATTTTTAACTAAAAAAGTCCTGTGATATTTAACACAGGACTTTTAAAATTAAAATTATATAAAGTAACTTATTGTTTAATTAGTTTTCCTGTTTTTACAACAGATTTATCATTGATAATTTTATAAATATAAATTCCTTCTTGCAATTTAGAAAAATCTAGTGTTGAGTTATTTTTAGTTAACAACTCTTTAATTGCTAATTTTCCAACAGCATCATATACTTCAATTGTTGCGTGAACTAATGTTTGAACAACTTCAATTGTAACTAAACCATTTGTTGGGTTAGGGAAAATTGAAATACCTGCTGTTTTAGTTAATGATTTTATACCTGTAGCAAATCCAACACAAACTGTTTGAGAAGCTTGGCAAGCAAAAGCATCAGTAATTGTTACCGTGTAACATCCTGGAGTTAAGCTGTAAACCGTGCTACTTGTAGAAGCAAAAGCATCAGACCATAAATAAGTAAATGGAGCAACCCCACCTGTAGCAGTTACATCACCCGTACCATCTGCACAAGTACCACAAGTAGCATCTGTAGATGTTGCAACGGCAGTAAACATACCGGCGTCCATTACTAAAACTAAAGTCGAATCTGTTATTAGTGCTGGATCATAAGAATCTAATTGGATAAAATAAGTTGCGCCTGGGGTTAAACAACCTGCCGTAACATACGACGAAAAATTAACTCCACTATGCGTTGTGTAATTTGCATCATCGTCATTTGCAGCAATTAAAGTTGCTGTAGCTGGTGCTGTTGGCGTCGCATGTCCAATTAAATTAGCGCAAGATGATGTTTTCCAAACAGCCAACTGGGTATCAAAACCTGGAGATTGAACTGTAACATTTCCTGATGCTGGAGCAACAAAACTAAACCAACGAGTATTATGTAATGTATTAGCTGCACACCATGAATTATTTGTAGAACAACCTGTTCCTGGAGGAGTAACTTCTCCTGCTTGAGAATTAGCACCATATAAACTATATTTTACGGTAGATGCTCCTATACTTAATGCTATAGCATCACAAACATCATTACCAGGAAACAATACTGTTATTTGATATGAACTATTGGTTGTGTCGTTTAAACATCCAGGATTAGATGCAATAGCTGATAAAAATACTGTTCCCGCAGTATTAAATGTAATATTAGCTGGGTTTGTTGTAGCTGTTGAAATAACATTCCATGGTCCTGTTGCCGAAGCACCTTGATACCATTGAATATTCCCCGTTAATGCAGAAACAGAAAAACTTGCAGATGAACCAATATTTAAAGATGTTGTGCCACTGATTGATCCTAGAGCAGGAGGTGTTACGCAGCTTGGCGCAAGTTCTAAACTAATATCATCAATTGATAAATACCAAGGAGTAGTAGTTGGTGCAATTGCTTTAAACGCTAAATAATAAATACCAGAAACTCCAACACTAAATGTTCCGTTAATAGGCATATAACTCATGTTGGTTAAACTAAATTGTGATGCAATATTTACTAAGCCCGTTGTAGATTGAGAGGTACCATATAACATGCTTACTTCATCCCAACCTGCTGCGCCATCAACTACATAAAACGCATTTGCACTATAGCTAACTCCAGCTGTTAATTGAATGCCATTTGAATAAATGTAATCGCCACCTACTATGGTACTCCAAGATGTATGTGCGTATTTTGTTCCTGTACGTGGAAAACGATTGTTTGTTTGTGTCCCTGTATTTGTTGTCCAATCTCCTGTTTTTGCCCAAGAGCAATTTGGCAACTGACCAACTACTGTTGATTCAAACCCCTCAAAATAAGGAACTGTATTTGTTGTTGTTGTAGCAATCTGAATTTGAACTGGAGTTGATGCTGTTGTGTTACTTCCACAACTTACAACACACTGAAAATATGTTGTTGAAGAAACAGATTGGGTTGTAGCAATCGTTGTTGCAGAGCTAATAGGAGACCAAGCACTACCATCTGGAGAAGAAAACCATTGATATGTTAATCCTGTAACTCCTGACGTAGATCCTGAAAGATTTAAGTTAATGTTAGTAGCTGTACAAACTGATGTTAAACTACTAATTGCCGTTCCTGCATTTGGCGTTCCAGAACAAGGTGTTGGTGGTGTCCACTCATACATTAAACCGCTAACTGGCATGCCTGGGGTAGTTCCTGTTGTACTATATGTTTGAGTTGCGGCATTTGTTAATCCATTAGTTGATGAAGTAAATAAAACAGTTCCCGAATTACTTCTACAATTAAAATCTGTATTACCAGCTCCTCTTAATCCAATTTGACGAGTGCCTGTAATGTTGGTAGAACCCACAACATAAGCGTTTGAGCCATAAACTATCGAAATTTTATTTGATGTTTCTTGTAAACGAATTTGAAAATTCATACCAAAAATATTAGTGGTACTTGTTGCATAAGAAGGTCGCCAATTAGTATATTGAAAAACAACTTCTCTGTTAGGAGCCAATCCAATGATATCATATCTTAATTCGCCTGTTAATGAACTTGTACCGGCACTAAACATAGAATTTAAATCTCCACCCCATGCAGAAATAGATCCAGCAAACAGGGCCGCTCCGCTAATTGGTGTGTAATTGGTTAAACCAGGTGCTGTTGTTCCAAAAGTAATAAAGCCATTAGAGCTCGCATTACAGCCGGTGTAGGCTATATTGTTATAGATAAAAGAAAAAGGAAATGTCCCTGTTGGTAAATTGTAAACAGCATCATCTATGGTTCCTGCTGCATTTGTTCCAGTAGCCGTTGCTAAAACCGTTCCTGAACTTATAGCACTGTAAGATGTGGAAGATTGGTTAAATGCATACGCAGAAACTTGCGCATTAGCTGAAAAATTAGCGCTAGTTGCTAAAACTAATCCTAAAATTGTTTTGTAAAGTTTTTTCATGTTTATATTTTTTATAAATATATACAGAAAAAATTTAACTACCGAAAATCTACAAAATGTATTTTAACTGTTTTTTACAGGGAAGCTAATTCTTCTGCTTTTGTCCAATTTACAATATTCCACCAATTAGCAATATAATCAGCGCGTTTGTTTTGGTATTTCAAATAATAGGCGTGTTCCCAAACATCTAAGGCTAAAATCGGTTTTCCTTGGTCCTGAGCGACATCCATTAAGGGGTTATCTTGGTTTGAAGTTGTGGCAATCCTTAATTTACCTTCTTGTATAATTAACCAGCACCATCCGCTTCCAAATATTTTAAGTGCTTTTTCAGAAAACTCTTTTTTAAATTCTTCTAATGTCTTGTATTCTTTAATGATTAAATCAGCCAATTTTCCAGTCGGATGATTTGTGTTAGAATTCGGGTTTGGTTTCAATAATTCCCAAAATAAACTATGGTTATAATGTCCTCCTGCATTATTACGAATTACAGTTTCTGTTTTTGAAATAGTTTTAAAAGATTCTTCTAAATTAAATTTACCACCACTGTTTTCTATAGCCTTGTTTAATTTGTCAATATAAGCCTGATGATGCTTTGTGTGATGAATAATCATCGTTTGTTCATCAATAAACGGTTCTAAGGCATTATAAGCGTACGATAATTTTGGCAATACAAAAGGTACATTAGTAGTGTCTGATTTATTAGCAAGAGTTTCAAGTGCTTGGATCTGCTCCTTGCTTACCAATTTAGTGGCTAATCCTGATAGCCCAAATAAACTAAGTTTTTTAAAAAACTCTCTGCGATTATCCATTTAAAATTGAATTAATAGTTGATTTTTCTCTACCGCAACTCCCTTATTGATGGCGATTTTTTTTATGATGCCATCTGTTGGCGATTTTAAAATGTTTTCCATTTTCATAGCTTCCAAAATAATTAATGCATCTCCCTTTTTTACTTCTTGTCCTTCAGAAACTAAAATATTCAAAACCATGCCTGGCATTGGTGCTTTAACGTCGTTTACTTTTTTGGTTGCCAAGTTATCTAAACCTAAACTATGTAAAAGCTCATCGTATTTATCCTTAACGTCTAATGTATATACAGTATTGTTGATTTTAACAACAACCTTTTTTTCTTCGGGTAAATGCTTAACAAGTTCCAAATTATAAGATGTATTATCTTTAACTAAGTGGTATACATTATCACGTACCTTAATAATATTGGCTTCAAATGACGTTTCATTTAATGTTCCTGATATAACTTCGTTTTTTTGAGAAGTAATTTCTGTTTTAAAATCCTTGCTGCCGTTTACTTTAATTGAATACATATTGTAAAGTTATAAATTAGTTTTAATAAAAAACGCTCCTAAATGGAGCGTTTTAAATAATTATTTTACTGTAGTTTATTTTTTAATAAACTCGCCCATTTTATTATCGAAATTTAAAAAGTAACCGCCTTTAGCTAAATTTGCAGCATCAATCGTTGCGCCAAATCCTCTTTTTACAACGTTACCATATTGGTCGTAAATTTCGTACATCGTTTCAGATGGCTTTCCTTCAGACACAAAACTAATTTCTTTAGAAACTTTAGCGGGCGCAAATGTTATATCCGCTATTGCTGATACAAAATCAACTGGTTTAGATAAACGTGGTTGACCACTGTAATCTGTTTGGCGAACACGAATTTGATTTTTACCAGAGTGGGGTGTTACTTTAAATGTGTAGTTATTTGTAGCCGGAGTTCCAACGCCATCAACCTCACCAACTTTAACCCATTTGTTCCAACGAAATTGTTCAACAGCAAAAGATAATTTTCCTGTTTCAGATTTAGTAGACCATTTTAAATTTCCGTCTTTATCAACCGTCATAGCAATAACTTCGAATGTGCTCTTTGGTTTTAATACTTCGGGATTTAATACTTTTGGTTTGCAGTCTTCCTTATGTTTAATTTTAATTTCAACCTTATCGCCAATATTTAATTTATGTGGTTTAAAATCTATTTCAAATGCGCTTGAGTTAGTCTCATCTGTAGTAATGTTACCATTTACTAAAACTTCAGAAATACAAAAACCTACACCGCCACTACCAAATGGGTTTTGTACAAAAAGGTTTTTTCCTTGATAGTTTCCTTCTAAAATTATCACACCTCCCTGAGCAAAAGCATTGCTAACAAAGAAAGATACAAGAATTATAAAAAAATATAGTTGTTTCATAGTAATTTAGTTTTTTTCCTTTTTGGAAAAGGTCTTGCAATATTAATACGATATTCGAAAAAAACAAAATTTATATTCACTTTTTTTGACAAAAAAGCCCAATTAACTACAATTTGTTATAAATAGTCGATTATTCCCTATCTTTAAGCAAAAAAGTTAGCCGAAGGTAGTTATTAGACTGTGCCTATTTTTTTATTAGAAAAAGTTGTATATTTTAACGCCATTGCTAATTTAACTTTGTATTCATTATAATACTCATAGATATATGAAAAACTTTTTTTCTTACTTCATCATCATAAGCCTTCTTGTTTTTACTTCATGTAAAAACACAAGCAACTCAAATTCTCATAAACTTTCTGAAAAAAATGGCGGTTCCTTTAAGTTCCCGGGTACAAATGAAATAAAGACCTTACTGCCTTGCGCCATTACTATGGAATCTGAAGGTGTAATTGTAACTCAAATACACGAAGGGTTAATCCGATTAGATGCAAAAACATTAAAGCCATCGCCTGGCTTAGCTAAAAAATGGAACATTTCTGCTGATGGAAAACAAATTACGTTTCATTTAAACACACATGCTTTTTTCCAAGATGATGTTTGTTTTGCAGATAGTAAGGGTGATAAAATAACTTCAAAAGATGTGAAGTTTTCTTTTGAATTAGTATGTACAAAATCAGAAAATAGCTTTCAGTATGAAATGATATTTAAAGACAGGGTTGTTGGCGCAAACGATTTTTACGAAAACAAATCAAAAGATATTTCGGGTATAAAAATTTTAAATGACTCAACATTAACCATACAATTAACCCAACCTAGCATTAGCTTTATACAACTATTGGCTCATCCAGCAGCATCTATTATTAGCGAAAAAGCTTATACAAAATATGGTAAAGCTTTAAAAAATGGGGCTGGTCCATTTATGTATGCTTCAACATCTACTAACGAAAAAATTGTTTTGGTTAAAAATCCAAATTATTATGCAACAGATAGTTTAGGTTTTGCGTTGCCATATTTAGATACTGTTTCTATTTTGTTTTTAAATTCAATTGAGGATGGATTAACTTTATTTGAAAACGAAAAATTAGATTTAATTAATACCGTGCCTTCGCTTCGCGTTAAAGATATTATTGAAAATAACATTAAAGAGTTTTCTAGTAATCCAATTAAAACCCTTTTAAAGCGTGAGCCCGAAATGATTAGCCAATATTATGTTTTTAATACAACTAATGCTCCTTTTGATAATGTTAAAGTGAGACAAGCAATTAATTATGCTGTTGATAAAGAAAAAATTGTAGATAATATTTTACAAGGTCAAGCAATAGGGCCAGCAATTTATGGCATTACACCAAACACCTTTGATAATTATAACATTAAAAACATTAAAGGCTATAATTTAGATGTTGCAAAAGCAAAACAATTATTAGCAGAAGCTGGATATCCAAACGGAAAAGGATTACCTGAAATACGCTTGTTAATCAACTCCGGAAACACAAGAAACTCAACGGTTGCTGCTGAAATTCAAAAACAATTAAAAGATAATTTAAATGTTAATATGTCTTTTGAATCATTAAGTAATACAAAAAAATATGAATTACAATTAATGGGTCAAAGTGATTTATATAGAGATGCATGGGTTGCTGATTATCCAAGTCCAGAATCGTTTTTAAGTTTGTTTTTAAGTGATGGGGTTCCTGCAGATAAACACGCTGCAAGCTATCCTAATACCGCACGATATAAAAACGCTGACTTTGATGTGTTGTTGAAAAAAGGAAGACAAGCTACAAATATTGATAGTAGCAACGCCTATTTTTTAAAGGCAGAACAACAGTTAATTTCTGATGCAGTGATTATACCTTTGTGGTATGAAGGTTCATACAGGTTGTTATCAAACAAAGTAAAAAACTTTGAGTTGAATGCGATGCGTTATTTTGATTTGAGACAAACTTATATCTCAACTACTAAATAAATACATTGCTGTGGCTGCAGATTACTATGCTATTTTAGGTATAACTAAATCAGCCAACCCTACTGATATAAAAAATGCTTTTAGGAAATTAGCAAAGGTTTATCATCCTGATAAAAACCCAAATGATGCTAATGCTAAACAATTGTTTGAGCAGGTTTTGATGGCATACACCATACTATCAAACATTCAATCTAAGAAACGCTATGATGATACGTTGGCATACAATAATTCACATCAAAACACTAAACAAAAATCATCCTCTCAATCTCATACACGAAAAGCGGGTCAAAAAGAATGGACAACATCCGAGGAGGATTTAAAACGACGAGATTATTTTAAACAACATTATCAGCAAAAAAAGCAGCGAGTTTATCAAACAACGATAGAAGCAAAAAATCAGTATAGTGATTATAAAAATATTTTATACGCTGTGCCAATTGCTGTTGCTTTGTTAATGTTTATTGTTTCGTTTTTTAATCCAGAACCACAAGAAAACGTAAGTGATAAAACGTTAGTGGTTAATCCTGAAAAAGAGCCTGTGGGTAGTATGAATTTAACTAATGGAGCTATGCCTTATGCCAGTTATTTTGGAAATACAATATTGGACTCTACAAAAAATGAACTACAAATAAACAACTCAACAAACTACGATGCTGTTATTGTAGTTTTTGATAAAGAAACCCATAACTACTTACAACACGCTTATTTACAAAAATCGTTTTTACTAACCATTTCTAAATTGCCTAAACACGGTGTTTATTGGAAATGTGTGTTAGGCAAAAAATGGAACGAAAATAAATCCTCTTTAAAAGGCGCTGTGTTTTCGGGCTTTGATAGCATTGTACAGTATCAAAACTGGCAAACAAAGCCCATTGTTTTTAGAACAAATACACAAGAAATAGAACTATTGGCTGTGTTAGATTCATCATCAGAATACAAACAATATATTAGTACTGAAAAGGATTTTTTTACGAAATGATAAAAACCTGTTTGTATAAAAAAGCATCGGTTTCTTTTTCGGATACAGGAAAAGGAAGGGTGGTTGTATTATTGCATGGCTTTTTAGGCTCCAAACAAATTTGGGAACAAACCATTGTTTTTTTATCAAAATCATTTAGAGTTATTGCAATTGATTTGCCTGGTCATGGTGAAACTGATTGTATTGGTTATGTGCACACCATGGAACTACAAGCTAAATGTGTGAAAGCGGTTATGGATCATTTACGATTAAAAAAATATGTGCTCATTGGACATAGTATGGGAGGTTATGCTGCCTTAGCTTTCGCGGATTTATTTCCGGATAATTTAAAGGGATTGTGTTTATATCACTCAACCGCATACGCTGATGCTGATGAGAAAAAACGTTATAGAAATAGATCGATTAAAGCCGTAAAAGCCAATCATAAAATTTATACAAGTAGTGTTATTAAAAACTTATTTGCTTCAAAAAACTTAAAATATTTAAAAGACGAAGTTTCCTTTGCGCAAAAAATAGCCGCTAAAACATCTAAGCAATCTATTATCGCATCGCTTGAAGGAATGAAGGATAGACCAAATAGAGATATTATTTTAGGAATGGCGCATTATCCTATTATGATGGTAGTAGGCGAGCAAGATAATGTATTACCCTACTCTCAATTATTAGAACAATGTGAATTAATAAAAAACAAACATCTTTTGTACTTAGAGCACGATGGACACATGGGTTTTTTAGAAAGTCCTTTAGTAAGTAATAAAGCCTTACGAAAGTTTATTGGGAGCTGTTATAAAAAGTAAGGTTTTATATAAAAAACGACAAAATTGTAAAAACAGCAAACACAACACTTGCAATACCATTCGTTGTAAAAAAAGCTAAATTAACTTTGGATAAATCGGTTGGTTTTACAAGCGTGTGCTGATAAATTACCAAGGACGAAAATAGTGTTGCGCCAATCCAATACACAAAATTAAAGTTCCCAACATAACCAGCTAATAAAACAAATACTATTGCTAATAAATGCAATCCTTCCGAAAATCGTAGAGCCCCTTTAGTACCTAATAAAACTGGAATAGACTTTAATTTATTTGCTCTGTCAAACTCTTCATCTTGCAATGCATAAATGATATCGAAACCGCTAACCCAGCAAAATACTGTAAACGAAAACAATAATGGTAACCAAGCAAACTCACCCGTTACTGCCAAATATGCTCCTATAGGAGCTAGGCCTAAGCCAATCCCTAATACTAAATGACATAATGGTGTAAAACGTTTGGTATAGCTATAAAACAAAATAACGAACAAAGCTACAGGTGATAAATAAAAACAAACTGTATTAATAAAATAGGTTCCTACAACAAAAAGCAAACAGTTTACAATAATAAAAAATAACGCGTTTTTAGCATTAATAATTCCTGCAGGAATTTCACGAATAACAGTACGAGGATTCAATGCGTCAAAACGCTTGTCAATAAAACGATTAAATGCCATTGCAGAATTTCGTGCGGTTACCATACAAGCGAGAACTAATAAAAACAGTTTTATGGGCTCTTCGACTCCGCTCAGAGTGACCGTTTTTAAGGCTAAGGAAAAACCAATGCATGCAAATGGTAACGCAAAAATAGTGTGACTAAATTTTACTAAGGATAAATAATGTTTGATATTTGGCATACTATTTTCTAAGAATTAATATCATTAAAAATATTACTGGCAACGATGCTAGTATCATACCTAAATAACCAACACTATAGTTTGATCTTGTTATTTCGTGTTTTGCATTTAAATAAATATTGATTGTTGCAAACGTAAATCCTAATATGGATAAAAGCAGCGATAGCATTATCAAATGTGGATTAAACAATAACAAAGATGCTGTTGAACCAAAAGCAACAGACAAATAGCCAGATAGTTTAAATAAATTCATTTTTAATTTGTTTTAAATTCCCTCTATTGAAGAGGGTGCCCGCAGGGCGGGAGATGTTTTTATTTAGTGATTAATTCTTCTATTTTGTTCTGCAAACTGTTGATTACATTATTCATATTTTTCTTTACATCTATGTCTTCAAATCTAATAAAAACAACGCCTAGTTTTTCAAGTATATTTTGTCGTTTTAAATCATTAATTTGAACTTCAGTGTTTAAGTGACTATTACCATCAATCTCTATTGCTAACATCAATTCATGACAATAAAAATCAACAATATAATTATCAATAGGTATTTGTCTGTGAAATTCAAAGCCTAGAGTTTTATTTTTTATCTTCTTCCATAATAATACTTCAGACAATACTCCTTGTTTTCTTAAAGACTTTGCAAGTTCTTTTAGTGCTGGATTATATGGTAATACTTTATTGTGCATTTACATCCTCCGTCCTTCGGACACCTCCTTAAAAGGAGGAATACAGAAACCTACAACACATTATTAGTTTGTTCTTTTATTTTTTCTAATTCGTCTTTCATTAATACAACTAACTTTTGCATTTCAGCATCATTCGCCTTAGATCCTATTGTGTTTACTTCGCGCCCAATTTCTTGTCCAATAAAGTTCAATTTTCTTCCGCCAGCTGGTTCGTGCATAGTTTTAATAAAATAATCTAAGTGGGTTTTTAAGCGTACTTTTTCTTCGTTAATATCAAGTTTTTCGATGTAATAAATTAACTCTTGTTCAAAACGGTTGTTATCAATTTTATCAGATCCAACAACTTCTTCTAAATTCTTTTTTATACGGTCTCTAATTGTTTGTATGCGACTCGCGTCGTGTTCCTTTATTTTCTCTAACGAATGGGCAATAATACCTATGCGAGTTTCAAAATCTTTTTCTATGGACTTTCCCTCGTCTTCTCTAAATTTATTTAAACCATTAATGGCAGATAAAATAACTTCGTAAATATCTTTCCAATCTTGTTCGTTTGGTTCTTTGCGTTCTGATTTCATAACCTCTGGCATTTTTAAAACCTGAGTTAATAAATTAGTTGTTGGTTCATTTAGTTCAACAGCTAGCTCTTTTAGTTTTGCGTGATACGCTTTTGCAAGACTCATATTAATTTCAACAGGAGTTTCTTGTTCTTTGGTTTCCACATAAACCGATAAATCAATTTTACCTCGCTCTAATAATTTAGCTACTTCACTTTTTAATTCGTGTTCTTTATCACGATAAACCGATGATAAGCGTAAACTGATATCTGCGTTTTTACTATTTAGAGAACGTATTTCTACATTAACTGTTTTATTCAAAAATTCCTTTGTAGCTTTTCCAAAGCCTGTCATTGATTTTAGCATGGGTTAAAAATAAGAATTTATCTTATCTTAGATGTCTTAATTTTACTGATAATTAACACACACGAAACATATATGCAACAATGCCTTGATTTGGCGGCAAGGGGTTTAGGACAAGTAGCACCAAACCCAATGGTAGGATGTGTAATTGTGTGCGATGATAAAATTGTGGGCAAAGGATATCATCAGCAATATGGCCAACCACATGCAGAACCAAATGCTATAAAGCAGGTAAGTGATGCCGTATTACAAAAATCAACTTTATATGTTACATTAGAACCTTGTTGCCATTTTGGAAAAACTCCTCCTTGCGCCGATTTAATTATTAGCAAACGAATTCCAAAAGTAGTAATAGGTAATTTAGATACTAATCCATTAGTTGCTGGAAAAGGTATACAAAAACTAAAAGAAGCTGGAATAATAGTAGAATATGGTGTTTTAGAAAAAGAGTGTAAGGAATTAAATAAACGTTTTTTTACTTATCACGAAAAAAAACGACCCTACATTATTTTAAAATGGGCTCAAACCAATGATGGTTTTATTAGCAAACAACCATTGCCAACAAACAATCATGACAATTGGATTACATGCGAAGAAAGTAAACAATTAGTACACCAATGGCGAGCACAAGAACAAGCTATTTTAATTGGTTACAATACTGCGTTAGCCGATAACCCTTTATTAACAACACGCTTAGCAGAGGGCAATAATCCCATAAGATTAGTTTTAGATGAAAAATTAGAATTACATCATACTTTAAATGTATTTAATAGTTATGCTAAAACAATTGTATTTAATGCTTTACGCAATGATATAAAAAACAATATCCTTTATATAAAAATTGATTTTACTGATTTAATAAATAAAATAATGCATCAGTGTTTTTTACAAAACATCTCCAGTATTATCGTTGAGGGTGGAACAAAAACAATCAATCATTTTGTTGAGAAAAATGTATGGGACGAAGCACGTGTATTTGTTAATCCAAATTTAAATTTTAATACTGGTATTAAAGCGCCCAACCTCTTATTAAAAAATAAAACCGCAACCCAAGTTGATAGCGATTTATTATATACTTTTAAAAACACATAACACTCTGTATGCTTTATATATTTTTATCCATTATAGTTTCAACTTTATTAGGCATTTCGTTTAAAGTTATATCCGTTAAAAACATTAATTCCTTTCAAGCTATTATTGTTAATTATGTTGTTGCCGGTTCATTAGGTTTTATTACTACAAAATCACAAGTAACACCATTAAATGTATTTGACCAACCTTTTATTTACCTAGCAGTAGTGTTAGGTTTAGTGTTTATTTGTTGTTTGTTTTTTATTGCCGAAACTACTGCAAAATATGGTATTTCGGTAGCTCAGGTTGCTAATCGTATGAGTGTTGTTGTGCCCATTAGCATAGCCATTTTATTTTATGGTGATGGGTTCACTCTATTTAAAGTAATTGGAATTTTATTAGCTGTATCGGCAGTTTATTTAGTATCTCATAAAGAAACAGAAGGTAAAGTAGAAGAAAAATTTTGGTGGTTATTTCCATTAATTATTTTTGTTTGTAGTGGTATTATAGATTCGTCAATAAATTATGCGCAAAAATTTTTAGTAACGGATTTAACTTTAGATGTTTTTTTATCTACTGTTTTTGCGTCAGCATTTATACTCGGTGCAATCGTTTTACTGTATCAACTATTTGCTAAAGGTCATAAATTCGAAGGTTCTGCAATTCCAGCTGGCATTATCTTAGGCATTATAAATTATAGTACTATGTTTTTTTTGGGAAAAGCTTTGGCATCTGGTGTATTAGAAGCTTCTGTTTTTTTTCCAATTAATAACTTAAGTATATTAACCATATCAACTATTATATCCGTAATGGTATATAAAGAAAAATTATCTCAAAAAAACTGGTTGGGTATCGGCTTAAGTTTATTGGCTATTTTTATTTTGGGTTTGTTACCTCAATTATTAAAGTAGGGTTTCTTACAAAATTAAAATCTCAGTAGCTCCAAAGCCATAGTTTTTATAAGACGCATCATAATACGAAATACCGCTCACGCTTTTTAGTATTCCTATAATTTCTTGCTTAAGTCGGCCATTGCCCACACCGTGTATTACGATTAGTTTTTTAAAGTTATTAGCGATCACAAAATCTAATTCTTGTTCAAAACGCTCAAGCTGTATGGCTATAATTTGTGTATTAGTTAGTCCTGAATGTGAGTCAACTAATTCCTCAATATGTAAATCAATTTCTTTGGTTAAATCTTTTAGCTTTTGCTTAGCAACAGATTGCTTAATAGGTTGTTTAAATTCTTTAATCGATTTTAAACGCGTAATATCTTGTAACTCCAGAGTTTGTTTAATGATTTCTTTATCTAAAAAATCATCTTTTAAAATAAACGCGTACACTGGGTTTTTAAACTCGTTGTGTTTTACTAAAGTAGATTTAGCAATAATGGCTTCGTTTATATATAAAATTTCAGCAATAGGAATTTGCGATTTGTAGTGGGTGTTTTTATAAAACAAACATTCTATTTTATGATACGCAAACTCTGTAAAGAAATTCTTCTTCACTTGCTTTAAAAACACTTTTTGGTACGCTCCTAATTCGCCGTGCTTAAGGGTTTGGAAATACTGATCGTCTTTAACAGAATACGTAAAATTAACATTGTAAGATGATGAGTTAAACAGATAAAATTTATAATCACTCGATAGCAATCTCATTTCGTGGTCGGGCTCCACAATAAAGTAAATTGATTCAGCCAACACATTTTCTGTTACAATATCGATGTTTTCTACTTCAGGATTTAAAATTAATTCGGTATGTATAGGAACTAGTTCTTTAATTAAATATGGAATTTCAAAGCCATCATTCATCTCCACAAAAACAGTATCATCGCTTTTAAAACGAGTAATTACTCCTTCTCCTATTTCGTTTAAAAACCGAACTTTATCTCCTATGCGTAGTTTCATTATCGTGTAATTTTATATGCGCCCTTTTCTCTAACCGAATAAAAAGGTAAGTTAAGATAGGAACATTCTTTTTTAAGTTTCGCAACAAATTTATAATTGTTTGAGCAATCGGCAATAATTATAGGCTTAGTATTTACAAACTCGTATAAATTAATTCTATTGTTATTTCTAACAACAATTTCCTTTGTCGATACTTTTAAAGAATTCAAATGATTGTAATTTGTTAGAACTGTATTATTATACATTAACGCAAAAGGTTTTATGTATCTGTTAAACTCATTCTCTGGAATACTATCCTGATAAACATAACACGTATTTCCATTAGCAAAAGCAATCGCTGTTTTGTTTTTAATGCTAAACACAATCATTTCTTTTTTTGAAGATCGTAGTAGCATAACGCCAATATTTACAGCGCACCAACAAACAACCATACTTAATAATCCAGCAACGGATTTAAACGATTTACTAATTATAACAATAAACAAAAACACAATAACTAAACTCATAAACAAAACATCTATTCCCGAAAACCGAATGTTATCAATAAATCCATAAGCATCATTATCCGTTAGTTTTGCAAACCATAACATAAGTTGTGCTGCATAGTTGGTAATGAACGTTAATACCATTGCCAACCAAGAGATTTTAGAAACAATTATTAATGCTAATGAAGAAAACAACACTACCATACTCAAAGGAATAATTACCAAGTTAGAAAACGCAAACCAAATGGGGAACTGATGAAAATAATACAACGTAACGGGCAAGGTGAAAATGGTGGCTGTAATTGACATCACGGTGCTACTCCACATTAACTGTAGAAACTTGTTCTCAAAATAGAACAGCGGATTAATTATTGGATAGGCATATAAAATACCGAACACTGCTAAATGACTTAACAGAAAACCAACATCTATAATTAAATACGGATTAAACAACAGTAAAATAAACGCCGAAATGCATAGGGTATTTATAGAATTCCCTTCTTTATAAAATGTTTGTCCGATGATGATTAACGTTAACATTAATGCGGCACGCATAACCGATGGCGAAAACCCTGTGATTGCCGCCAAAAGCCATAATACACCAATAATTACAACACATTTTAGTTTCTTAAATCGATTGTGTTTATCAATTAGTGTAAATAAAAATAAAATAATACCATAAATAACTCCAGTGTGCATACCTGAAACGGATAATACGTGAAGTGTGCCAGAGTGTGAAAACTGCTGTATAATTTCCGAATCAATATCATCATCGTAACCAACTAATAATGCAGCAGAAATTGAATAGGCGGCTTTTGATAATTGTTCTTGTTTAAGTTTTGTGATAACACTTTGTTTAATGGTATTTCCAAATTTTTGTAGAGACCAAGAGCGTAGAAGAGAATTTATTTTAATACAATTTTGTGGCGAACAATAAACCACATTAAAAATGTTTTTTCGTTTTAAAAACTCTTTATAATCAAATTCATTGGGGTTTTTAGGTTCATTAACTGCATTAAATTTTTGTGTAACAAACAACTGTTGGCCAATGTCAAAATTCGTAGTTGTATCTTTGTAATAGATGATTGATTTGCCTATAACAGCCGTCCACTTATTATTTCCAGAACAAACTTTTACATCAACAGGAATTACCATTAATGTTTTTGTTTTTTTTGGTACATCACTAACCTCAACAATAAATTGGGTATTATTATTTGTTATGTAATTTGAATAATGATTAGGATAATTCTGCTCATTATAAAAACAACTAATGCTAAATGCCAATACAAACAAAAAAACATTAACACAAAAAACATAACCTTTTTTTAAATTCTTTGATCTACTAAAACACTTATTAAGTATAAAAAAAACAGCAACGCTGATAAACGCCATAACAGAATAAAATAAATTGTGTTTTGGGATAGGAAAAAACAAGCACGTTATGGCGCCTAACACATAAGGAATTAAAATTTTAAGAAACGGTATTGCTTTGAAATTAATTGACACGTATTAGATTTTTAATCCAATAATTAAAATATCGTCTGTTTGCTCGTATGAACCTTGCCAATTTAGAATTTCGTCGCCTAGCTTGTTGCGCATTTCAATTAAAGGCATCTCATCATTCGTTAATAAGAACTGACGCAATTTAGATGGATTGTATTTTTTGTTACGCGGGCCGCCGAATTGGTCTGTTATACCGTCAGTAAACATAAATAATAAATCATCCTTTTTTACGTGATAAGTTTTTGTTGGGATTACACTATTCACTTCTGCAAAACCAGCAATATTAACGTTTTCAGATGTCAATGTAATTAACTCATTATTGCTAATCACATAAAGCGGTCGGTTAGCATTTACAAACTCAATAGTTTGTAGCTCTTTATTATAACATATCAAAGCAATATCCAAACCATCATACACACTCTCCTTATTGTTTTGCGTTAAACGAGCGCTAATTTCTTGGCGAAGGTACTCCACAATTTTTACTGGGTTAGATAAGTGCCCATAAAGATTAGCCGCTTCATTTAAGATACTACTAGAAATTAAGGACATAAATGCTCCCGGCACACCGTGTCCTGTACAATCAACAGCGGCAACATAAATTAAATTGTTTGTTTCTTTAAACCAATAATAATCTCCACTTACAATGTTTTTTGGTTTATATAATACTAAAAAATCCGAAAAATATTTCTTCAAAACCCCTCTACTTGGTAAAATTGTTTTTTGTATACGTTGGGCGTACACAATACTATCCGTCATATCTTTATTTATGCCGTTTATCAAGGTGCTTTGTACTTCAATTTCTTTTTTCTTTTTTTCTATTTCATATGTTCGTGCTTTAACCTCAAGCTCTAGTTTCATTTTTTCGCGTTTTAAGCGAGCCTCACGCGACGATACAAAATAATATAGCATGCCAGCTAAACTTAAACCTACTAAAATATAAAACCAAGTTGATTTCCAAAACGGAGGTTTAATGCTAAATTGAAACGCGACTTCTTCAGAAGCCGTAAAATCATTACTTATGGATGCTTTAACAACTAGGCTATAATCCCCTGATGGGAGGTTTTTATAATTAATCACATTGGTAGAAAAAATGGTGTTCCAGTTTTTATCAAAACCTATTAATTTGTATTGATAGTTAATGGCTTTTTGATCAGAAATATTATCTGTGTTTAAAAGAAACTCAATAGAATTGTGCTCATAATCCAATACCAAATTTTTTGGGATTCTGTTCCAGTTCAGTAACCCATCAAATTTAATACTAGATAATTCTCCAGAGGAAAACTCTTTAGCCTCACTCCAATTAATTAATTTGTTATTTATAGAAACAGCATCTATAAATGTGGTTATTTTTCTCGCGGTTTCATTTGTTTTGTTCTCGCTTAGGTTTTCGTATTTCGTTAATCCATCCACAGAACCAATCCACATTGTTTTAAATTCATCAAACAATGCTGTATTAGGCTTATTATCGTATGAAGCGAAGCCGCTTCCTTTGTTGTACGATTTAATTTCTTTAATGCGGTTTAAGTATTTATCAATAACTACTTCGTTAATCCCATTGTTTGTAATAATCCAGGCTGATTCTTTTAAAAACAAAATACTGTTGACACAATTACTACTTAAACCGTTTGCAGAGGTATATTTTTCGAACAAGTTTGCGTTAGCATTTTCTGAGTAACGCGCTTTAAATTTATTTTTTAAAATAATCAAACCAACATCATACGAGCCAAGCCAAATGTTACCGTTCCAATCTTTAAACAAGGTTTGTATGTTTTTAAATGATGAATAATCATTATTAATGTTTTTAGTATTAGGGTCTACCAACCAAACACCTTCATTGCTTGAAACCCAAATATTATGATTATCATCTTCGGTAATGCACGACACATTAAATTTAGCTAAAGATGTTATTGGGTATGTAGTTATTGTATATGCTAGGTTGGCAGTGCTTTGTATCCTATCTAATTTGTTATCGCCTTGGTAGCCAACCCACACATCACCATTGGAGGCTTTATATAAATAACTTACAAAGTTGCTAGTTAAATTATTTAACTGCGAAATAATTTTAGAAACATTGAGTGTTGTTTGTGCATTTTCTTTTGAAATAATACTAATGCCTCCGCCCGTTGTGCCTAACCAAACATTGTTGTAATCATCCTCTATAATTGATTTTATAATTGATTCGCTAATTCCTTGTTCCCAAAATGCATTTTTAAATTTTTTGTCTTTAAACTTTACGGCTCCACCGCCATATGTGCCTATCCAAATTGAACTATCTTTAGCTTCAATTAAGCTAATTACTTTTTCTTCTGCTAGTCCGCTGTTTTTATTAAAGCTTAACGAACTTTTATTGTTCATTAAAATTAATCCATCATACAAAGTACCCAACCAAAGGTTTTTGCTTTTATCTTCAATGATTGTTAATGGGTGGTTCCCATACATACCGTCTTCGTAACCGTAATGAACGATATCAGCGTACGACGAATAATTATTCTCTCCGGTATTTGCATCAACGGGGATCTTATATAAACCAAATCCATCCGAAGAAAAATACATGTTTCCCTCTCTATCACTATTAATAGCTGTTACCCGAGTGATCGTTGTTGCTTTTCCTGACACAATTGTATCTAAAACAACATGTTCAACTTCTATACCAACTGAACTTGAGTAATTAAATTCGATTTTAGAAATACCATTATCCCAATCACTTACTAATAGATTTTGTTTTTTATCAAACTCGATGCTGATAATTTGATTGCCTTTTAAAAAATTATTTTGATCGAATTTTGCTACTCTTACTAGTTTTTTGCCAAAAACGGTTGATGATTTTGAGCATTGAACCAATGCAAATTTTGGTATTTTAGTTGATGTTGTAACCTCTATAAAATACACACCACTTTTAATGGTAGATATCCAAATATTGCCATCTTCATCAAACTCTGCGTCGGTAATGTTTTGATCTACAATATTTGAAATAGGAATAGAATCGACTTTAAATGGTTGTTCTGATAAATCAACTAAATAGTAGCCTGCGTTGGTAAACACGTGTAACACATCTTTCTTTTGCAGAATTTTTTTTGTTGCTCCTCTAATCTTTTTATGAGCGTTAGAAAATGTAAACCTCGAGCCATCAAACGTACAAAAGCCTTTGCGTGTTCCAATGCACAACAAATCTTTTGTATAAAACAAACTTGTTATCTCGTTTGAAGGTAATCCATTGGTAGTAGTATAGTTTTCAAAACCAGAACCATTAAATTTAGATAACCCATTGTTAGTGGCTAACCAAAGGTTTCCATAGTCATCTTCTACAATTTGCTTTACAGTAGATTGAGCTAAACCCTCTTTAACTGAAAATTTTTGCAAGTTCATTTTTTGAGAAAATCCCAAAAAATAAATTAAGCAAGCAATTATAGTTATAGAGGTTGTTTTCAATAAACTAATTTGATATACAAGTTTAATAAAAAATTTGAAAAAAACTAACTATTTATGGTTTTCTTATTCTCTCTAAAAATAGTATTTTGTTTAAAACAGAGCGGTTAATCCAGCATGGATTTTTCCTATACGCAAATCAAAGCTATTGTTATATTGTTTGCCCAAAGCATAACTCAAATTAAAAATACCTGCTTTAGTTTCAAAATTGATGCCAGCTCCTATTCCAATTGGTAAGTCGTTTAAATATCTGCCATTACTAGCGTTTTCATACCAAGCTGTTTCTGCAAACAAAAACAAATTGGAATTTTGTTCAAACAAAAAACGATATTCAACTGTCGGTATCACATACGTTGAGGCATAGATGCTTTCTTCGTCAAATCCGCGCAAAGTCTTCAATCCGCCAAACCGAAACAATTCATTTCGATACAGTGTGTTGCCAAAAACAGAACCAAATTGTGTACTTAGTTTTATTACGTTGTTTTTATAAACGTTGATGTAACCTGCCAATGTTGCTTCGGTTTGATACTGCGATGTTTTTAAACTAATTTTTTGATAAGCTAAATCACTAATTTTTGGGTTGCGTTTTATTTGTCGATTACCAACCGAACCCGTTGTTGTAAACGAAAAACCTCTACGTGGATTAAACTTATAATTTAGTTTCTCATAAACAAACCCCAAACCGTATGCTTTTGTAACTACATCGGCATACTCAGGTAAAACCGTACTTTTTTCTAATCCAGCTGTAGAAATTAAATTGGCATTACGTTGCTTGTAAAAAACCTTAAAATGATTTAAGCCATTAAAATAATAATTCAAGCCAACGCCATTACTTATGTCAATAAACGTTGTGTCTTTTTTATACAGCTTAAGTCCATAATCTACACCTATAGGTAAACCAGCAATGTATGGGTAAATAATGTTTATCTTTAAATCCTGAGTTTGGGATTGGAGTCGTCGCCAATTTAAATCGATGGTTTCGCCACTTTTAAATAAATTATTAACGAGCTTAATTTTTAAATCGCCCGTAAAAATGGTTTTACCTTTTTCGTTAGGCTGTAATCCAACTATCCCATCAAACTGCGACGCATTTTTTTTATCTAAAAACAAAAACAACTTATTGGTTTTTTCTGTTAGTTGTAAATAAGGTGTTTTAGTTTCGGTAACAAATGGTAATTGTCGTAGTTTTTTAGAGGTTGATTTAAACGTTGCTTCGTTATATAACATCCCATTTTTTATACCTAAATAACGAAACAAAAACCGATTAGATACCACACCATTTCCTTCTTGTATTAAACTATCTAATTTAAATAATTTGTTTTTTTCAATCACCAATTTTGCTGAAACGGTTTCGTTTATAACGCTCACACTGTCTAACTTTACAGAAGCAAATGGATAACCGTGATTTTCGTAATAGGTAATAATTTTATCTAAAAATGTTTTTAGCTCCTGGTTTTTAAATGGCCGGTTTACAAAAAAACGTTCGCCATAACCAAGTTTATTTATGATAGCAATATTTGATGGGTTATAATATAGTTGTGTCCATTTATATTTTGATCCAATAACTAAATAAGCTGTATAGTATTTAAGAGAATCGCTCAACACACTATCAATACTCGCACTTATGTATCCTTGGTTAATGAGCGATACATAAACCGTGTTTAATGCTTTATCTAAAAGTGATTTTGTAGCATACTGCTTAGTGTAAGTTGTTTTCTTAAATACAGTTTGAGAATCAGTATTTACGATGCGCAGTTTAAACACTTGCGCCTTAACACAACTAATGTTAATTAATGCAAACAACAAACTATGTATCAAAAATTTTAGCACAATTATGTAGCTTCTAAGGTAATTCTTTTTAATTTCACAGTAAATTAAAAACCTATAACGAATGAAAAGAATAATTAGTATAGTTGCCATAGGCGCTTTGTGTTTTTTTGGTTTAACTTACGGATGCAGCAAGCGTAATTCGTTTGTTGATTTAAATGAAACTGTAAAATCACAATGGCACCAAGTAGAAAGCCAATACCAACGCCGTTTGGATTTAATACCATCTATTGTAAAAACGGTTGAGGCTGAAGCTAATTTTGAAAAAAGCACATTAGTGGCAGTTGCCGAAGCGCGTGCTAAAGCAACTCAGGTTACCATTGATCCAACCAAATTAACGCCTGAAACAATTGAAAAATACAAAGCAGCTCAAGGTGAATTATCATCTGCTATTTCTAAGTTATTAATGGTTACCGAAAATTACCCTAACTTAAAATCGAGCCAAGCTTTTAGCGAATTACGTGTTGAGTTAGAAGGTTGCGAAAATCGTATTGCTGTTGAACGTATGAAATATAATGATGTAGTAAAAGAATATAACGCCGGTATTAAAAAAATTCCTGGTAGTTTATTTGCTTGGGGCTACAGCGAAGCATCTTACTTTAATGCCGATGCCGGTGCAGAACACGCTCCTAAAGTTGATATTAATATCAAATAATGTTTTTCGGTTTATTTAAAAAGCGATTGATTTCTAAAAGCGACGAAATTCGTTTGATAAAAGCTATACAATTAGCGGAGCTTAAAACCTCGGGCGAAATTAGAGTGCATTTGGCTAAGCGTTGCAAATCTGATGCTTTAACAGAATGTCAGTTTTATTTTAAAAAACTAAACATGCATTTAACAAAAGAACAAAATGGTGTTTTGTTGTATTTGTCCGTCGACTCTAAAAGCTTTGCTGTTTGGGGTGGACAAGGCATACACGATAAAGTAACTGATGCGTTTTGGGAGAACATAAAAAATTGTTCGATTGATTTGTTTAAACAAAATAAAATAATTGAAGGTTTAGAAACGGCGATCCACGAATGTGGCGAACAATTAAAAACCTATTTCCCTATTAGTCATGATGATATAAACGAATTACCAAACGATATATCCTATTGATTTTTAATAAACAAATACTTGTTTTTTTACTTGTAATTGCCTCCTTAATTGGTGTGGCACAAATTCCTGCAAGGCCATCGCCTGATAGATTAGTTAATAATCTATCAAAGGAGTTTCCTCAGTTTTTTTCGGATAATGAAGAACAACAGCTCGAACAAAAATTACAAAACTTTAGTTTAGAAACCTCTAACCAAATTTGTGTAGTAGTTGTGGACGATTTAACTGGTTTAGATGATGCTAGTTTTGCAACCGAAATTTTAAACAAATGGGGTGTTGGGCAAAAAGATAAAAATAATGGGGTTGTTATATTAATAAAACCTACAGGTGGCCAAGGCGAACGAAAACTATTTATATCGGTTGGTTATGGTTTAGAGGGCGCAATAACCGATATACAAACCAAACACATTCGTGAGAATGAAATGGTGCCATTTTTTAAGGAACAACGTTTTTATGATGGCGTTAATGCAGGTGTAACTAATTTAATGGCTGCTGCCAAAGGCGAATACAATGTAAAAACAAAAGGTAAAAGCAAAAACGAAAATAATGTTATTCCTATCATCATAATCATTATTGTTGTATTAATGGTTGTAAGTAAAAATGGCGGTGGTGGTCGCGGGGGCGGTATAACGTATTTTGGTGGCGGTTCATCATTTAGTGATTTTGGTGGCGGTGGCGGAGGTTCTTCCTTTGGTGGATTTGGTGGCGGTAGTGGGGGTGGAGGTGGTTCTGGTGGAAGTTGGTAATATTTTTACTATTTTTACTACAAATCAATTTTAACACAATGACTAAACTTTTACTTTCTGCATCTATACTAATTAGTGCTTTATTTTCAAATGCACAAATTTCAATTACGGCATCAAGTATGCCTATATCAGGCGATACCATTCGATACAGCAATGCAACCTTAGCTTCTGTAGGAGATTATACCACAACTGGCTCAAACCATACTTGGGATTTTAGTACATTAGTTCCAACTTCACAAGCGGTACGTGCCTTTAAATCCGGTTTAAATACTCCATACTTTATCTTGTTTGGTTTTACAGCCTATGGTGAATTGGTTCAAGATACTGTTCCTATACCAACCATTCCTATTCCTGGTGTACCATCTATTAAAATTACGGATGTTTATAATTTTTATAGTAAGTCTTCCACTAAGTTTATTACAGAAGGATTGGGTGTAAAAATAAATGGTATACCTGTTCCTAGTTTATTTGATGCGGGAAAAGAAGATGTTTTATATAAGTTTCCTTTAAATTACACCGATAGAGATTCTACTATTTTTAAATTTTCTACGCCAACAACAACTGCCATTCCTTTTCAATATTCTAAAGAAGGTTATCGTATTACTGAAGCGGATGGTTATGGCAGTATTACTACTCCTAAAGGAACGTATAATTGCTTACGTGTAATAACAACACAATACAGCATGGATACTATAAAAGGCACTATTACTCTGCCTATTGTTGGTCCTACTCCCTTTAAATTTGGATTTCCTAATTTTCAAAGAAGCTACCAATGGTTAACAACTTCGGAACACATTCCTGTTTTAGAAGTATCCGGAACTTACAACAACAATACTTTTGTTGCTAATCAAGCTCGGTACCGCCAAAGTGTTGTGTCATTTGTTGGTTTAATGGAAAATGAAAAAAACAACTTAAACATTTCTGTTTTTCCTAATCCTAGCTCAAGTATTTTAAATATAAAACTACCATCAACTATTAATCAGGTAAGTGCTACCATTTTTAATGCACAATGCCAAACAGTTAAATTATTCGATGTTGTAGGTAGCCAAACAATTGATGTGTCATTTTTACCTGCAGGAATCTATTTTATGACTTTAAATAACGGAAAAGGCTCTCAAAAACTAAAAATTTTAATCCAATAGTTTTGTATAAATAATAATTCCATTATTTTTACCAGATATAATTTAAACTAAAAACATTATGAGTTCTCATCACGATCACGACAGCCATCACGTTACAGAATCTAAACCAGTTTCTTTTCGTGTTCCATTAATTATGGGCTTAGTAACTATCTTATTAATTTTGCTTTTAGTAAGCACTTGCGATGGCGGACACCACAAAGCTAAATGCGAATGTAAAGAAGATTGCTCAGAAGAGTGTATGAAAAAATGTGAAGCTGGCGATCATAGTGGACACGAGGGAGCGGAACATGAAACCGCTGCAACTACTGAGCACGAGGCTGCAACTGAAGAAGCTGTTGTTACTGATACAACGCATGTAATTTCTACTGAACCTGCAAAAATGGATAGCGTAGCACATGAGGCAAAACCAGCTGAAGAACACGTAGCACACTAATACTATTACAAAGCACGCATATCAAAAACCTCTAGCACTAAAACGCTAGAGGTTTTTTGCTATATTGCTATAAAACATAGCAATACGATGCTATAAAATAGCATAATTTTACTGTATGGTAAAACAATTGTTTATTGAGCATGGGTTACACAATAACCGTATGAAATTATTTATGAAATTTGATTACGATGCAAAAGCCATTGAGCTGGTTAAAACATTGCCTGGTGTTAAATGGAGTCACACTCAAAAAGGTTGGCATATTGGTTATCATGCCGAAGCGCTAAATACTATAAGAGATACCTTTAAGAACACGGGTGTTTATATTCAAACCTTAAACGACTACAACGATGTGTTGAAACCGAAGCCTATAGAAATAAAAAGCCCAGAGATGCTCTCCCTGATTTAAACCAGTACAACTACCGAAATATATACCCATGTGAGTAACATAGGCATTCAAAACGTTATTTCGTCTTTGATAGTTTATAATATTATACTTAGATTTATGTACCTATTAGAAGTAAAAAACCAATATCTTTAGAATGGAAAATGAATATTTCAGACCGTTAATTGTTAATTTAACAGGAAAAATTAGACATTACTATAAAGAAAATAATCTATTGCCTGCCAATAAACTTGTAATTAAACCTCTTTTAGAAAAATGTATATCTGCATATGTTTATGGAATTAAAAAAGATAGTGATTTATTTAAATCTAACTCCGACATTTTAATTAATGAAAAAGGAAAATTCAAGTTGGACACTTTAAAAGAATGCGTAATTGGACACGAATATTTATGGAATGCTACTGGGTGGAAAAGAGGTTCCATTATTATAATTTTAAATCACAGACAAATTAACTGGGAAGAAATATTTAAAAACACTTATAACCCGGCATATTCGGATACTCCAAATTCCGGCAATAGTATTAGTGCTACCAAGAAATGTAGAGAAGAGTCAGATAAAGGAAATATTGCGATTTGTTTTCCTGCGTCTAACGGTGTAGAATGGATGCAAATTTATGCAAACAATATTATATTTGACGAGATTATGAATATTGCAGAAATAAATTGTAAGCGGTATTAAAAAAAGCTACTGCTAACAGCACCTACCGGGCAATGCGGGCGCACACCAAAGCATTTGCAATAAATGTCGCTCCGCGAAAGACATTCATTTTGCATTGCAAATGCATAGAAACATTCTATCTTTGTCAGGAGTATTCGGTTGAAAAGTGCCTTGAGTCGCACTACTGGTAGCTCGAAAGCGTTAACGGTAAATGGCGAACTGATATCATAAAAAAAATAAAACCAGTAAAATTAAACCTTACAGGATTCTTTATTTATAGTGGTTTGTCTCACAATATTATACACTTATGTAGTATATTTGCCCGCTAAAAACCACTACAATGAACACACAAGAATTACTAAATCAACAAAACGATAAAACAGTTTTTAAAATTACCTTAGGCGTATCTATCTTGGTTTGTGCCATCGTTGTAGTTTTAAACCAAAAATTAATTCCTGTTCCTGATACTTTTCCAGTCTTTATTTATAAACTTCCTTTACTAAATGCTGCTATAAATGGGTTATGTAGTGTTTTATTAATGTTATCGCTTTGGGCTATAAAAAATAAAAACATTGCTTTACACAAAAAACTAAACCTTACTGCATTTTTTATGTCGGTGTTATTTATTTTATCGTATGTAACGGCTCATTATTTTATTCCTGATACCATTTATGGTGACCTAAACCACAACCACGTTTTAGATGCTGATGAAGCAACGTTGGTTAGTGGAACACGCACAACTTATTTAATTTTATTATTAAGCCATATTTTATGTGCCGTTGTTGTTTTACCGTTAGTTTTATTGTCTTTTTATTATGGATTAAAAGATGATAGAGTAAAGCATAAAAAAATAACACGCTTTAGCTACCCAATTTGGTTATATGTAACCATTACTGGTGTTGTGGTGTATTGGTTTATTTCACCATACTACAATTATTAAAATCCTTTTATCCTCCTTAGTTTTAATGCTGTTTTTTGTATATTTAACCTTGATTTATGGCTTTAAGGCAAACACAACAGTTTAAATTATTACAGAAACTATCGCCTCAACAAATTCAGTTAATGAAATTGTTGCAGTTGCCCACTGTTGCCCTCGAACAACGTATTAAAGAAGAGTTAGAGCTTAATCCCGCACTTGAAGAGGATTTAAATGTTGCTGATAACGAAATTGAAGATAACGAATACGATGAAATAGATTCTAACGATGGCGAAGAAATCAATGATTACGAAGAAAAGGAAGTTGATAAAATTGATGATGGCTACGAATTAGAAGACTATATGGATGCAGGTGATTTAGATGCCTATAAATATGAAGTATCTAACAGAAGTGCAGACGATGAAGTGTTTCAGGTTGTAGCTGTTGAGGGTCCTGATTTTCATTCGCAGCTCGAGGAACAATTAGGGTTAAGAGATATTACTGAAACTCAATATACCATTGGATTATATTTAATTGGTTGTATTGATGAAGATGGTTACATCCGTAGAGATTTAGATTTAATTGTGGATGACTTAGCGTTTTCTCAAAACACAAGCGCTACTAAAGAAGAATTAGAAACTGTTTTAAAAATTATTCAATCCTTTGATCCCGCTGGTGTTGGTGCTCGAAGCTTGCAGGAATGTTTGTTGATACAACTTGAACGCAAGCCTATAAAAGCTAAAGAAACCGTATTGGCTATTGAAGTTGTATCCACGATGATGGATGAGTTTTCGAAAAAACATTACGACAAGATTATTCGTAAACTTAATATTGAAGATTCGGAATTAAAAGAAATTATTGATGAAATAACGCACCTTAATCCAAGGCCAGGAAACTCAGAGGGAGATAATAAAGGTCAGATGTCGGAGGTTGTGCCAGACTTTAATATTAGTGTGAATGATGGTATTGCTGAACTTAGTATTAACCAGCGTAATTTACCTGAGTTAAAAATAAGTGATGATTACATTGAAATGTTGAAGGAATACTCTAGAGCCAAAGAAAAATCGAGTAAAGAAGCGACAAGTTTTGTTAAAGGTAAAATAGAATCGGCCCAATGGTTTATTGAGGCTTTACAGCAACGCCACCAAACAATGCTGGTTTCAATGCATTGCATTATGCAATATCAAATGGAATACTTTTCTACTGGTGATGAATCGAAACTTAAACCAATGATTTTAAAAGACATTGCCGATAAAGTTAATTTAGATATATCAACCGTATCGCGTGTGGCTAACAGCAAATATGTGCAAACACCATACGGAACGTTTTTATTAAAAACTTTTTTTTCCGAGTCATTAAGCACTGATAGCGGTGAAGAGGTTAGTACTAGAGAGGTTAAAAAAATATTACAAGAGTGTGTTAATACCGAAAGTAAAAAACGTCCCTTAACGGATGATGCCTTGTGTATTATATTAAAAGAAAAAGGTTATAACATTGCTCGACGAACTGTTGCTAAATATCGTGAGCAACTAGAAATTCCTGTTGCGCGTATGCGTAAAGAAATTTAAACCGAAATCATTGTTTTAAATGTTTCTAAATCTTTTTCTAATGGGGATTTAACCTTATTAAATAGCCCTTCTATAACAAAATAATTAGTCTCAATCATTGATAGAGGTATTCCATCTACCGACATAGTTTCAATATCTTTTAAATACTTAGCAGCATCATTCATTCCTAACGTTAAAAACAATCCCTTCATACTATGCGAGGTTACTTTTATTTTTTGGTAATCACCTTCATTAATATCTTGTTTTAATTGAACGATAAAATCTGGTGTATCGGTTAAAAACGTATTAATCATGTCTACTAAAAAAACATAATCACCATCAGCATGATCTTTTAAATACGTTAAATCATATAACTTATCGGAATCATTAACAAGATTATTTAAGCTGTTTTCGGGATTAATTAATTGCTTAGAAGTTAATTGCAATATGGCATTTCGCAGAAAATCGGGGTTAAATGGTTTAGAAATATAAGTGTTCATTCCTAACTTAATGCATTTTTCCGCTTCCTCTTGAGAGGCGTGTGCAGTAAGGGCAATAATTGGTACCGATTTTTTCTGAACACTGTCCATCGCTCTGATGTTTTGGGTAGCTGTGTATCCATCCATTATTGGCATTTGTATATCCATTAAAATAATGTCGTAAACGTTTTTAGTGTGTAATTCTATTGCCTCTAGGCCATTATTAGCAACATCTAATTTATAACCCCATTTCTCAACTATCTTTTTCACGAGTCTTTGATTAAGAATCGTGTCTTCTACTAATAAAATTTTTAAATTTTTAGTTTTATCAAAAACAATATTAGCATAAGTAGTAAGCTCCAAAGGCATAGCTTTTTGTACGTTACCGTTATCTTTTTGAAATCGTAAATAAAACGAAAACTTAGATCCTTTGCCCTCTTCGCTACTTAAACTAATATCACCGCCTTGTAGTAATAATAGTTTTTTAACTATGGTTAAACCTAAACCCGTTCCTCCAAATCGTCGTGAAGTTTCGGAAGATGCTTGAGAAAAATGTTCGAAAATAATTTCTTGTTTATTTTTAGGAATACCTATTCCTGTATCAATAATTTCGAAAGCGCATAACACATCGTTTTCTGTTTCTTCAATTAATTTATCATTAATAGTAATGGAGCCCAAATCAGTAAATTTAACAGCGTTGCTTAATAAATTTAAAATAATTTGATTAAAGCGTGCTAAATCACCTATTAAATTTGAAGGAATTCTTTTGTCATGATTGAATGTAATTATTAGTTGCTTTTCTTTTGCTTTATAACTCATTAAATCAATGGCCGAATGTAGTTCCTTCTCAATATGTAAATCCTCTTTAGTAAATGTAAATTTACCTGCTTCTATTTTAGAAATATCTAAAACATCATTTATAATTAATAATAAATTTTTTCCTGCAAAGTCAATAGAATCAACGTAATCAAGCTGCTCTTCGTTTAAGGGTGTATCTTTTAAAAGTGCTTGAAAACCAATAATCGCATTTAAAGGTGTTCGTATTTCGTGACTCATACTTGCTAAAAAAGCATCCTTTGCTTGTTTAGATTGTTCTGCTAACTCTGTAGCAGCCATTAATTTTATGTTTTGTTCTTCGAGTTTTTGGGTACGTAATTTTACTCTATCCTCTAATTCATTATTGGTGTTACTTAATTCTTTAGCGTGAAGCTCAATTTGATCTAACATTTTATTGTATGCTTGCGACATTTTTCCAATCTCATCTTTACCGTGGAATGATGAACGTAAACTATAGTTTTGTGTTTGTATAATGTTTTCGGTAACACGCATTAATTTATTAATCGGTCTTGAAATATACTTTTGTAAATACGTTGAAATTAAATAAGCAATCAGTGCGCCAATCAAAACAATCCAACACATTACTCTAATACGCGTATATAATTGTTCTTGCTGTGATGCCAAATCAGCCTTAAGGCAAACAGTCCCTATCCATTCACCCTCATTTATTACTTTATAGTACACATAAACATATTTGTCTTCGATTTTAGAAAACACTTTGTCTTTTGGCACATTATTAAATGGATAATAAATAGCACCTTGTTTACTATAATATCCAAATATTGATAACGATGTGTCTAAAACACACGCATTCATAATGTCTGTTTCAACTTTTAAGTCGTTTAACACACTGTTTGCTCCTTCTTTATCATGAAAAACAATAGGCGCAACCACGTTACTTCCCATCACATTAGCAATAGATATTAAATTACTGGTTTTGCTTTTTAAATCTGAGTTGTAAGACATAACCACAAATGTGGTTGAGCAAATTAAAACCACAATAACAGCCGTAATTACCTGCATAAGCACAAGTTTACGATAAATCGATATGTTAGAGAGAAGGCCCATTAGTTTTTAATATTGACTGCGAGTTTTAATAATTGAGAACTAGCTTTAATGTTTTGTTGATTTAAAGCACTCACGTTGATTTCGAATTTTATTTTATTATCAACTAATAAAAAATTAATACCGGAGCCAACATCAAGGGCTCCTTTTTTTTCTGTAATTATTAATGTGGCTTTTGGTTTTTCGGTTTCCAAAAATTCTTTTAACAACGAAAAGGGAACGAATTCAGGTATAAAAACAATTTGACATTTAGATATATCTGAAGTGTGAAGTAGTTTTTGAATAACTACTTTTTTATTGTTTATTTTTTTATTAATAGAGTGGTTTTCTAACTCATCAACAATAGGAGAGTTACCTAGTACCCCAATTACAAAAGTTTGTTCAGGGTTATTTAACTCTATGTATTTTGTAAATCCAAAAACAAAGGCCGCCTTTAATTCATATTCTTTTTCTTTTTTTTGAGCCACAGCATTTCCTGAAGCGCCCATAAGCGCAATTAGAATAATGATTATATGAGCTCTTTTATTCACTTACTGAAAAATAATTCTTCCTTCTAAAACAGGAGTAACAGTTCCATCATTAATTAGTAATTCTTTTACTGCATTTACTTGTTCGTCTGCAACAGTTTCTTTTAAACTAGCCGAAAGCTTTTTTAAAGTAACATAGCCATCATTTCCTTCGGCAATATAACTTGGCAAAACAACTGTATAAATAGCAAACGTATCTAAATCAGTATTATTTATTTTAATAGAGGTAATGCGATGCCCTGTATTTATAATTTCATCTTGATTAATATTTATTGTTTGTGGATTTTTAGTGGTGTCAATTATTATTTTAATATTATTAGATAATTGCATAAATGGCCCTTTATTTAAAGGGTACTGAGCTATTGATCTTTCAAAAACTTCTTTTAGCTGTTTGCCATTTAACTTAACAATAACACTTTCATCACCAAATGGTAGCATTTCGTCCGCCATTTTATCGGTAACGGGTCCAGCGGGGTAAATACCACTAGGGCGAATTGATGAACTAAATCGAATATTGCCACTGTTTACCAAAACAAAATCAAACGCTTTACCCTTAAACGCCATTTTCTTTGCAATAGCATCGCAAATAAAATTACCTATTAAACTTTCTCTTTTTCTAATAACTTCAGGGTTTGCATCTAAATCAACCGTGATAGTACCAAGGGTTGTCGCTTCGGGCACACGACTTTTTTTTCGGCACGAACCGTTGGCAACCATTATAATAATTAAAACGATAAATATGTGTATTGCTTTCATGACTCCTAAAATTTATACGTTACATTTAGTAGCACAGTTTCAGATGGCTGTATCAATCCTTTTGTTCCAAAGGCATCAATATTTGTTGATTCTTCTGGGTCGCTATATTTTTTACCAAAATTTGAAAAATTAATGTTTGCCGAAAAATTTTTACTAATATTATATTTAATATTACCAGAAGCTTGAATGTATTGAGGTATATGCGCATAGTGATCTTGCTCTAAATAAAAGCGATTATTGTTATACGATTGATTACCATAATTAGCGCCAATAAACGCTTCTAATTTCTTAATATGGTATGTAATTCCCAAATTCAAACGTAAGTTTGGCGCATTAGTTAATGCCTTTAATTCTTTAGGTTGTTTTTCAAAAAACTTATAATCTGCTGTTGTTACGTTATTTGCATTCCAGCTAAATAAAGCCTGGTAATGCGAATAATTGGCAGTTACAAATAAGTTTTTTGTGGCCTTAATATCAATTTCAACCTCGTGACCATAAGTGGTTTGGTTTCCGATATTATTGTATACTCCTATACTTCCACCTCCATGTGGATCGTATATGCTTATTAAATTACTATTTTGAATATAAAATATATTATATTTTATTATAAATAATTTACAATTAAACTCGTTTGAAAACTCTATTGTGTTAATTGTTTCTGGCTTTAAATTGGTGTTTCCCCTAACACCATATTGATTACCTAGCGTTGTGTTGTCATATAACTCATTAAATGTTGGCGCTCTAAAAGCTCTGCCGTACAAACCCTTAACACTATAAAATTTAAATGGCTTGTATGTAATACCTATGCGCGGATTAAAAGATTGCCCAAAATCGCTATAATCATCGAAGCGAATACCTGCCGTTAGCGAAAAATTATTTAATTTATAATTTCCCTGAAAAGTATAGCCTGATATAAATCGTCGTTTATCTTTTTGATCGAACTGAATGTTGTCGTAATTACCAAACTTTACTTTATTATAATCGCCTACGATTTGATAGTTACGTGTTAAATTATATTTTGCCACATGTAAATCTTCAAATAATGTTCCAAATGATAAATCTAAATTATCATTCGCCATTATTAATATATTGGTTTCTAAACCATAAGTTTTACCTAAATAGGTTTCTCTGGTTTTTTTTCCATCTGCAAAAATGTCTCCAGATAATGACATATATTCTTTAGGTGTTTCCTGAGATAAAAAATCGTGTTGATTAACATTTGAATACAGTTTAGGCGTAATAATAACGTTATCGCTGATTTTGTAATCGTAACTAACTGAAGTCATAAACTGATTTGTAAATAACTTAGAGTTGTTTGTTGTAATATATAATGGGCCCGCCCACATGCCTTGTTGCCTAGCAAAATCAAATAACTTAAAGTGTAAGTTATTGTAATCCAAGTTCAAATTTATATATCCATCATTATTCCATCGATTCGTCCTAAATTTTTTATCAGCATTTGTTAAACTCCATGTTAAGTCTTTTACTTTATCCGTATCAATTACTGCGTTTGCTCCTTTACTTGTTTGCCCGCCAGCCGATATGGCTAATTTTAACTTATTGGTTTCTTTGTAAAAATTTGCTCCTACTTTTAATGTAGAGTTTATACCACCGCCTACCGAAAAAGAATTGTTTTTAATGGTGATTACATTTATAACGCCTACCATAGCATTTGAGCCATAAATAGATGAGCCTGGGCCTCTAATAATTTCTACTCTATCGATAAAGTCAATTGGTAAATCAAATATTGCGCGCCCATTATAAAAATCATTCATTCCTTGACCATCAATTAATAATAAAATGTTTCCTTCTTTACGAGTACCTCTAATTGATAATCTATAAAAACCATCGATGCCCATACTTACCTCAACACTCGGAATAAATTTTAAAGCATCTATTAATGTTACAGCGCCAATATTTTTTAATTGTTGCAACTGAATAGCCGAAATAATTGAAGGGGCTTCGCTTACGGCTTGCATTTTTTTAGTTGAACTAACAACTTCTATGTTCAATAATTCTTCAATAGATAATGTTGTTATATCTTTTGCAATAATACCAGTATCGCTTTGCGAAAAAGCACTGGTTGCCAAAAAAATTAATATAGACCAAATAAAGTATTTCATCCTTAAAACAACTAAAATATACGTTTAACTCACATAAATATACTCTCAAAATGTATATAATAAAAGTTGTTTTTATTGTTAATATGTCTTACCTTAATTTATCAGTTAATTATTTAGACTAAAATAGATACATTTGAGGTACCAAATACTCTACAATTTGTCTACTTCCACCGAAAATTATAACATCCAAAAAAAACTTACAGCTTTAATTGTCGTATTGTTTTTAATAAAATTAGTTGCTTGGTATTTAACCAATTCAGTTGCTATACTAACAGACACATTAGAATATACCATAAATGTAATTAGTGGGTTTATTGGTTTGTATAGTTTATATATATCTTCTAAACCAAAAGATTTAAACCACCCTTATGGTCACGGTAAAATTGAGTTTTTATCCGCTGCTATAGAAGGAACCTTAATGATAGTTTCAAGTTTTGTAATTGTTTATGAAGCCATCAACAATCTTAAACATCCTCACGCTTTAGCAAAACTAGATTATGGTATTGTGTTAGTGGCATTAACTGGGTTTATAAATTATGCTGTTGGATTTGTTGCTGTAAAGAATGGACAAAAAAATAATTCTCTGTCTCTTATTGCAACTGGTAAACATATGCAATCTGATACCTATGCAACCATTGGTGTTATCATCGGATTAATTTTAATGTATTTTACAAATTATACTTGGATTGATAGTGTTGTTGCGTTTGTATTTGCCATCATTATTATTGTATCTGGCTACAAAATTTTGCGTCAATCTATAGCTGGCATAATGGATGAAGCTGATGATGAATTACTTTTAAAACTGATTGATACCTTACAGAAATCTCGCAAAACAAATTGGGTAGATTTACACAACTTACGTATTATAAAATATGGCGGAACTTTGCATTTAGATTGCCATTTAACAGTGC